>NZ_JAPEPF010000001.1:0-306747 GCF_026340595.1 Streptomyces sp. NBC_01363
TACGGGTGAAGGTGGACGTGCCGTCACGTCCGTCTCCCACGATCGAGGCGGTCGCCTACTTCGTCGTCTCCGAAGCGCTGACGAACGTGGTGAAACACGCCGAGGCCTCCAGGGCCGAGGTCACCGTGGAGCGCTTCGGAAAGACGCTGCTGGTCGTCATCAGCGACGACGGCGTGGGCGGCGCGGAACCCACCGGTGGTACCGGGCTGGCAGGGCTGGCCAAGCGGATCGCCTCGGTCGATGGCACGCTGTCGGTCGACAGCCCCGTCGGGGGGCCGACCGTCATCACCGTGGAGCTGCCGTGCGTGCCGTGATCGCCGAGGATTCCGTACTGCTCAGGGTCGGGGTGGTCAAGGTCCTCGAGATGGCCGGGTTCGAGGTCGTCGCCGAAGTGGGCGACGGCGAGGCACTGTTGGCCGCGGTGGAGGAGCACCGGCCGGACATCGCCGTGGTCGACGTCCGTATGCCCCCCGGTTTTACGGACGAGGGCGTGCGTGCCGCGCTGGTCATCAGGCAGCAGTGGCCACAGACCGCGGTGTTGCTGCTCTCGCAGTATGTGGAGGAGCGGTACGCGGCCGATCTGCTGTCCGCCAACACCTCCAGCATCGGCTATCTGCTCAAGCAACGCGTCGCGGACGTGGAGGAGTTCGTGGGCGCGCTGCGCCGGGTCGCGGCCGGCGGGACGGCGCTGGACCCGCAGGTCGTCTCGCAGCTTCTGGTGCGCCGCCACAGCGGCCCGCTGGACCGGCTCACCCCGCGGGAACGCGAGGTCCTGGAGCTGATGGCGGGCGGCCGGTCCAACGCCGGGATAGCGGGGCAACTCGTGGTCAGCGAGAGCGCGGTGGCCAAGCACATCAACAACATTTTCGCCAAGCTCGACCTGCCGAAGGCGGACGCCGACCACCGCCGGGTGCTCGCCGTACTGAGCTTCCTCGGCGTGGCCTGATCTCGGCCCACCCTGCGGACCGCATCCCCTGCCACTTGGGCCTTTCCAGCCTTTCTCCGGCATGACATCCGGGCGTCCGAGGTGGTGCCGGCGCGTCCCGGGACTCCGTGCCCAATATCGCCAACCGTGGGGTGGCGGATGCGCCGGGTCCGGTCCGGGCCAAGCAGATCGTCCCCAGGATCGGGCTTGCGGCCGAGGTCGGGAAGATCGAGGGCACGCGGTCGAAACTGAAGCGGCTGGTGGAACGGGGCTGGCTGGACGAGGACGCCCCGTGACTGTTTACCCCGGCCCGCCGCCGGACGGCTGTCACGCCCAACTCCCTTTAATAGAAGGGCTCTTCCGCCTGCATTCGAAGGTGCCAACCGTGTCGGATGCAGGATGAGAAGAGCCCCGGAGATGGAACAGTACGACACTCATGCCACCGCTGACCCCTTTGCCTGCTCGGTCAACGCCTTCGAGACGCTGATGGGCACCCTGTCGGGTGACCAGGCGAGCGAGGAGGCTGGCCAGTCGGTCACCGTTACGCCGGGTGGGACGGCGGCTGCTGACTGGTTTCCCGGTCAGGCGGTTCGGCGACCGAAACCTGAGCGGGGCGCAGGAGTTGATCGCCGATCCGGTAGCCGCGGCGCAGCACGGTGGCGCAGGTTGGCTGCTCGACCGTGTCCGACAGTTCGTGGGTGACGGCCTCGTGCCGGGTGGGGTCAAAGGGTTCTCCCGGCATTCCGACGGTCTCCAGCCCGAGGCCGGCGAGATGGTTCTCCAGGACGTCGGCGACCGCCTTCAGACCGCCGGTCACTTCGCCGTGCTCGCGGGCCCGGTCGATGGCATCCAGGACGGGAAGCAGCCCGGCCAGAACGTTGGCCCTGCGATCTCCCGGATCGCCAGGCGATTGCGCTGCATCCGCTTGCGGTAGTTGTCGTACTCGGCCTTCAGTCGCTGAAGGTCGGCCGTGCGTTCGGCGAGCTGCGCCTCCAGTTCGGCCGCCTGGCCGCCCTGTGCGGGTCTCGCTCTGCTCCGAGAACGGCGCTCTTCTTCCCGCGACCGGTCTCCCGTTCGGCCGCCGCCTGGTCGGGTTTCCTCGGCTGGAGTGTGACCGGGGCGATGCGCCGGCGGATCACGACAGGCGGCGGCTGCTGTGGCGATCGAGACTTGTTCGGCCGGTTCATCGCTCGCCGCCCTCCGTCCTCTCGTCGTCGACGATCTCCGCGTCGACGACCTCCTCCTCGTCGCTCCCTTGCCCGGCCTGGGGCGCGGAGTCGGCGTCGCTTCCGGCGCCCTGTGCCTGGGCGTAGAGGGCGCTGCCGATCTTCTGCGAGGCTGCGGCCGCCTTCTCCATGGCGGTACGGATCGCGGCGGTGTCCTCGACCTTCAGCTTCTCCTTGACGTCCGCGAGGGCGGCCTCCGTCTCAGTCTTCACGTCACCGGGGATCTTGTCCGCGTTGTCGGACAGGAGCTTCTCGGTCTGGTAGACGAGCTGCTCGGCCTGGTTGCGGGTCTCGGCGGCCTCGCGGCGGCGCCGGTCCTCCTCGGCGTGCACTTCGGCATCGCGCATCATGCGGTCGATGTCGTCCTTCGGCAGGGCGGAGCCGCCGGTGACGGTCATCTTCTGCTCCTTGCCCGTGCCCAGATCCTTCGCGGTCACGTGCATGATGCCGTTGGCGTCGATGTCGAATCCGACCTCGATCTGCGGGATGCCACGCGGGGCCGGCGGCAGGCCGGTCAGCTCGAACATGCCGAGCTTCTTGTTGTACGCCGCGATCTCGCGCTCGCCCTGGTAGACCTGGATCTGCACGGACGGCTGGTTGTCCTCGGCCGTCGTGAAGATCTCGGACCGCTTGGTCGGGATCGTGGTGTTGCGCTCGATGAGCTTGGTCATGATGCCGCCCTTGGTCTCGATACCGAGGGACAGCGGGGTCACGTCGAGGAGCAGTGCGTCCTTGACCTCACCCTTCAGCACACCCGCCTGCAGGGCCGCGCCGATGGCCACGACCTCGTCCGGGTTCACACCCTTGTGCGGGTCCTTCCCCGTCAACTCCCTGACCAGATCTGTCACCGCGGGCATGCGCGTGGAACCGCCCACCATAATCACGTGATTGATCTCCGAGACAGAGATCCCCGCGTCCTTGATCGCGCTGTGGAACGGGCCCTTACAGCGGTCCAGCAGGTCCTGAGTGAGCCGCTTGAAGTGGGCGCGCGTCAGCTTCTCGTCCAGATGCAGCGCGCCCTCGGACGACGCGGTGATATACGGCAGGCTGATCGTCGTCTCCGTCGCTGCGGACAGCTCGATCTTCGCTTTCTCCGCCGCCTCGCGCAGCCGCTGCGTGGCCATCTTGTCCTTGGACAAGTCGATACCGTACGCGTTCTTGAACTGCTTGGTCAGATAGTCGACGATCCGCTGGTCCCAGTCGTCACCACCCAGGTGCGTGTCACCGTTGGTGGACTTCACCTCCACCACGCCCTCGCCGATCTCCAACAGCGAGACGTCGAAGGTGCCGCCACCCAGGTCGAACACCAGGATCGTCTGGTCGCTCTCCTTGTCCAGACCGTACGCGAGCGCCGCGGATGTCGGCTCGTTGATGATCCGCAGCACCTTCAGGCCCGCGATCTCACCGGCCTCCTTCGTCGCCGTGCGCTGGCTGTCGTTGAAGTACGCCGGGACGGTGACGACCGCGTCTGTCACGTCCTCACCCAGGTACGCCTCGGCGTCCCGCTTCAGCTTCTGTAGCACCCGCGCCGAGATCTCCTGCGCCGCGTACCGCTTGCCGTCGATGTCTCCGGACTCCGGGAAGCGCCACTTGGTCTCGCCCATGTGCCGCTTCACCGACCGTGCGGTGCGCTCGATGTTGGTCACGGCCTGGCGCTTGGCGACCTCACCGACCAGCACCTCACCCTTCTGCTTCGAGAAGCCGACCACCGACGGTGTGGTCCGCAAGCCCTCTGCGTTGGTGATGACGGTCGGCTCGCCGCCCTCAAGGACGGCGACCACGGAGTTGGTCGTACCCAGGTCAATGCCTACCGCCCGTGTCATCACTCGCTCCCTTCAAACGTGTGTTCCGGATACGTGACCCCCTCGGCTGTCGGCTACCCGAGGGGCAGCCGGAACGAGGAGCCGACGGGGCGGGGGGACGGAGAGCGGGCCCCTCTCGACTTTGCTGCCGCTCAGACGTTGATCTCCTTGGGTGAGCCGTTTCCGGCCCTGATCTCGATCTACGCGGCTTGGGCCGCTCGGCGACCGGAATGGTCAGCCGCAGCACGCCTCCGTCGTAGGAGGACGGTCGGTGTCCAGCGTCTCGCCCAGGAACAGCCGCCGGCTGAATGGATCCGGTCGGGCGCTCCGCGATCAATACATCGCTGCCGTCGCTGGACGCGCTGGTCCGGCGCTCCGCCTTCACGGTGAGCACGTTCTGTTCGACATCCAAGTCGATGGAGTCGCGCTCAACGCCAGGCAGGTCCAACTCGACGACGAAGGCGTCGCCGTCACGGAAGGCGTCCATCGGAGTCACCGGGAGCCTCGTCGCGGTGCCGAACACCTGCCGTGTCAGCCGGTCCATCTCGCGGAAGGGATCGATTCGCCTGAGCATCCTGTTCGCCCCTTTCCAGTCGGTTATGACCATGGCGATACCACCTATATAACTCGCCGCAATAAACTTGACAAGGGCACAGTCAAGGTTGCGCCGATGCAGACGTGACGGACGGAGTGGATCCTGAGGGCAGGAGGGCTTTGCGATGGCGCAGCGGCACGAGGCTACCTACAGGATGATCGCGGGCCTGCTCGACAGCAGCCACATGATGACCCTGGAACAGCTGCCCGTCCGTGTGTCGACGTACGCGGCGGCAGCCGGACTGCACGACATCCAGATCTACCTGTGCGACGTGCAGCAGGACGTACTCCGGCTGTTCGCCGGCTGCGGACCCGATACCGCCGGACGCGTCGAGACCGGGCCGCCCGAACTGCGCGTGGACTCCACACTGGCCGGGCGGGGATTCCAGAACGGCGAGGTCCTCCTCGTTCCCCGGACTGGGCGGGAAAGCCTCAGGAAGCCCTTCACGTCGGCGACGTGGGTTCCTCTTAGGCTCGGCACATGACCGAGAACGAGATCCAACTCAAGGCCATCGCCGCACTCACAGCCCTGCGCGGTGGCGTCGGCGCGGGCTACGTCTCCGACTTGCTCGGCGAGGTCATCCCGACACACTTCCTCGTCCCCGACACCGCAGATCCGGCGGAGGTCGGTCTGGCCGTGCTGAACCAGCTCTCCGAACCTCTGAGCTCCCTGATCAACGGCTTCGTGCTGGCCTTCGAAACGGTCGCGGACGCGTACGACCGCACAGACCCGGTGACGCCCATCGACGCGATGCTGCAGGCGCTCGCCCTGGATATCGCACGCGACGCCGACTGATCCACACCGACGTCAGGGCCACTCGTTGCCCACCGCTTGGGCGCCCCGGTCCTCCAGCCGCGTACTGCCGCGCGAATCGAGCGGGCAGACGAAGACGTGGCCTTCGATGCGCGGGATCGGCCACACCTCGCCCCCACCGCCAAGGACGCGAACGAGTGCTCTGCCCGTGCGAGGTATTGATGTCACCGGCGATCACGATCCCCTTATCGAGAACGCGTTCGAGGATGTCGGCAAGATTGGTGGTCTGCGGCCCCGAGACGAGGCAAGCCCCCCTGCCTGAAAGTCGACGTCGGTCACGGCGTCGTCCCGGTCCTCTTTCCTCCTGGAGGGTGTTACGTCCTCTCATCCTCATCCTCATCCTCATCCTCATCCTCATCCTCATCCTCGTCCTCGTCCTCGTCCTCGTATCCGTCTTCCTCTTCTTCATCGTCCTTGTAGTCGGCGCCCTGCTCGTCCTCGTCCTCGGGCTCCTCGCCTTCTACGTCCTCCTGCTCAGCGGCCTCCTCTTCCATGGCGTCTTCGTGAGACACGACGACTTCACCATCCCGAATTTCGCCGCGCCAGCCCTCGGGCTCTTCCTGGGCGAGGGAGACGTATCGCTGAAAGTGCTTGAAGTCGAGTCGCATTCGGCGCCCTTGGGCGCGCCACAGGTTGCCCGTCTTCTCGAAGAACCCGGACGGGTAGTACTCCACGACCAGGACGATTCGAGTCAGGCTGGGTGCCAACTCATGGAAGCTGACCGCACCACGGGTTGTGCCCTTGGCTCCCTCGGATGTCCATACGATGCGGTCGTCGGGAATCTGTTCCTGGACAGTCGCTTTGAAGCTGCGCGAGGAAGGGCCAACTTTGACCTTCCAGTCACTGGCCATCTCGTCGTTCTTCGAGACGTCGCGAACGCCCTTCGCGAAGCTGCTGAACTGGTCGTACTGCGTCCAGTAGTCGTACGCGACGCGCAGGGGCACTCCCACATCGAGAGCCTCGATGATGTTCATGACTTTGCCGCCGCTTGACTTACGTTTCCCCTTTCCGCCGCCGAATGCTTCCTTGACCTTCCCCACGACGTTGTCCTTGAGGCCCTTGGCTTTCTCCCCGACGAATGCCTTCAGGGGAGAGTCGCCCTGGAGGATGCGGGAACCGATTGCGGGAAGCGATCCGCTCTCGGCCACGTCGGTGAGCTGCTCCGTGACGTCGGTCAGTTTGTCGCCCGCCTTCTCGGCGAGTCTCTCCACTTGCGCAGTGAGGAAGTTGGACAGCTCTTCGCGAAGCCGACCCGCACCTGACTTTTCCACTGCGGGCTGGGCACTTTCCGTCCTGGTCATGACTGGCTACCTCCGACGATCGGCGCGCTTGGATGCTGCTCTCTTCGACGGAGCCGTCTTTCGGGTCGCGGTCTTCTTCGCCGGAGCCGTCTTCCGGGCCGCCGTCTTCTTCGCCGTCCGAGGCTTCTCTCCTTGGGCGGGAGCGGCCTTCTTGCGAGCCGCGCCTCCTCTGGGCTCCCTTCTGGGCTGGGCTGATCGCCGAGTACTGCGCCGCTGCGGCTGCGTCTCTTCCGGTGCTTCCTCTTCCTCGTACTCTTCTTCGTCGTATTCGTCTTCCGGCTGTCCTTCTTCTTCAGGCTCTTCCTCTTCAGGCTCCTCCTCTTCCTCGCCCCCCTCGTCCTCCCCCTCGTCCCGCCTCTC
This sequence comes from Streptomyces sp. NBC_01363, assembly GCF_026340595.1. Lineage (GTDB taxonomy): Bacteria > Actinomycetota > Actinomycetes > Streptomycetales > Streptomycetaceae > Streptomyces. The sequence continues at coordinate 7,023 of NZ_JAPEPF010000001.1, forward strand.
GCCGAGCCGGGCCGTACGGTCGCTGAGAGCGTCGGCCAGCGAACTCATGCCCCGGTCGGCAGCGGCTGTCACTGCCTTTCGGCCCGCGTCGAGGACTTCCCCTTTCAGCTGCTCCTGCAGCTCGGCGAACTGGGGTATCTCGCCGAGTCTGCGCATCCCTTCGGCGGCAAGCTGTCGGGGTTCAAGGCCGAATCGTTTGCCTGCCAGATAGGTTGCAATGGTCAGGGCAAGCCGGCCCTTCTTCGTCCGGCCCAGCACATAGCCGCCCACTACTGCGGCCGCGAGGGTCACCTTGGCTGTGTCATCCATGAGTGCGTCACCTTCGATCGTTCGGCTCGGGGGCCGACTTCTGCAGCATGCAGCCGGGCGAGCAGCCGTTGCTCTTCCCGTTCGAACTCCTCCAGGCTGTTGTCTCCGTCTTCAAGTTCCTGGTTCAGTAGAGCCAGCTGAGCACGGAGCACTCCTGGGTCGTGCAGCTCGCGCTCGACAGCATCGCTGAGCTTCTCCGCCACCCAGACCACGCCGCGGACCGGTGCGATGGGGAGCGCGGGCAGTCCCATGTCAGACTCCGGCGGTCCGAACGTGAGTGCCGCTCGACGTGTTCGCGGTGCGCGTCGGAGAATCGCTCCGCCACGCATCGGAAGTCGCTGCTGTGGCCGCGTTGACGGAAGGAACCGCGTCGGAGAGACAGTCCAGTGCAGCGACGTGCCCCGTCTCGCCGACAACCAGTTGACCGCGCACGGTCTCCTCGTCCGGAGTGACCATCCCGAACCGCATCGGCAGTACTGGGCCTTCGTCCGAGAGGCGCAGCAAAAGACCTTGGTGAGCCAACACATCACGCCGCCGGGCGCAGAGCTTGGGAGGAGCCTCACTGACGACTGCGGCAACCTGCCCGTGCCGGACCGTCCGCAGAGGGGCGGACGGGGTGCCCACACCGCCGGCATTCCTCGGCAGCGGTCGCAGGCATGGGTCGTCCTTCCGGTTGTTGGGCAAACCTGGATCACTCATCGGCGGACCCCCACCGCTAGCGGCGGACCCTGCGGTACCCCATGGGTTCGCCACCCCGATCGAGCTGTACCTCGCAGGAGGCAAGAAGGCTCGCTGTGTCTGGAATCCGGGGCAGCTCAAGGACGTCCACGACGACGCACCAACCGTCCACGACACACGTCTCACCGCTGAAACGCCCTCCGTGGGATGGTCGATCAACCCATTCAGGCTCCGACAGGCAGCACGGGCAACATGTTCCGCTCCACGCACGAGTGGCGTGCGGCGAGCGGCTGTCGTCAAGGATCTGCGAGGTCCAGGCACAGGTCGTGCGGTCACAGTGCCCGCCGGGTGTACATGGGACCCCCGCGCCGACCCAGCGGGGGTAGGGATGCGGCAGCCCAAACCGGAATCGGCCGCAGATTCCCTGATCTCGCAGGGCCAACGTCAAACGGTGAGTCGACGACGTCCTGCCGCTCCTCAACGACGACGCGGTGCCGACGGCCGCTACCCATGCCCCATTTGGAAGGCCTGCAAGCATATTGATCCGAAACGCTTTGTGTTCATGCTCGTTGACGAGGTGTGAGTGATCTGGTGGGGGATGTGCGGACGTGGTCGCCGGGCGCGCAGGAGGCCGTGCGGTTGCTGGCGGTATCCGCGCTGGCGGAGGGCCGGGACCGGGCGGAGGTCGCTTCCTTGTTCAAGGTGTCGGCCAGGGCCGTGGACAACTGGTGGGCGAAGTGGCAGGCCGGCGGACGCGACGCACTGCTGTCCCGTCCGCGAGGCCGCCGCACAGGCGAACACCAGGTCCTGTCCGAGACCGAGCAGGCCGCCGTCCGGCAGGCCGTCCTTGATCACATCCCCTGTGACCTGGGGCTTTCCGGTCAGCTGTGGACGCGGGGGCTGATAGGCGAGCTGATCTTCAAGCTGTACCGGGTCCGGTTCACCGAGCCGGGGGTGGGCAAGTACCTCAAGCGGTGGGGGCTGGCCTTCCAGCGTCCGGACAAGCGGGCGGTGGAACAGGACCCGGAGGCCGTCCGGATCTGGCGCGAGGAGACCTGGCCGGCGATCCGGGCCAAAGCGAAAGCGGACAACGGCGAAGTCCTCTTCGCCGATCAGGTCGGGGTCCGCTCGGACCAGGTCACCGGCCGCACCTGGGGCGCCAAAGGAGCCACTCCGGTCATCCGCCGTACCGGGAACCGGTTCTCCGTGAACGCGATGTCCGCGATCAGCACGAAGGGCCGAATGCACTTCATGGTCTTCACCGAGTCCTTCGACGCGAAGATCATGTGCCACTTCCTGGACCGGCTCGTCGGGCACTTCGACCGGAAGGTCCACCTGATCGTCGACCGGCACTCGGCCCACCGCTCGAAGACCGTCCGGACCTGGCTCGCCGACCACAAGGACCAGATCGAACTGCACTTCCTGCCTTCGTACTCACCCGAGCTAAACCCGGACGAGCTCGTCAACGCCGACCTCAAACGCAGCCTGCCCCACACCCACCGGGCCAGGAACCAAGCCGAACTCGCCGCCGAAACCCGCAGGTTCTTCCACCGTCGACAACGCCAACCCCACATCGTGCGCGGATACTTCGGCGGTCGGCACGTCCGCTACGTCCTCGACGAGTGAACCCCATGAGTTTCTGATCAATAGCATCATTGTGATGCCTACGAACGGATATGCCAGACCTTGCCGAAACAACCGCGGGGGCAGTCCTTCGAAACTCAGACGCTTGCCTGACTCAATCGGTGCCATGTGACAAGTAAGGCACAAGCAGGGGAGTTGCCTACAGGATCTCCCTCAACTGCTTCTCTGGTCCCCCCTCGACCACATCATCGCCGCACCGTCGAAGAGATACAGATGTTCCGCCATCACCAGGTCGTCATCGATGCCGACACTCGGCTCGTCGTCGTGGCCGGCCGACTGCTGCCTGGGAACCGCAACGACTGCAAGGCGTGGGAGGAATCCGGCGCCAGGGCCGCAGCTGGCAGGACACTCACGATCGCCGACAGCTGCTATCCCGGCATGGGATCCGACTGGAACGAAGCGCACAACAAGTCCCACGAGCAGGTCCGTGCCCGTGTCGAGCACGTCCATACCCCTGGAAGATCCTCCGCGACTGCTGGCTCAGAGGCGCCGAAGTCCACCACGCCATGCACGGCATCGCCCGGATGCACCACCTCGCCCTCGCCGGATAGATCAGCAGGCCGCACCGCGGCCGACCACACCCGAGGCGGCCCGAAGATGATTCACAGGGCGGCCGTTACCAGAGAACGTAGGGCGCCGTACCTGGACGATGTAGCGGCAGTGGAGGTTGAGCCTGCTTGTGTAGTGGCCCGGGAAAGGCTGCTACCAAACCCCGCTGAGATGGGGAGCCCTGTCCGTTTCGATGACCGCAGCCAGTATCGACCCTTACGATGCGCGCAGGTACGTCCACTTGGAGTAGAGGAGCATCGATGCCGAAGCGCGCATTCGTCAGTTTCGACTACGACTACGACAAGCCCCTCAAAGACTTGCTGATCGGGCAGGCCAAGAACCCTGACTCCCCCTTCGAGGTATATGACTGGTCGATCAAGGAGGCATCGCAAGACTGGAAAGTCAAGGCTCGCTCCAGGATCCGGGCGTCCGACATCGTCATCGTGATCTGCGGCAAGCACACGCACCAGGCCGTCGGCGTGGCCATCGAGCTCAAACTCGCCCAAGAGGAGGGGATCGAGTACTTCCTGCTGAACGGGTACAACGGCCAGACCGGCAAGAAGCCAACCACAGCGACGGACGGCGACAAGATCTACAAGTGGACGTGGCCCAACCTCAAGACGCTCGTCGGAGGGGGCCGGTGACAACGCCTCCCGACCCAGCCCAGCGTACGGAGGTCCTTGAGCTCTACAAGCTAGCCGTGGAGATGGCCGACCGCGTCTCCGCGCGCCGGGGGACTGCCAACGCCTTCTTCCTGTCCGTGCAGACCGCGTTCGTCGGCCTCGTCGGCTTCGGATTCCCGGAGCTCGCCAAGTCCCCCTGGTGGGCGGCGGTCGCGGTGGCTCTGGCCGGCATCACCCTGTCCGCCACCTGGTGGCTCCAGCTTCGTAGCTACCGGGACCTCAACACGGCGAAGTTCAAGGGCATCAACAAGATCGAGGAACGCCTCCCGGTCAAGATCTTCGCGGACGAGTGGGAGGCCCTGCGCCGCGATCCGGTTGTCGGCTGGCGCAGGCGCTACGCCGAACTGGGTACATCCGAACGCGTCGTGCCTCTGGTATTCGTAGCGGCGCATCTCCTTCTGCTTGCGGGCACACTGACCGTGTGACCTACCTTGACTCCCTCGCCACCCTGATCCGGTCCTGCCTCCCCCCCGACGCCGAGCCTCCCGAGGACTCGGCCGCGCTGTTCCGCCTATACGCCGTGCTGCTGAACGCCAAGGGGGAGCAGGTCACCGACGAGGATGTCCACGACGCCTGGTGCGCATGGATGCAGACAGTGAACAGTACTCACGAAGCGCTGGTTCCCTTCAGCGATCTCGATCCGGAGATCCGCGCCTTCGACACCCCGTACGCAGAAGCCATCCGGTTGGCCGCTCGCCAGACAGGCTGCGAGACGAACCCGTAGGCACTTCCAGGCACTCCGGCGACAGGTGCGGCGGGATCGGGGCACCGTTGGTCCCGCACTCTCGCCCCCTTCCGGCCGACTCCAGGGTCAGGCCGCTGGTCGCGTCCTGACAGGTGGCCCAGTGACTTCGCTGTCCGTTCCGCAGGATGGGCCCGGCAGCGGGACCAGCGCCCCGGAAACGTACGCGCTGGCTTTGTTCACGAGAACCGGTTCTGGCTCACTTTCCGGGAAGGGCTGACTGAGTGTGATGTCAATGGCTCCCCAGGCCGTGAGCAACGGACAGTCGGAGTCACGTGCCCACGGCCTCGCTGCGACGTCTGATCGCCGTTCTCTTGGTGGCGTCGCGACGGCAGACTATGAAGGTGGACTCTGGCCTTTACCCTGATCTGGTTGCTGCGGGCAGCCTGGGCGCAGCGCTGGAACAGCTGGCGGCCGAACTCGGTGCCGATCTCGCAGTGGTACCCGGCGATTGGGGCCCATTCGTTTCGGCGGGCATCGCCTCGTCGGTCTCCTGAGTCGAAAGAAGCGTCAGAAGCGCCCGCAGACCCGGATAAACACGCGGCTCCGATGCAGCTGATGCCGCTGCTTTGCCCCGAGGGACCCCAAGTCCAAGGCCGCCGAGAACTGGACCGGGAAGTGGGAGTGCGGCCGTCTCGCTTGATCCTGTGTCCTGCCTGCCAGACCCCCCTGGAGAACAAGGCGGCCGCGGCGGCCGCAGGACAGACGGAGAACGTACGTCTCGTCTCCCAACCGCCCACCGAGACCCAGTGCGCACCGATCCCCGGTGCGTGATGGTCTATCTGCCCGGCCAACAGCCAGCCCCATAGGCCCGCGCGCAGCCCCGCCGACGCGCGAGAGGGACTTGCCGACCACCGATCCCCGAGGCGAGGCATTCCGGCTGACGGTCATCGTCAGTTCTGGCCATCGGGATGGAGGGCGCCGACTGCCCCAGAACCACAGACCTTTCTTGCTGGCCATGCCCTCTTCCTGCTGTCCTGCCCCAGCCCGAGAAAGGGAGCTCAGATATGCAGGCCCTTGCAGGACGGGGCACGGAGGTACCCGAGCTGCCCGGCCCCCAAGGCCGGGCAGCGGAACCGCCCACCGGCACCCGCCACGCCTCGCTTTTGAGCGTCACGGCCCGTACCACCCGAGACTCAGAGCCGCTGCAGCTGTCCACGATCCGTACCAAGAGCCTGCGCGCCGACGCAAAGGCCGCCGAACGACTCCGCCACGAACGCTTCGCCCCCGCCACCACGGGTGGAGGCGGGGTCCGACTGCCCGGGGATGGTGGGGCCGGTCTGGCTCAGGGCTGCTCGGCGCCCCGGATCGTCAGTGGTCATTTCTGCCCGGCATCGTCGATGAGGCGCCCGCCAGGATGCTTCGTAGATGGTTCATGAGTGGAGTGAGGCGACTCTTGGCGACAAAACTGTCCATCCGAAAATTTCCGCTCACTGTAGAGGTGTCCAGGGAAATCAGATGAGGTTCGCAATCACTGGTGAAATAGACCATGGAATTGAACCAGAACGCCCGATCGGCTGGAGAGGAAAGGTAGTCCGGCAGTTCGGGAAGGAGGGGCGTCTCCCAGGACTCGCCGTATCGGCTCTTGAGTTCGTACAGCACGCCTTCCGCCTCCGCGACACTCGAAGCCTTGAAGCGTCGGTATTCAATCGGGTCCGTCACCAGCAGGACGAGCCGTGTGGGGTGTCTGCGGCGGAGGACCTCGGCGTATTCCCAGAGCGTTCCCGGTCCGGGGCCGGTCCCCATGACGATCACACCCGCGTTCTCGATGAGCCGGCCGACGGTGCCTTTCCAGTCGTCGAGCGGTAGGTACATACGCGCCGCCCCCGCGCCGCCCGGCACCTGCTCACCGGGGCTGCCGACCGCCAGCAGCGGCCCGAATTCGGTGAACAGGGCGCTGATGCGTTCCTCGTGGCTGCGGTGGGACTGCATGATCCACGTGCCCGGGTTGTTGAAGAAGTTCAGGTTCTTGCCGAGGGGCGTTGCCGCGGAGGCACCGACGTCCTGGTTGAACGGCCTGAGATAGAGGACGTACGACCCGCTGGAAATGTGGTCCGGGGACGTGACGATATTGGCCAGGTACCGGTTCGCCTTCATCGCCGGGATGGAGGCGAATACCAGGACTGCGGCACCGCCCGTTCCGACCAGCAGGAAAATCACGAGAAGGATGTACCAGGGGGGCCCGTGATATCCGGGCAGGTCGGGAATCGTGGATACCGATTTCATTCCCAGGGCGGCGAGGAGCAGTACGGCCGTTCCCCCAAGGCGCATCGCCCAACTCGCTGTCCGCAGGGCCCAGCCGTGGATCCGGCGGCGTCGGGGGAGAGGCGCGCCGTTGCCTGCGCCCGTCCCGAGCAATCGCTGGGCTACGCGCCAGGCGGCCAGCGCTGCCCAGATGTCCGAGCCGCCGACGCACAGGCTCATGAGGTCGAGGAGAAGGGTGTGCGGTGAGGACAGGTGCGACACCGTCGCCACGAGGTCGCCCACCGCGAGACGCAGGCTCACGAGCACGACGGCGAGCCCGGCTGTTCCGGTCGCCAGGCTCGTGAGCTGGATGGAGCCCACGCGCAGCTTCTGCGCGGTCGACAGACGCCTCGATGGTCCAGGCGTCGCCAGCCCGAAGTGCCGCCTGGCGGCATTCCCGGCGACCGCTCCGAGCCGGAAGGCGACGACACCGACGGCTGCGGCGGACACGCTGAGCGCGAGAACGAGGAGGAATTCCAGGCGGTCCGCTCCCGGCCGGGCCAGGGTGACCGAGGCCGCGTACACGGAGAGGGCGACCAGTCCGGCGCCTGCCGTTCTGCAGAGCCAGTGGGCCAGGCGCAGCGTCCACCCGGTCCAGAGCGCGGCCCGCGTCACAGCTCGTCCCCGTCGGTCGGCCGTGCGACGCAACTCCCGTCCTGCCAGGAACACCGGTACGGAACAGAAGGCGATTCCGAGATTGACCAGCCACGTGGACCCGCCGCCCGCAGTAAGCAGGAACATCTGCCCGCCCAGGACGAAAAGCCAGGCGCTGAGCCAGAACAGAGCGCCACCAGCTGTTCGAAGCGATCTCCGTCGGGGGTGTGGGGCGGGCTCCTCGGAGGCGGGTGGGGCGAGTGCGGCATCAGGGCCGGGCAGCGCGGCGGGAACGGCAGCCCACGCCCCCAGGCCGAATACGAGCAGGGCCAGGACGATGCATGCGTGATCGAGAAGAAAGACGGAAAGATACGTGCGCGGTACGGAGCCACTGCCGGACGCCGGCCAGACGCCTGCGGGACGGGAAAGCGGCGCCGCCACGACCGCGAGGGTGAGGAAGAGGGTCCCCAACTTGAAGCAGCCCGACGCCACCATGTCGCGCGTCCATAACCATGCCCGTTGCTGGTATCCGCGGGCCTTGCTGCTGGCTTCACTCACCGTGAGTAGCCCCCCTGCCTCAACGAGTTCACGATAGAGGGCACTCGCGAACGCGGGCAATCGCTTCCCATTCATCGTCCGCATCGGTCCCGCTCGCGCCCATCGCGGCGACCCGCGCCGTCTTCAGCGGGTGGCCGCTCGGCGCCCGGTCGGCCGCGATCCGTAAGCCCGACGCGGCGATGTTCTGCCACCTCGCAGGACGGCTGACACTCCGCCTGACCCGCAAGGGCGCGGCCGGAGGGCGTCCGGGCCCGAATCATCTGCAGCGAGGAGCGCACACTCTGCGGTCGGCCCACACCGCGGGAGGGTCGAGGCGAGCGGGCGTGACGTGCTCGCGGGCGTGACGAACATCCCTCACGCGGAAACGTAACTGTGAGAGTTCTTCTGCGGCCCGGGATGGGTTGCTGCCAGGCTCGACGCTTGTGATCCGGCATGACTCGAAACATAACTGGCGCCCCAGCGGCTGCCGTTCCCCCGAGATGTCTGCCGGACGCGGGCGTCGGCCTGGCCCACCCGTTGGCTTGATCAGCAGCTTGTCCGCCTTGCGGCGTGACTCATCACAGTTCCGCCACGCGGTGACTCCACCCAGGCCGACGCCACCTCCAGCCGTCCGCCCAGTAAGGAGAACAACCGCGTGGCCATCCTCGCAGAAGAAGTCGACGGGGTCATCGGCGTCGACACCCACCGCGACACCCTTGCGGCAGCAGCCGTCAGTCCCATCGGCGCCGTGCTGGCCAGCACCGATTCACCCGCCAACGCCCGCGGCTACCGCCGTCTCCTGGACTTCGCCCGCGAGCACGTCCCCGGGCGGCGCTGCTGGGCTCTGGAGGGTATCGGCAGCTACGGCGCCGGCCTCGCAGTCTTTCTCGACCAAGCAGGCGAGCGCGTCGTCGAGGTCTGCCGGCCCAAGCGGTTGCCCAATCGGGGCGGGCGCAAGACGGACATGCTCGACGCCATCCGGGCCGCGAAGGAAGCGCTGGCCACCGAGCATCTGATCCAACCCCGGCTTCGCGGCGAACGCGAGGCCCTGCGGGTCCTCCTTGCCACCCGTCATGGCGCTGTCCTCGCCTCCACGGCCGCGATCAACCAGCTCAAGGCCCTGATCGTCTCCGCGCCGGATGGGCTCCGAGCCGAGCTACGGAAACTCAAGCGTCCGGCCCAGATCGCCTACTGTGCTCAGCTTCGGGACCGTCCGGCACAGAGCCTTGAGCACCGGATGACGGCGCGGGCCCTGCGATCCACTGCCCAGCGCATCCAAGCCCTACAGGCCGAGGCCAAGGATCTCGAGAAGGACATCCACGCCCTGGTCGCAGACATGGCTCCGGAACTCCTCGACCTGCTCGGCGTCGGTCCGATCACTGCGGCTCAGATCCTGGTCAGTTGGTCCCACCAGGGACGATTTCGTTCCGAAGCGGCCTTCGCCTCCTTCGCCGGCGTCTCACCTATTCCCGCATCGTCCGGACTCACGAACAGGCACCGGCTCAACCGCAGCGGAGACCGGCAGCTCAACCGGGCCCTGCACACCATCACCTTGATCCGCATGCGGCTCGACCCCGCCACGAAGGCGTACGTCGCCCGGAGGATCACTGAGGGAAAGACTGCCCGCGACGCGCAGCGATGCCTCAAGCGCGTCATCTGCCGCCAACTCTTCAAGACCCTCGAACGGATCGACCGCCCCGCACTCAGGAGCATCGTGGATCTTGTTCAAGCGGCTTGACACGACATAGCAGCCTCGGGGGCGAGGGGACGGGCCGCCCGGGCGGGGTCTGCGGCGCGCCCGTTACGACTGGGCGTGCGGATTCCACGTATTGCAGGCCGCAGTCCGGCAGAAGGCCTACCGCCGCTGGTGAAGTCGGCCCGGGGCGCGGTTCCGATCTTTCGACCGGCCCGTTTCCCCGGAGCCGCTTCCCGAACCGGGCATGCGACTTGGCACCGCACCCGGCTCTCCACAAGCCCCGAGGGCTTCGTGGTGGTTGTTCTCATCCCGTGGCGTCCCAGGGGGTGGGAATCGTCAGGCCCCGGTAGCGGTAGCGAGTGGTGCCTACCGTGATCGGGTTGAACAACTCCCGGGTCTCCCCGGTCCACCATGATCTACGGCCGCAGTAGCGGCGGAAGATCTTCCTCCGGCCCGTCTTGGGGTGCTTGCGCTGTACCCATCTCCAGACCGTGTGCCACATGTAGTTGCGCAGGTAGGAGAAGGTCGCGTAGGAAACCCCGGGCCGGAAGTAGGCGCACCAGCCCCGCACCGCCGGGTTGATCCGGGCGAGCAGGGCGTCGAGCGGCTGGTTCGTGCCGACCTCCCGGCACAGTGTCTTGACCTTGGCCATGATGGCCCGCAGGGCCTTCTTGGCTGGGTAGGTGTAGACGTAATACCGGTTGGTGCCTGGCTTTCGGTGGCGCTGGATGTGCCAGCCGAGGAAGTCCAGGCCCTGCTCGATGTGGGTGATCAGAGTCTTCTCCTGGGACAGGCGCAGGCCCATCGTGGTGAGGACTTCGGCGATCTCTTCGCGTAGCGTTTCGGCGTCTGCCTTGGTGCCGTGAACCATCAGGCACCAGTCGTCCGCGTACCGGACCAGCCGGTAGTTGGGCAGACCTCGGCGTCGACGCCTGCGGCGCTCGTTGAGATCAGTTCCGGCGCCTCCCGGGGCCTGGGCGATGTGCTCGTCCAGGACCGAGAGCGCGACGTTGCTGAGCAACGGCGAAAGGATCGAACCCTGCGGGGTGCCGGTGTCGTTGTCCCGCAGCAGGCCGTCCTCACTGAGGATGCCCGCCTTGAGGAACGCCTTCACCAGGGCCAGGACGCGTTTGTCCCCGACGCGTGCCCGCACCCGCTCCATGAGAGCGGTGTGCGAGATCTCGTCGAAGCAGGCCTTGATGTCGCCTTCCACGATCCACTCGTACTTCTTGGACGTGAGCAGACGCACCTCTGCCACCGCGTCGTGAGCCCGGCGATTCGGGCGGAACCCGTAGGAGCACGGGAGGAAGTCCGCCTCGAAAATCGGCTCCAGCACCAGCTTCAAGGATGCCTGCACCACCCGGTCGGTGATCGTCGCAATCCCAGACGGCGGAGCTTGCCACCCGTCTTGGGGATCATCCGTTCCCGCACCGGCATGGGCTGGAAACTACGGTCCTTGATCTGCGACCGCAGCACGTCGAGGAACTCCTCGACTCCGACCCGCAACACGATGGACGACGCCGTGCGTCCGTCCACCCCGGCCGTGCGTGCACCCTTGTTACCCCGCACCCGATCCCAGGCCACCAGCAGGAAGCCGGGATCGGCAACGAGATTGTGAGGTCGGCCCGGGGCGCCCTGCTGGTGTTCCCACCAGCGGGTTTCCCCGGACCGCCTCCCGCACCCGGCGTGCCCGTCTCCGGGCACCGGGCGCTCCACAAGTCCCGTTGACGTCCGAACAGTTCAGATCATGCTCGCCCACGGAGTGGGAATCGCTGTCCCTCGGTAGCGATAGCGGGTAGTCCGCATCCGCCCCGGATCGAACAGCGCCGTATCGCCATCTGACGGCCACCACTGGCCCTGGCAATACCGGCGGCGCACTTGCTTCCAATTCGCACGCGGGTGTTTTCGGTGCAGCCAACCCATGACCCTGCGCCAGGTAAACGCGCGCAGGAAGTGGAAGGTGACACTTGAAACCCCGGGCTGGAAGTAGACACACCAGCCCCGCAGCACAGAGTTGAGATAGCGCAGCAGGACTTCGAGCGGCTGGTTCTTGTCCAATCGGCTGGCCGCCCTCACTTTTCCCGTGACGGACTTGACCGCCTTCTTGCTCGGGTAGGTGTAGACGTAGTACTTCGCCGTGCCTTGTTTTCGGTGGCGCTGGATGCGCCAGCCGAGAAAGTCAAAGCCCTCGTCGATGTGCACCAGCGTGGTTTTCTCCTCCGAAAGGCGCAAGCCCATCATGGAGAGAGCCTCGGCGGCTTCGTCGCGTATTGCCTCGGCATCGGCCCTGTCGCCTCGAACCAGAGCGACCCAGTCGTCAGCGTAGCGGATAAGCCGAAATGATGGCTCTCCCCGCCGCTGCTGCCGAGTCATCCTTCTCTGCTCTCGGTGACGTCGAGCGAAATGCTCATCGAGTACCGATAGTGCGACGTTGGCGAGCAAAGGTGAAAGGATTCCGCCCTGTGGCGTCCCTGTGCGCGATTCCCTGAAGAGTCCCTCTTTGTTGAGGATTCCGGCTTTCAGGAACGCCTTGACCAGCATCAGGACGCGCTTATCGGAGACCCGTTGCCGTACCCGGCCCATAAGCGCCGAGTGCGAGATTTCGTCAAAGCACGCCGCGATATCGCCCTCCACGACCCACTCGTATCGGTGAGGCGGGCTGGCGAAGGTGCGGATCTCGGCGATCGCGTCATGAGCTCGCCGATTGGGCCGGAAGCCGTACGAGCACGGCTCAAAGTCCGCCTCGAAAATAGGCTCCAGCGCCAATTTCAGCGCAGCCTGAACAACGCGATCACGCACGGTGGGGATACCTAGGCGGCGCAATTTCTGTCCGCCCGCTTTCGGAATCATCCGCTCGCGGACCGGTAAGGGACGAAACCGCTGCGCTTTCAAATCTTCGCGGACTTCGGCCAGGAACTCGCCGACGCCTTGCCGCTCGATATAGTAGGCGCTCTTCCCGTCAACCCCTGCCGACCGTGCACCCCTGTTGTCCCGCACTCGCTCCCACGCAATCAGGAGAAATGCGGGATCACAGACGAGATTGAACAAATCACAGAACTGCCTGTCTGAATTGTCGGTCGCCCAACGGTGCAGCTTGGTCTGGATCTCTCGTACCCTGCGCTCCGCGCCGAACGACGTGAGCGTTGGTGCGTCGGTATTCACCGGCGTCCTCCGAGCATTCCAGCATCCGCCCTGCTGACTTGCTGGCCCCCTTCGCCATGTACGCGCCTTTCGCGCGCTCGGACTACTACGGGGCCTCCGCCCCACACTGCGGCCGACAGCCGACGACGGGCCTGCCCTTCGATGTCCTGGATGGAGCATCGTGAGGGCAGCCGCAGGTGGTTCCCACGTTCACCACCAACCGTTCGACGAGGGAGGTGCCCAGCTATACCCCGGCAGCCTCGCCACGAGTACGCCGCAGGCTTTCCTCGTGGCCTCCCCACCGGCCTATTCATCCCGGCTTCGGAGTCACCCGCCGCATGATCACGGCAGGTGTGCGCTGCGGACCGGCCCATATCCACCAGATTGAGCCGGCTCGACGCTTACGGAGCTTCACGCGCTGGTTCCTCTCGTACACCTTCTCGTCTCGCTTGCCGGACCCGACCCGTCTGGTAGTTCCGGAGCGTCCCGGCGTTGTCAGGACTGCTTTCCGCCCCTCCCGGCGACTCCCGGGTCAGGCTGTCCTCAGCTTCGTGGCCTTGCTGCGACAAGGCCACGGCGGCGGACTTTCACCGCCGCACGGTCAAGTAGCGCCTCGTGGCGCACGAACAGGTCGTCGAACCTGCGATGAGGATCATCACGAGCCCAACGGTGCAGCTTGGTCTGGATCTTCAGTACCTGACGCTCCGCCTCATACAAGGCGCGCTCCAGCTCGTCGGTATTCACCGGCGACCCTCCCGACATTCCAGTGCTTCGGCCACTGACTTGCTGGCCCCCTTTGCCCTGCGACCGGCTTTCCCGGCCTCCACGACGGGTCGTTACTCCCGCGACTACTACGGGGCCTCCGCCCCACCCACGGCCCTCAGTCGGCAACGGACCTGCCCACCGCCGAACCGGCTGTCCGGCGGCTCGGGCGACCGCGGATGGTTCCCACGTTCACCACGCAATCGATCGGTCAGGGAGGTGCCCAGCTCTACACCGGCAGCATCGCCACGCCTACGCCGCAGGCTTTCAACGTGGCCTCCCCACCGGAACAGGAAATCCGGCTTCGGAGTTAACCCACCTGTCCGAGGACACGCAGGTCACGCGCTGCATACCGGCCCGTATCCACCAGGTTTGAGCCGGCTCAATGCTTACGGAGCTTCAACCACTGGTTCGCTTTCGCTACACCTTCTGACCTCGCTAGTGCCGTGACCGCATTGGTTCGCCGGGTGGGATCCGGCAGGATCTTGTGCATGTTCGAAGAGAAGCTCGAAGCGCTCTCGCAGGTGATGGCCGAGCACATGGCCATGCCGTTCCCGCCAAGCTTCCGCGGCCTGGGCATCGAGGACCAGGACATGGTGATGCTTGATGCGGACGCCTGCGGCTACGCCCTGGGCGTTCTCAGAGGGCGTTAAGTCCGTTTCTGGTAGCGGCCGCGTCCGGGTTGCTTGAGGAATCCCTGACGGGCGAGTCGTCCCAGGCGGGAGCGGGTGACGTTGATCGAGGGCTCGTCGGTGGGCAGGCCGAGGTGCTCGTGCAGATCGTGGACGCGGAACACCTTGCCGGGGTGCTCGTTGAACGCGGTCACGATGCGCTGGTAGACGGTGGCGGTGGTGGTCTGTGCGGGGGCCGGTTCGTGGTCGGGTGGGGTGAGGCCGTCGATGACCTTGCGGGTGGCGGTGAGCTCGGCCAGGCGGGCTTCGGTCTCGGCGAGGGCGGTGGTGAGCCGCTCGATCTGCTCGCGCAGGTTGTCGGCTCGTGCGGCGGTCTCATCGTGTTCGGTCTGCAGCAGCCGCAGGAGTTCGCAGACGTTCACGCGGCCAGCTCCACGTCGTCACGCCATGTGGGGGTAGGGGTGGTGAGGCGGCGGAGCATGCCGGCGGTGGAGGCCCAGTAGACGCGGGAGGCCGCGTTGTCGGGCCGGTGGTCGTAGTCGCGGGCGAGGCGCCGGTGCAGCATGAGGGTGCCGTTGACCTGCTCGACCACCCATCGTTTCGGTTGCGGGACGAAGCCTTTGCCCTTGTCGTCGGGGTTGCGGCGGACCACCTCGACGGTGATGTCCTTCACCGCCCCGTGGATGATCACGGCGTCTTTGAAGCCCTGGTCGACGAGGACTTTTTCCAGGCGCATCCCGCATCGTTCGGCCGCCTGGTCCAGCAGGGCGATGCCGGCCTCGTTGTCGTGCGCGCTCGCGGCGAGGATCACCACACCGATGATCAGGCCCAGTACGTCGACGGCGAGTCCCCGCTTCCTGCCGGGCGTCTTCTTGTTCGCGTCCAGTCCCGTCGTCTTCTTCGGCACTCCGGCCGCCACGCGGACGGACTGGGTGTCGATGATCACCAGGGACGGGTCCTCTAATCGCCTGGACCGCTCCCGCACCTGGCAGCGCAGGATCTCCTGGATCCGCTGGTCAAGGCCGTCCTCGCGCCACACGCTGAAGTAGTAGAACACCGCCGACCAGGCCGGGAGGTCGTGCGGCAGGAGACGCCACTGACAGCCCGTCCGGTTCTGGTAGAGCAGCGCGTTCACGACCTCGCGCAGGTCGCAGGAGCCCGGGTCCCCGGTCGCCGACCGCGACACCCGATCCTGCTTCCACGCGGTGACCAGCGGCTCGATCAACGACCACTGCTCGTCGGACAAGTCGGTTGCGTACGGCATCCGTTCCATGCCCGCGACCCCATCATGCACACGACACGAAGCGAGGACGGAACCGACCCATCACCCACGAAAGAGCGACACCACATCATCAGGAACGGGACTTAACGCCCTCTCAAAGGCCCGCTCGACGAACAACGCGGTGAAGGCTTGATCCGGCTGACTGCGGTGTTCGAGAAGGTTCTCCCTGCGATCGACGACGAGTACGCGACCAGGTACTACACGCACGTCCGCGATATGGCTGTGCTGGCCGCCGAAGTCGAGAATCTGCGCGAGAAGTAGCCCTCCGACCTGGAAGGTTCGCCCGGCTCGTGGCCGCAGCGGTTGGATGTGTGCGGTGACGTCCGATCCGACCGCTGGAGGCGCTATGGCCGAGCCTGTCCGTGTGCGCAGGTTGACCGACCAGGAGGGGTAGAAGCTGCAGCAGATCGTGCGTCGGGGCAGCACCGGTTCGGTGCGGTTCCGGCGCGCGATGATGCTGTTGGCCTCGGCCGGCGGGAACCGGGCCCCGTTGATCGCGAAGCTGGTCCAGGCCGACGAGGACACCGTCCGCGATGTGATCCACCGGTTCAGCGAAATCGGCCTGGCCTGCCTGGACCCTCAGTGGGCGGGAGGCCGTCCCCGCCTGCTCAGTCCTGACGACGAGGACTTCGTCATCCAGACGGCCACCACCCGCCCAACCAAGCTCGGCCAGCCCTTCACTCGCTGGTCCATCCGCAAACTCTCCGCCTACCTGCGCCGCGTGCACGGCCGTGTGATCCGGATAGGCCGCGAGGCGTTACGGTGCCTGCTCGCCCGTCGCGGCGTCACCTTCCAGCGCACCAAGACCTGGAAGGATTCCACCGATCCTGACCGCGATGCCAAGCTGGACCGGATCGAGCACGTCATGGACCATTTCCCTGACCGCGTCTTCGCATTCGACGAGTTCGGGCCGCTCGGCATACGCCCGACCGGCGGATCCTGCTGGGCCGAGCAGGGCCGGCCCGACCGGGTCCCGGCGACCTACCACCGCACCCACGGCGTGACCTACTTCCACGGTTGTTACTCCATCGGCGACGACACCCTCTGGGGTGTCAACCGCCGCCGCAAGGGCACCACCAACAGCCTTGCCGCGCTCCGGTCCATCCGCGCCGCTCGCCCCGACGGCGCCCCGATCTACGTGATCATGGACAACCTCTCCGCCCACAAGGGCGCCAAGATCCGCCGGTGGGCGTGGAAGAACAAAGTCGAGCTGTGCTTCACCCCGACGAACGCCTCCTGGGCCAATCCGATCGAGGCGCACTTCGGGCCGCTGCGGCAGTTCACCCTGGCCAACTCAAACCACCCCAACCACACTGTTCAGACCCGCGAGCTGCACCGCCATCTGCGCTGGCGCAATGCCAACGCCCGCCACCCCGACCTCCTGGCCGCCCAACGCCGCGAACGAGCCCGCATCCGCAGCGAGAAGGGCCTCCGCTGGGGCGGCCGACCTTTGGCCGCGGCCTGAGGCTTCCCGCCATGACGGCCTACTCGGCCATCTCCTCGGGAGAAAGACGAGTGATCTTCTTTCCCGCTTCGGTCTCGACCAGGGTCAACGCGCCAATCCAGTTCCCGTCTTCGGGATACTCCCAGTTGGGCGCGTCTTCGAGAATCGCCGGAAGCTGATCACGAGGCACCAGCTCGCCGTGCTGGAAGCCGTTCTTCCCGGCGGGGGAGGTCCACGGCGCGAGTCGGCGGACCTCGATCCACCCACGATCGATGAGAGCGAGCAAGATTCCCGCCAGCTCGTTGACTGGTCGAGACTGGTCGGCTTCGTCGAGATCGCCCCAGACACCAGGCAGGATGTCGATCTCATAGGAATTGACCATGAAGGCTTCTTCAGACTTGGTCAATGTGTCCCACTCGTGCTTGCTCACTCAGCAATCGTCGCAGAGCCGGGGGCACGACAGGCTCCCTACACGGCTGACCAGACCATCCCAACTCGGAGCTCACCCTGACCGCCGGGACCCGGTGAACCTTCGCGGTCACAGCACTAGACGGGCCCGCACCGTCCGGTAGTCCCGGCACGTCCCGCCGTTGTCGGGGCCGCTTGCCACCCTCCCCGGCGTTCCCCGGGTCAGGCTGCCCCCAGCTTCACCAGGCCGCTGCGACGACCCGGCAGTGGTGGTCTTTCACCTCCACTCGATTGCATAGCGCCTCGTGGCGCACTCCCGTGCCACTGAACCTTGACCGTCTGCCACCGAATCTTGACGGACGCGAGTTACGACCTTGGGGGCAATTGAGGAGCCGAGTCATACCCTCTGATTGATCTTGCTGGCGCGATGGCAGTCGGGTGTCTCGTTGTGAGGATCGCGGTGGGTTCTCCATCGCGAGTCATGCCTGGCCACCGATGAGGGACTCTGAACGGACCGGCGACATGTGAGCCCGAGTCGGGCGGCACTCGTCTACTCGGCACCGGAGCGAGAGCGTCAGACGGACTGGCGGGAGCGGCCGGGGGGAAGCAGGGTGCTGGTCGGATGCCTGGCCGAAAAAGCCAGGTTCAGTGGTCTCGCCCTGTGGCGGGGTGTCAGCGGTTGTCGTCAGGCGCCGGGCCGGGCCATCCCGCGGAGGAGGTAGAGCATCCGGTCGGCGCGGCCGGGGGCGATGGGCAGGCGGGGGTTGCCGGTCTTCGGGGCGATGTCGCCGCGCCAGGCCAGGGTCATCTGGACAAGTTCGTGGCAACGGCCGTGTCCGGTCGAGACCGGCCACGGGATCCCGAGGTCGCGCAGGCCGGTGGAGAGGTCGGTGAGGACGTCGTTCGACCAGACGACGACGGTCTTCCCGTCCAGTGCCATGCGGATCTCCACCCCCACGGCCCCCACACCCAGATCCGCGTCTTCCCTGGCATCATCCACGGCCAGGAGGACCACGGGATCGTGCAGTCGTCGCCCTGCTGACCGGCCTGGCCAGGCCGTGACCGCCCGTGCGGGGCCGTCGTTGAGCAGGCGGAGCCCCTGCCCGCCCGCCTGCCGCTGGAGTTGCCCGTGCCGGTCCTCACGGCCCGGCCCGTGCTCGCGCGGCCCGGCCCCGCGCCCGCCGGGGACCGCGGCCCGGTCGAACGGGCCGCGGTCGACGGTGCGCTCGCCGCGGCCGGGCCCGAGACCCTGGTGCGCACCGACATCCCCCAGCCCGACGGCTCGGTGCGTCTGTACGCGGCGTGGACCGACGGCGGCAGGTCCCTGGCCAACCACATCGACCGCGTCGCGCTCGCGCGCGGGCTGGACGCCTAGACCCTCGCCAACAAAGAAGCCGAGTTCGAAGAGCTCCGCCAGCGGGTGACCCTGTTGGCTCTCGCCGGCGCTGTTCTCACCCAGAAGAAGGGCCCAGCTCCCGAGCCTTCTCCGGCCCCGAACAACGTCGTCCCCTTCCGCCCTCCGAGCCGCTGACCGCTCGACTTGCAGAGCCGCACCCGTCGCCTTGACGCTGGGGGCTGGCTCTGCGACCTCTGACGCCACCTCAGTCCAGTTCGTCCTCGATGAGCACGGTGAGCATCGCGTCCAAGTCGCTGTCGGTGGGCTCTGGGACGGCCCAGCCGTTGCTCTGCACGTGCTCGACGAACCCGGGATCGAGTGCCACGTGGGGGACTGTCACATTGACGGTCGGGCTGGGATGATCTCCGGGTTGGTGGGTCCGGGGAGGGGAGCCGATCATGCCTTCCACGGCACCGCCGTACAAAAGCCACCGGTACCCGGTGGAGGTCATCTCGCACTGCGTGTGGCTGTACTTCCGCTTCCCGCTCAGCTTCCGCGAGATCGAGGAGCTGATGCTCGAGCGCGGAGTGATCGTCTCCTACGAGACAATCCGCCGCTGGTGCCTGAAGTTCGGTCAGGCCTACGCCAACTCGTTGCGCCGGAGGTGCCCCCGGCCGGGTGACAAGTGGCATCTCGACGAGGTCTTCATCAAGATCAATGGTGAGTGGAAGTACCTGTGGCGGGCCGTGGACCAAGACGGGATGGTGCTCGACATCCTCGTGCAGGCCCGTCGTGACAAGGCCGCGGCCAGGCGCTTCTTCCGCCGGCTCCTCAAAACGACCGGGGCGGTGCCCAGGGTGATCGTCACGGACAAACTCCGTGCCTACGGCGCAGCGCACCGTGAGGTGATGCCCTCGGTGGAACATCGCTCGCACAAGGGGTTGAACAACCGGGCGGAGAACTCCCATCAGCCGACGAGGCAGCGTGAACGCGCGATGAAAGGATTCCGCAGCATCGGCGGGGCGCAGCGGTTCCTGTCCGCGTTCACCGGGATCTCACCCCACTTCCGACCCGACCGCCACCACATGACCGCCGGCCGCCACCGCCTCGAGATGACCATCCGCTTCACTATCTGGAACCACATCACCGGCAGCACCGGCCTGCCCGCCAGGGTCTGAACAACAGGCCGCCCCGGCCCCCGCTCGCCCTCAGACGATCACGCCCCCCGACAACGTGACAACGCCCTTCCAGGAGCTCACGCCAGCAACGCGCGCGTTCGATACCCCGTACGCTCACGCTATCCGCACGGCAGCTCGGGAGCTGGGCCAACGCGTTCCGTAACACGCCGAAGTCCGATCCGGCAGGTAATGTCGCCGATCAGGTCCCAGTGCCGGGATCGATGGTGAACCAACCGTCTTCCCGAACCATGTCATGTAGGCCCTGTCTCAGGGACAACTTCGCCGCCCGGCAGTGGTCAGCCGCAACGTCATCAAGGGCGCCGGGCAACCGCCGGGGCGGGCATCCTCGGGTCCGCCCCGGCATCGAAGCCATCGCAGATCTCCACGATCGTAGGGATTGAGCCTTGCC
Organism: Streptomyces sp. NBC_01363; assembly: GCF_026340595.1. GTDB lineage: Bacteria > Actinomycetota > Actinomycetes > Streptomycetales > Streptomycetaceae > Streptomyces. The sequence continues at coordinate 27,291 of NZ_JAPEPF010000001.1, forward strand.
GATCCCCAGCCGGAGACCGACCTCGGCGGCCTTTGCCGGACGGCTGGCACGCTGGGTCTAAACGTCCGGGAGGCCAGAGCGCTTGAAGGGGACTTCCCCGCACAGTGCGGCGCCGCCGTCCGTAGTCCACATGCGGTCATCCCCGCAGGCATCATCGGGGGCGCCACCTGAGTACACCCTCGTGAGCCGGACGGTGTATTGGTAGTCATCGGGGATGGCAGCGTCGCATGGAGTGACGGCGTTGAAGTACATGGAGAGTTGCTCGCCGTCGACCTCGGCGAACATGCACTGGCCGACTGCGAAGTTCCGGTTCAGGCAGAGATCGGTGTCGGTGGCGTCGTCGTTGCTGTGAAACCACGTCATGTCGGAGGTACACTCCTCGTCCTGCTCGACTGATGCCACGACGAAATAGGCGTCGGTGTCAGAACAGTTGGTCGTCTCCGGCGTTGCAGGGATCCAGTCTGAGCCCGCGTCGTTGTAGTTACTCAGGCAGTCGTCGGTTTCGAGATCGCTGAATGCCATGTCCTCAGCACTGGATTCATCGGGTGCAGGTTCGTCGGGTGCGGGTTCGTCGAGGGTGGGGCTATCGGATCCGTAGCCGCCCTCGCTGCTGCTTCCCTCGCCAGTGCCGTAGTTGTCACCGGTCGTGGCCTGATCTGCGTCGTAGGTGGGCGATGGTGTGGTGCTGGAGATGGTGGACGTGCCGTTGGAATCGCTGCCCGTGTGAACCGCCCACACTGTGAGGACCACGAGAACGGCGATCGCTGCGGCTACTCCCGTGACGGTTTTCCCGTTGATGCCAGTGGGTGCGGATCCCGATGGCTGTGGTGGTAGTGCTGGTGCAGCCAAGGTCTGCCACTCGGTGATCCGCCTGATGACGAGGGTGACCAGTACGCCGGCCGCCAGGTACAGCACCGTGAGGACGGTGGACAGGATCGCGTTGGACAGCGCGTCCTGCTCGCTCTCCAGATTCGAGGCCAATCGCCATTGGATGGGCTTTATCACTGTGGCAGCAACGAACAGCGCCCACCAGGCAGCGACGAGGCCGACGGGAGCGGGCCGCCGGGGGGCGCTGGCCTGCCAGATGTCCTCCACGATCTGGTACGGGTAGAACAGGCTGGCCACCGGGATGGTCCACGCGCCGATCACCCAGCCCCGCGACCGGCGGTGTGCGGCAGCGCCGCTCATCAGTTCGGCGTTGATCCGCGCCCGCCACAACCAGACCAAGAACGCCACGCCGGCCGCGAGCAACACCAAGAGCGTCGGCCACGTCACCAGCTTGGAGACGAAGTCGTCCGCCTCCAGGTCCGCGTCCGTCGCGCCCCCGGCCAGGTAGTCCTGGATGACGAAGTACCCGCGCCAGTTGACATACGAAACCAGTATCTCGCGCACGAGCGATAGCAGGATCAGTATTGTCGCGGTGGTGGCCGCGCCTGTCAGGCGCACATGCATGCCCTGCTGTGGACTGTCCACCAATCCTCCAAGAGAGTGTGGGCTTCGACGTGACCGGGGCTGACCATGGCAGGGGTTGCGGAGCGTGTTCGTCCTCCTGCCCGGCTCCAGCTACGGGCGGTGTTACCAGAGGCCAAAGAGCTGCAGTACCCGGTACGGGATGGCCAGGGCCGTGAGCACCAGAAGCCCCTTCCCGAAAGTGGCCAGCATGCCGAGGTCGGCCCGCATGATGACGACCCGTCTGCGGACGCCCGCAGCCACCAACGCGGCCTTCATAGCGCGAGCCACGCGGTGTGCGGGCGAGATCACCAATAGGGACATCAGACCGGCTTTGATGCCTCGCGGGGCCCTTGCGCCGGGCGCGGGCTCCACCACCGGCTGCACATGCGGTGTCCACCCGGGCCCGAAGGCGATGGTGGCGGAAATCCAGGAGCTGTCAGCGGCCAACTCGTTCAGCCGGGACGGCGCCGGCAGGAGCTCGTCCAGCCGCTCGGCCACACCCGACAGCCGGCCCGGTGCCAGCAGGACCAGCTTGCGCGCGGGCTGGATGGCGAGAGCCTGCTCGACCTCCCACCACAATCCCTCACCCGGGCCCACGCTCAGCACGATGAGCTGGGACAGTTCCATCAGCTGAAGAATCGTCGGCTGCCAGTCGTCGAGCGGCAGATAGAAGCGCGCCGCGCCCAACTGTGGGAGGGGCTCCCCAGGCTTGCCCACCGCAATTACGGGGCCGAAGGCGCCCAGCAACCCCGCGAGTTGTTCCTCCCGGGAGTGGATATTGAAGTAGATCCCGTCGTCGACCTGAGCCGCGATGGAGTCATCGGCGAAGCTGCGCAGATAGAGCACGGGCTGACGAGCGTCGGCCCGCAGTGCGTGGACCGCGCTGCGGACCGAACGTGGGCGGGAGTGGCGCAGGATCAGGAAGCCGGCTCCCAGCGCGGCCAGCCCGACAGGCAGGAGGAGCACCTGCGTCGCCATCGGCATATCAAGATTCGATCGCTGGGCCATACCTGCTGCCACGAGGCCCGCCGCGAACAGCGCGTACCCGGCTCCGCTGGCCGCCAGGAACACCGGGCGGCGCCACCATGGCTGACGCGGGGCGAACCGGCCGACTATCCCGACGATCTCCGCAGCACCCGTCCGGTGGCGGTGCCGCAGCCATAGCGCCGGCACGGTGAGTACTGCTGCGGCCGCTCCCCACCACAGCGCGGCCGTGCCCGACGAGCTGAGGTCCCGGTCAAGCCGCGCCCGATCTTGCCCGATTTGCGCGACCAGGTTGCCCGCGTGCTCGCGAGCGGCGGAGACCTCGCCCTCCTCGGCGTAGCGGGCGGCGGAAGTGACCGTGGACCGGCTTTCCCTGGGCGGGGCGTTCTTCACGAACCACTCCGCTGTCGCGAGGATGTCAGCGCGAGCGGACACCTCCCCGTTGGCGTAGTGGTCCAGCGCGGTGACGAAGGCGGCACCCCGCGCCGAGGCATCGCGGAAATGGTCGCGGGACTGCAGGTTCAGGCATGCGGTGATCGCCAAGTGCAGCGCGACGTAGGCGGTGATGATCGCAGCCGCAGTGACCAGCCGGGCAGACGTCCGTGAGCGGGAGGACACCTCAGCACACTTCCTGACTTGAATCGCCCACACCGGCGGCGACATGAGCGTCTTCGGCAGCTCCGACCGCCTGGCCGGCGTCGCCGGCCTCGCCCCGGTCCCCAAGGACTCCGGACGCATCAGCGGCAACATGCGCCGACCACGCCGCTACTGTCGACGCCTGCTGCGGGTCTTCTGCATGTCCGCGATGGTCGCCGCCCGCTGCTGCCCCACGTCCAAGGCGTTCTACGACCGCAAGAGAGCCGAGGGCAAGGGCCACAGGCAGGCCATCATCGCCCTTGCATGTCGCCGCCTGAACGTCCTGTGGGCCCTCATGCGCGACGGCCGCACCTTCGAGATCACCGCGCCGCCCAGCCCCGTCGCGCTTGGCTGACACGCTCACAGCCAGTCACCAGCCGGGCTTGACAACTTCATTGGGAATCCTTTCTGATCGGTTTGTCGGTCTTGCCGGTTCATGTGGGTGTGGTACGAGGAACGAGAGCGCCCCCAGGCGGAAGCGAACGCTGCCTTCAGGCGCGGAATGTGGTCCACGAGGGCCTGAACTGAGCCGCCCTGGCTGCTGCTCGCCGACGCGGGCTCCCCAGCTGGGGCCACGCCCGTCAGGGCACCGACGCGGCCGGGGTGAAATGCTCCGTGCGGCCACGATCAGTCGGTTCTCTGTACGGGACAGCCCTTAGCGCTGGCATGACGCCGCGAGGATCAGCAGCAGGAAGAGGATTCCCAGAACCGGAAGACATCCGAGGCTGTCCGGATCCTTTCGGTTGACCTCCACGCTGCCACCCGGGGGAATTCCGGGGTGCTGCTTGGCGTAGTGCTCGATTTGCTGCTCCTCGCTCTGCGACTCGCTGAGCCAGCCCGTTTTGTAACCGCACTCACCACACCAGTGCCGGTACGCCATATCTGCTCCTCACACGCACCCATGCCGGACGGTTCGGTAAAGCACCCTCAATGCCGCCGGGTGCTCGGGCGGATCGGGCCTCGCCGCGGGCCCCGGCGTGCTGCGGTGCCGGCTGGTGAGCGAGCACCACTGATGCTGGCGTTGGTGCCTCCCCGGTGGACAGGTCACACCACCGGTCACATATGACCGGTGGTCACGGTAGGCTCCCCGCAGGCTGTACACGCAGGCAGAGAGGACGCCGAAGTGGGGGATCAGCTCGGGACGCTCTTACGTCGGCTGCGCAAGCAGTCGGGTCTGACCCAGGAACGGCTGGCGGAGCGGTCGGGGGTGAGTGTCAGCACCATCCGCAGGCTGGAGACCGGTAGCTCCAGGGACCACCGGCTGGGGACGCTGAGTCTGTTGGCGGATGCTCTGGAGATCGGCCCCGAGGAACGCAGGCAGTTGCTGGCCACGCCCGCGACAACGCAGAGCGACCCGTCTCACACACCACCGGAACCGGTCACCGTGCCCCCCGCGCGAGTCGCCGAGGCGCTTGATCCAACCGCGGCACAGCGCCAACCGCCTCCCACGCCGGATCGTGCGGCGCCGCCGATCCTCTCCGCCGCCGCCGACGAGCTGGCCATCGAGGTCAGGCGGCGTTGGCAGCGCGAGGAGGAGCATCGTCGGGTACACGATCCGTTTCCGCTGCCGGTGCGCTGGCAGGAGGCGCCCGCACTCCTGACGGACCACTCGGAGAACATTCAACGTCTCCCGCCCGGAGCGACGTCGTACGCAACGGATCTGACTGGTGACTTGGGGAGCGTGGCCGAGGTCTACCGGCGAATCTCTTCCGGACGACTGGTGGTTCTGGGCCGGGCCGGCTCGGGCAAGTCGATCCTCGCGATCAGATTCGTCCTGGACTTCCTGAAGACTCGGGCTCCTGCTGACCGGGTACCGGTGATCTTCACTCTCGGGTCCTGGGATCCTACGACCGTCGCGTTGCGGGACTGGCTGATCGATCGGCTGGTGCGCGACCATCCGCACCTGGCCCGCACAGCACCCGGCGGAGCGACGCTCGCCGCGGCACTGGTCGACGCCGACCTCGTACTGCCGGTTCTGGACGGGTTCGACGAGACCGCCGAAAGCCTGCGGAGCGCCACACTCCAAGCGCTCAACGACACTTCGCTTCCGCTTCTCCTGACCAGTCGGGCCGACGAGTTCGCCAAGGCGGTTAAGGCGGTACATGCGCCATTGGTCTGGGCCGCCGGCATTCAACTCACCGACCTCACCCGCGACAACCTCCTGGCCTACCTGCCCAGGACCGCCCGGCCGATCGCCGGCGGCGACAGCCACGGCCGGACCGGGGCGGTATGGGATTTCGTTCTGGCACAACTGAGAGCCCGGGAGGAGACCGAGGCGAGCGTGAACCTCGTCGGCGTCCTGAGCACTCCGTTGATGGTCGCCCTGGCGCGAACGATGTACAGCGAAACACCAGACCGGGACACGGCGGAACTCCTGGACACTGAACGGTTTCCTGCCGAGCGCTCACTTGAGGAACACCTGCTCGCGGGCTTCGTGCCTACGGTCTACAGGCGCGGGGTCCCCGAGCGAGCCGTTGGCCGTCGCCGGAAGCGGAACTGGGACCCGGAGCACGCCGAACGCTGGCTTGCCTACCTCGCCCACCACATGGTCCGGCTCAAGCGGCAGGACCTCGCCTGGTGGCGGATCAGCGAATCGCTGCGGCGTTCGACGCGCGTCATGATCGTCGTGGCGGTGTCCGGGCTGTGCGCTGCCGCGGCCGATGGGCTTTCGACTCTGCTCCTCCACCAGGTCACGTTCGGTCGGGCCCTCGTCCGGGCGGCCTTTACGGGATCGATCGCCGGCCTCACCGTCGGAACGGTGTACGCGATCATGATCGCGCTCGGCAACGAGATCATCGAACCGGCCCCGGTACGGCTACGGCTGCCCGGCACTGGCACCAGGCTGGGGCGCAGGACGGTCCGCACGTTCATCGCCCGCTTCGGAACCGCGCTGTTGGGTGGATTCGTGCTGGGCGTCGGGAACGGGTGGAGCCGTGCCGTCCAAGGCACGCTGTACCGCGACCTCCCGCTCCCGAACGGTGAGGTGATGGAGAGCATCCTCATCAACATGCTGGTCTTCGAGCTGATCTTCGGAGTGGGGGGTGGCCTGGTCTTCGGGCTCTTGGCGTTGTTCGAAGCGCCCCTGGACGCCGCCTCGGCGGCCACCCCCGTCAGCCTGCTGGCCTCAAATCGGGCGACAGTGAGCCGACAGGTCCTCTTCCTCGCACCGATGCTCACCCTGGTGGTCGTCTTCGGCGGGAGCCTGACCGTCCACCTGTTTCAAGGATTCCTCGAGCCATCTGCCTGGGGGGTGTCGGACGGGCTCCGCGCCGGAGCCGTCTATGGGTTCGCCGGATCACTCACGTACGCACTCCTGTTCACCGCCTGGGGACAGTGGGTGGTCTTCTCCCGTATCTGGCTGCCTCTGACCGGCAAACTGCCCTGGGACACCGATGTCTTCCTGGACGACGCCTATCGCAGGGGAGTGCTCCGACAGGTAGGCGCGGTCTATCAGTTTCGCCACATCCGGCTCCAACACCATCTCGGCCGATTGTTCCTCAGGCGGCGGGCTACGTACGCGCCGGCCAGATTTGGTCGCAAGACGCGGGTAAGTTAGAGATCGCGCGGATAGGTGCTCTGCGGCGACGAGCTTCCCGTGCCCAGGAAGCTCTGTAGAACGGGCATACGAGTGAAGAGATGAGATGTCAGGCAGGTGTCTGAGCCGGGTGTCTCCGCCCTGGTAGCGTTCACGGCATGTCTGCTGCTTCGTGTGCGGCCGCTTGCGCCGCAGTGACCAGGACGTCCTGCTAGCGGCGGGACGTTCGACTCACACACTCCTTCTGGACGTCCAGCCGCTTCGTGATCAGACCGGAGCGGCACGTTTGTGCTGCTCAGAACTTCTTCTGAGCGACGGAGCACCTGATGCTTCCAGGCATCCTTTCTTCCCGCGGGCACAGCCCGTCCCCGGCACGCGCATGGCTGATGCTGTGCGCGGTTGTGGGGCTCGAAAAGTCATCGGCGCAGGTCAAGCGGCGTACCGGTACTCGTTGATAGCACCGCCGAGGATGCGGGTGCGCAGGAGTCTTCGGCCGTCGAGGCCGTGGACGGTGGCGGGCTGCCCGGAGGCGTGAGGGGGCCGTTGATCTCGGGCCCGGTGAGGTCGATGCGTGTTGTAGTGCCGTTCGAAGTCGGCAAGGACTTGCCGGGCGTGGGCCTCATTCATGAGCAAGAGGTGGTCGAGCGCCTCGCGGCGGACGGTGCCGATCACCCGCTCGCAGTGCGCATTCATCCGAGGCGCCCGTGGCGCGCTGAGCAGCACCTCCATGTCCTCGGCTTCGAAGACGGCGTCGAAGGACTGGTCGTACTTGGCGTCGCGGTCGCGCAGCACGAAGCGCAGGGACTCCATGCGCGTGTCGAGTTGGTCGGCGAGATTGCGGGCCTGCTGCGTCGCCCAGGCCCGGGTGGGGCGGGCGGTGACGCCGGTGATGTGCAGTTGGCGGGTGCCGTGTTCCAGGAAAGCCATGGCGTACAGGCGCTTTCCGAGCATGGTGTCCACGTGGAAGAAGTCGGCCGCGATGATCCCTTGGGCTTGGGTGGTCAGGAACTCGCGCCAGCTGGGGCCGGACCGGCGTGGAGCCGGGTCGATGCCCGCGGCGTTCAGGATCCCCCAGACCGTGGACGGTGCGATCGGATGGCCCAGCCGGGCCAGTTCGCCCTGGATCCTTCGGTGCCCCCACCGGGGATTCTCGCCGGCCAGGCGCAGCACCAGCTTCCTGAGCGCGGCCACAGTCGGGGGTCGGCCGGTACGGCTGCGGCGGGCGGAGTAGTCCCACTTCTTGGCGATCAGCTTGCGGTGCCAGGCCAGCACGGTGCCGGGGGTGACGGGGAAGACGCCGGCCCAGCGGCGCCGCGGTATCAGCGAGGACAGCGCGGAGAACCAGAACCGGTCGGCCGACTCGTAGCGGACCGGGCCCTTGAGCTGACGGCGCAGGACAGTGTTCTCATGCCTCAGCACCAACAACTCGGCGTCCTTGGCAGTGTCCCGGCGCAGCAGGACAGCTGGTATGGACAGCATCGTGCGAGCAGCACGGTACAACAGCGACACGATCATCCGGACAGGGTCCCAGCCACCACCGACAACCATGGACACCGCTACTCACCTGCAGCGATGACTTTACGAGTCCCACAAGGTCGGAAGGTGTCCGTTCTGCATGAGGAAGTCCTTCACAGAGAGGGAGCTCTCAGCGCACTGGATTCCTACTCCGGTCAGTGTCAGGAGAGCCTTGAGTGAATGTGGTGCGTCGCCTTCGTGCAGGGTGGCCAAGCCTCGTTCCACCAGAAAGGCTGCCGCTACCCGCACCTCGTCAAGAGTCAAGGATTCGCCGTATACCTGCGACTGCGGCATCCCGAGGAAAGCTTCGAGCCCGATAGTGGGGCTGTAGGCAGCGCGGGAGGCTGCGGATACCAGTCCGTCGCGGGCATGTTGCTGGCGCCCTTCAGGGTCGCGCCGCAGGTGCAAGAGCCGCTGCGCCTCCAGCTCACCGGCGCGGGAGAGGCGGTAGAGGTTCCCCCTGCGGAACACGAAGTGCCGCTCCAACTGGCCCTTGCGGACCAGGTCGTTCAGATCAGCACGGAGCCTGAAGCGGGCACGGCGCCGCCATTCCTCGGGGAAATCTTCCGGGCCGGCCAGATCGCCCTGGCCCCTCGCACTACGCTCGTACATCCAGACCAGTAAATGAGCTTCCGCCCCGACTCCCGTCATAGTCAGATGCTACGGCCCCTCGCGCCCGCACGGACCGCTTCCGCGTAAGTCGGCGGCCCGCCCGTCCCGCCCCGTGAACGTGCCGCAAGCCCGCGAAACGGACCACCCATCCTGTACCGGCGTCCGGCGCCGGACTGCTGGTGCTGCTGCTCGTGCTCCTGGCGGTGCCGGTCGACCGGTCCGGCCGGGTCGGCGGCCGGGGCCGGGGTCTCCCCGTCCTCGATGGCGCGGCGGCGGGCGGCGGCCACGCGGGTGAAGGCGGCGAGCCGTTCCAGGTTCTCCGGTGTGGGCATCCACGTGGCTGGGTCGGTCGTCCGGACCTCCAGGTACTCCTCGGGCATCGCGGCCTGCTGGTGGGTGTAGATGGTCGTACGGGCCGGAGCGGATACGCGGCGCGCACATCATCTGGCGCCGCATCGGCACCCACGAAACAGGCCTGAGCAATGGCGCATGGGCCTTGACCCCGGATGTTGAACACGTCTATGCGGCTTGGGTCAGGGTAGTTGCTGCTGCTTGGACGGCGTTCTCGTAGGCAATCGGAGACCGCTGACCGAGGCGGGAATGTCGGCGCCGGGTGTTGTAGCGGGTCAGCCAGCGGAAGGCGTCGAGCCTGGCCTCACGCTCGCTCGACCAGGCTTTGCGGCCTTTGAGCGTCTCCCTCTTGAAGGCGGCGTTGAAGCTTTCCGCGGCAGCGTTGTCGGCGCTGGACCCGATCGCGCCCATGCTCTGCCGGACCCCAGCTGACCTGCAGAGTTCCGCGAAGGCCCTGCTCGAATATTGGGCGAGTTCAACCAGTCGTTGCAACACCCCAGCTCAGGGGATGCGATGGACTTCGAGATCCGGGGGAACCGGAAGCCGGGCGGAGGAAGGTTGGTGCGGGAACGCGCCGCATACTTCGAGCTCATGGAGCAGGGCTACAGCACGAGGGATGCGGCGCGAATCGTCGGGATCAACCTGCGCACCGGCAAGCGGTGGCGTAACGGCTGGCACTCGGCGGAAGTGAGCCGGCTCCTGGGATACGAGCCGGCACCGGACCCCGACAAGTCGGTCGGCCGCCCGGCGGACGGCCACCCCGAAAGCCTGGACGTCTTCGGGCTCGACGCCGTCACCGTGCGCGGCACCTACCGCTGTCCGGGCGGCCGGTGCGGGCGCCGCGCCGGTGCGGACGAGGACGGCCGCGAGCCGCGCTGCGTCATCGATGAAGCGCCAATGGTCTTCAGGTCGCTGTGAACAGCCTGCTCACGGAGGTCGGCCGGAAGCTCGCCGACCGCTGGCTCAGCGCGCTGGTGCTGCCCGACGCGTTGTTCGTGGCCGCCGCGATGTGCGGCTGGTGGCTCGGCCATCCGCACGCGCTGGACACTGGGCGTCTGGAGGACGCGGTACGCAGGCTCGGGCAGCAGCTGGCGGGTCGGCCTGCGGCTGTGCTGCTTGCGGTGGCCGGGGCGCTGCTCGGTGCGACGGGTGCCGGACTGGCCGTACAGGGGGCTGCCGCGCGCGTACGACGCGTGGGTCTCCCGCCGTCCCGCCCGGTGGGTGGCCCGGCGGCGGCGCAGGGCCCAGGGCGCGCAGGCCCGACGCGGGCACACCCTGCCGGCGCGATACCTGCCCGCGCGTGCCACTGCCATCGGCGACCGCTTCCGCCTCGTCGACCAGCGCGTCGACGCGCAATACGGCCTGGCCGTGGCCCTCGCCTGGCCACGGCTGTGGCTGCTGCTCCCCGACACTGCGACCGCCGCGATCCGTGACGCCACCACCCGCTACCGGGCGGCCACGGAAGTCACCGCGTGGGGGATGCTCTACCTGCTGCTGGGTGCCTTCTGGTGGCCGTCCGTGCTGGTCGGCCTGGTCGCGGTGGCCATCGGGCAGGTGCGGGGCCGCTCGTCGGGGGCCGTGCTCGCCGACCTCGTGGAGGCGGCGGTCGACATCCATCAGCGGCCACTGGCGGAGACCCTCGGCATCGAACTGCCGCACGGACGGATCACCCCCGACGAGGGGGCACGGATCAACGACATCCTCAACAAGCGCGGGTGAGGAATGGAGGCTGCCCTTGTGTCAGGTCAGGCGCCTCTTTCCGTACCCCTGGAAGAGCGCGCTTCCGGTCCGAGTGCGACACCAGGGGGTTCTTCGTCCCGGGCAGACGATTTCCGCAGGCATAGCCGCGCGAGTCCGCCATTCTGACTGCCGGCCGGTCGGTGGGGGCACCCATCGCTCGGTCCGAGGCGCCTCATCGGCAGCCCTCAAAATGACCGCCAGGCTCGTTCCCGGTCTGTTGTGCACCCCAATCAGCCAATCCCCAACTGACATCCGGGTAAAGGGAGTTGCAACAGCCCAGGTGAACGATGCCTCGTCGGAAAAGGATTCAGCCGTTTCCCTCCGGCCATGCCTTCCACTCGCGACCGACGGGGTCGAAAAAGACGGTTGCCGATCACTCACTCGCACCTTGACCGGTGAGTAACCACGCCACTACCTTTCAATCCGCTTCGAACACACGCTTCATATCGGCGTTCCGCGGTGGGCTTTTCCCTGCAGGAAGCCGGAGAGCCGCCGTGTCTGTTTCTGTACAGAACCCCCCACCGTGCAGTCTCACCCTTGATTCGGAGAATGATGAACTCCGCTGTGCGTTCCGAAGAAATGATCATCGGCATTACTCCGTACGGTGAGCCCGATGCCGGGCTCACCGTGGCCGTCGGCCGGGCCGGTGGTCTCGGTGTGCTCGACCTCGGGGCCGGCGACCGGAGATCCCGCGAGGCCCTCGCTCAACTGCAGCGCACGGCTTCGGGCAGGTTCGGCGTCCGGGTCGACGCGCACTGCCGGCTCACCCCGGCCGACCTGGCTCCGGACGGTCCGCACACCGTGGTTCTCGCGGTCGCAGCGGCGGCCGGGGAATCGGGCGCGGCCTGGACGATCGCCGCGCTCGCGGCGCGCTTCCGCGTCCTCGTCGAGGTCACCGACCTGGAGGGCGCACGGGATGCGTTACGCGCCGGGGCGCACGGCCTGATCGCTCGCGGCACCGAGTGCGGCGGCCGGATCGGCGAGTTGAGCACCTTCGTCCTGCTCCAGCGACTGCTCGCCGCGCCCGAGGTGACCCGGCCCGTGTGGGCGAGCGGCGGCATCGGCCCTCGAACGGCCGCCGCCGCGGTGGCCGGCGGAGCGGCCGGCGTCGTCCTCGACGGCCAACTCGCGCTGCTCGCCGAGTCGGCGTTGCCCGAACCGGTCGCCGCGGTGCTGCGCACCAGCGACGGCTCGGAAACCGTCGTCCGGGCCGGTCACCGTTTCCTGCTGCGGCGAGGCCCGGACGTCCCGCGCCTCGCGGAGGGTGCCGGACCGCAGGAGGTGGCGGCGCTTCTGGGCGGGCGGGATCTGCGTACCCAACTGCTCCCGGTGGGCCAGGACGGCTTCCTCGCCACCCTGTTCGCGGAGCGGTGGGGCGATGTGCGCCGAACGGTGCGCGCGCTGCGGGAAGCGGTGCTCGGTGCCGTCCGGGACGACACGGCAGCACGGGCGCTGCGGCCCGGATCGCCGATGAGCCTGGCGCTCGGCACCCGGCTCCCCGTCGCGCAGGGGCCGATGACAAGGGTGAGCGACGGACCCGCTTTCGCCGTGGCGGTGGCAGTCGACGGAGCACTGCCCTTCCTCGCCCTGGCGCTGGCGGACGGCACGCGGACGCGGACGATGCTGACCGAGACCCGGGACGCGGTGGCCGGCCGGCCCTGGGGCGTGGGAGTCCTCGGCTTCGCGCCGGAGGACGTGCGTACGGCCCAGCTGGAGGCCGTACGGGAGATGCGGCCGACCCACGCGATCATCGCCGGTGGGCGGCCGTCCCAGACGCAGGCCCTGGAGCAGGACGGCATCCGGACGTTTCTGCACGTGCCCTCACCGGGGTTGTTGCGGCAGTTCCTCCAGGCCGGGGCGCGCCGGTTCGTGTTCGAGGGCTCGGAGTGCGGCGGGCATGTGGGGCCGCGCGGCAGTTTCGCGCTCTGGGAGGCCCAACTGGCCGTCCTGGAGGATTTCCTGGAGAGTCACGAGGCCGCGGACCTCGAGGTGTTCTTCGCGGGCGGCGTGCACGACGAGCGGTCGGCGGCGATGGTCGCCGCTCTGGCCGCGCCGCTGACCGCGCGCGGCGCGGCCGTCGGTGTGCTGATGGGTACCGCGTATCTGTTCACCGAGGAGGCTGTTTCCCGCGGGGCGGTCCGGCCGCTCTTCCAGCAGCAGGTCCTGGAGGCCGAGCGCACCACGCTGCTGGAGTCGGCGCCGGGCCACGCGACGCGGTGCGTACCGAGCCCGTTCACCGCCGGCTACCGCGACCAGGAGGCCCGGCTGCGCGCCGAGGGCGTGCCGGACCGGCGGATCTGGGAGGAGCTGGAGAGGCTCAACGTCGGCCGGCTGCGCATCGCCAGCAAGGGCGTCGACCGATCCGCCGACGGCTGCCTCTCTCCGGTCGACGAGCGGCGCCAGCTCGCCGAGGGAATGTTCATGGCCGGCGAGGTGGCCGTGCTGCGCTCGGCGACCACGACCGTCGCGGCACTGCACGAGTCGGTGACCACGGGAGCCGCCGAGCATCTCGCCCTGCGGACGGCGCAGTCGGCCCCGGCGAACGAGGTGCGGGAGCCGGTCGCGCCCGCTCCGCTCGACGTCGCCGTGGTCGGCATGGCGTGCATGTTCCCGCAGGCGCCCGACCTGACCGCCTTCTGGGCGAATGTGGTCGCCGGAGTGGACGCGGTGAGCGAGGTCCCGCCCGAGCGCTGGGACCCGGCCGTCCACCATGGCGAGTCGACCCCCTCCAAGTGGGGCGGCTTCCTGCCCCGCATCCCCTTCGACCCGCTGCGCTACGGCATCCCGCCGACGTCTCTCGGCAGCACGGAACCGGTGCAGCTGCTGTCCCTGGAGGCCGCCCGGCGCGCTCTGGAGGACGCCGGATACGGCGACGGGGGGCGGAAGTTCGACCGCTCACGCACTTCCGTGGTGTTCGGCGCCGAGGCGGGCAGCGATCTGTCGAACGCGGCCACGCTCCGGGCGGTGCTGCCCTCGTACTACGGCCGCGTCCCCGCGGGTCTGGATGAGCAGCTCCCGGGACTCACCGAGGACTCCTTCCCCGGCATGCTCGCCAACGTCATCTCGGGCAGGATCGCCAACCGGCTCGATCTCGGCGGCGCCAACTACACCGTCGACGCCGCCTGCGCCTCGTCGCTGGCCGCGGTGGACGTCGCCTGCAAGGAGCTGGCCGGCGGCACCTCCGACGTGGTGTTGTGCGGTGGCGCCGACCTGCACAACGGAATCAACGACTATGTCCTGTTCTCCTCCGTGCACGCCCTGTCTCCCACCGGCCGCTCACGCGCCTTCGACGGCTCGGCTGACGGCATCGCGCTCGGCGAGGGCATCGCCTGCGTCGTCCTCAAGCGGCTCGCGGACGCCGAGCGGGACGGCGACCGGATCTACGGCGTCATCAAGGGCCTGGGCTCCTCCAGCGACGGCCGCTCACTCGGTCTGACCGCGCCCAGGCCCGAGGGCCAGCGCTCGGCTCTGGAGCGCGCCTATCGAAACGCCGGCGTCTCACCGGCAAAAGTCGGTCTCGTCGAGGCGCACGGCACCGGGACGGTCGTCGGCGACCGCACCGAACTGCGCATTCTCAGCGAGGTGTTCACCGAGGCCGGGGCGGAACCGGGCGGCTGCGCCCTCGGTTCGGTGAAGTCGCAGATCGGCCACACCAAGTGCGCCGCCGGTCTCGCCGGAATGATCAAAACGCTGCTGGCGCTGTACACCGGAGTCCGGCCGCCCACCTTGCACGTCGAGAATCCCAACCCGGCGTGGGAGGCGGACAGCAGCCCCTTCGCCTTCCACGCCGAGGCTCGGCCATGGGCGGCACCCGCGGAGGAACGGATCGCCGGAGTGAGCGCGTTCGGCTTCGGCGGGACCAACTTCCACGTGGTGCTGGCCGCCCACGCCGGTGGCGTACCGCCCGTGCGGGGACTGGACGCCTGGCCGGCCGAACTGTTCGTGTTCCGCGGCCGGGACGAGGCCGCGGCCCGCCGGGCGATGGAGGAACTCCTGGCAGCCGCTCAGTCCGAGGGCCGGTCGTGGCGGCTTCAGGACCTCGCGCTGAGCGCGGCCCGGCGGTCGGACACGAGCGGGGACCCGGCCCAGGTCGCCATCGTGGCGACGGACGTGGACGACCTGGCCGAGAAGGTGCGGCGGGCCCTGGCCGACCCCGTCGACCCCGCCGCGCACGCTCCGGCACGCGGCATCCACCGGGCCGGTGCCGGCGAATCGGACGGCGCCAAGGTGGCATTCCTCTTCCCCGGCCAGGGCAGCCAGCGCACCGGCATGCTCGCCGACCTGTTCGTCGCCTTCCCAGAGCTGCGCCCCTATCTGGAACTCGCCCGCGCCCACGCCGACACCCTGTATCCGCCCACCGCCTTCGACGACACCGAACGCGAGAGGCAACGGGCCGCGCTCACCGACACCCGGGTGGCACAGCCCGCCCTCGGTGTCACGGGACTCGCCGCGCACGCCGTGCTCACCGCGGCCGGCGTGCAGCCGGACATGGCCGCCGGGCACAGCTACGGCGAGCTGGTGGCACTGTGCGCGGCCGGCGCATTGACCCCCGAGACGCTGCTGGAACTGAGCGCGGAGCGAGCGGCGGCGATCCTTCGGGCTGCGCAGTCCGCCCAAGGCGACGCGGGCGACCCCGGGACCATGGCCGCGGTCTCGGCCGGCGCCGAGGACGTGGCGCAGGCACTCAAGGCGGCGTCCGTGCCGGACAGTGTGGTCGTCGCCAATCGCAACTCGCCCGGCCAGACGGTGATCTCGGGACCGACGGACGCCGTCGACGAGGCCGTCCGGCTGCTGCGCGAGGCCGGCCACGGTGCCAAGCGCATCCCCGTCGCCTGCGCGTTCCACAGCCCGCTGGTCGCCGCCGCCACCGACCGGTTCGCCGAGGCGCTCGCGGCCCGGCCGGTGCACGCGCCCGAATTCCCCGTGTGGTCCAATCGCACGGCCATCCCGTACGCCGCCGACGGTGACGCGGTACGGGCCGAGCTCGCCGCCCAGATCGGTGCCCCGGTCGCCTTCGTCGAGCAGATCGAGGCGATGTACGAGGCCGGAGCCCGCATCTTCGTCGAAGCCGGCCCCGGCTCGGTCCTGACCCGGCTGGTCGGGCAGATCCTCGGCGACCGCCCGCACCGCACGGTGGCCTGCGAACCCCGGCCGGGCAGCGGCCTGCGCGGCTGGCTCGACGCCCTGGCCGAGCTCGCCGTCGCGGGGCTGCCGGTGCGCGCCGGGTGGCTGCTGCGAGGCCGGAACGCGGTGGACGCGGCACGTACCCCGGCGCCGAAGCTTCCCGGATGGACGGTCGACGGACAACTGGTCCGCACCGCCGACGGCGCCCTCCTCACCGGTGCGCTCGCACCGGCCCGACGAGTCACGGAGACCCTGGAGACGACTGTGACGACGAATTCCCCGCACAGCGCACCGTCCGACCAGGACACGCTCATCTCCGAATTCCTGCGCACCAGCCGGGAGATGATCGCCGCCCAACGGGACGTTCTGCTCACCTACCTCGGATCCGCCCCGGGCGCGCGGCCCGTCCCGTCCCCGGCGGCCCCGCAGGTGATCCAGGCCGTGCCGCAACTTCCCCCGGCGCAGCCGTCGATGAAGGACCCGGAACGGGGCACGCCGGCCACCGCCGTGGAGCCGGCAGCCGCGCAGCCCGCCGGTCCGGCCGATGTCCAGCGGGTCGTTCTGGAAATCATCAGCGAGCGCACCGGCTACCCCGTCGACATGATCGAGCCCGACCTCGACCTGGAGGCGGACCTCAGCATCGACTCCATCAAGCGGGCGGAGATCGCGGGCGAACTGGCCCGGCGCCTGGGTGCCGGTGCCGGCACCGACCTCGCCGCGCTGAACGACGCCGCGCTGGAGGAGCTGGCGAAGGCGCGGACGGCCGCCGCGGTGACCGACTGGCTGACCGCGCGGATGGGCGGACCGGCCGAGCGGCCCGCCGCCCCGGCGGAGGCGGAGCCCGCTCCGGTGGTGGTGGAGCCCGGACCGGACGCCGTCACCGCCGAACCCCCCGGACGGCACCTCCTGCGCCCGGTCCTCCTCGACGAGCGGGCCGACGCCGGCACCGACCCGTCGTCCGTTCTCACGGGCACCCGCTGGATCCTGCTCGGCGACGCCCCCGAGGTCGCCGCCCGCCTGGCGTCCCACGGAGCCGAGGTCTCCGCACGGGCCCGGGACCACGTCCTGACGGAGACCGACGGACCGGTGGACGGCGTGCTGTGGTCAGGGGCCCTCGCGGGCACCGATGAAATGCCCTTGCTGCCCGCCTCGTTCCCTGTACTGAAGGCCGCCCTGGCACGCGCCCCGCGATGGCTGCTGGCCGTCCGGCCCGCCGACGGTGAGGTGCCCGACCCCCGGACCGCGGGGCTGCGAGGTCTGTTCCGGACCGTGGCGCGCGAGTATCCGCAGATGGTGGCCCGGATCATCGAGGTTTCCGATTCCTCGCCGTCCGCGCTCGCGGACGCCGTGGTCGCCGAGGCCGTCGCGTTGGACCGGACACCGGTCGTGCTGCGGACGGCGGCAGGCCGGCACGGGTTCGAACTGGTGGCGGCGCCGCTCGGCGTGCTCGGCAGCACGGGCGCCGGACCGGCCGGGGCGGGCACCCCGGAAGCCACCGCGCTTGGCCTGGACCAGGACTCCGTGGTGCTGCTGGCAGGAGGGGCACGAGGCATCACCGCACAGTTCGCCGCCGTGCTCGCTGGCGCCGCACGCTGCCGTCTGGAACTCCTCGGCCGCACCCCCGCCCCGGACGGTCCGGAGGCCGCGGACACCGCGTCCGCGCGTACCCCGGCCGAGCTGCGCGCCGCGCTCGCGGCCCGCGGCGGACTGAAGCCGGCCGAGATCAATCGCGCCGCCGAGCTGCTGCTCGCCCAGCGGGAGATCACGGCCACCCTGACCGAGATCACCGCCTCGGGCGGCCGGGCCCGCTACCGGTCGGTCGACTTCCGCGAGCCGGACGCGGTACTGCAGGCGGTGAAGGAGATCCATGCCGAGCACGGCCGGCTCGACGGCGTGGTGCACGCGGCCGGTGTGATCGAGGACCGGCTCATCGCAGAGAAGAGCACGGAGTCCTTCCGGCGTGTCTACGCCACGAAGGCGACGGGCGCCGACGCCCTGCTCACCGCATTGGAGGAACTGCCCGCACCGCCCGCGTTCACCGTGCTGTTCGGCTCGATATCGGCCGTCCTGGGCAATCGCGGCCAGGTGGACTACGCGGCCGCCAACGACGCGCTGGAGACCCTCGGCGCGGCGTTCGCCGCCCGCACCGGCCGGCGGGCGGTGACCGTGCACTGGGGCCCCTGGGCACCCTCGGCCGGTCACAGCGGCATGATCGGGGCCGAGCTGGCCCGGGAGTACGCCCGGCGCGGCATCCGGCTGATCGACCCGGAGGAGGGGACCGCGGCGCTGCTGCGGGAGCTCGCCTGGGGCGAGGAGTCCGCCACCGCCGTCGTCTACACCGCCTCGGGCTGGTGACGGTCGTGGTGGCGCCGCCCCGGCACGGTCCGGGCACGCAGGCCGTGGCCGCACGACAGGTGCCGGTGGCCATCGTCGGGATGGCGGTGCTGCTGCCCGGCGCCGCGGACCTGGACGCCTACTGGCGCAACCTGCGCGACGGCGTGGACGCGATCGGCGCGGTACCGGACGGGCGTTGGGACGCCGAGTACTACCACCCGGGCACCGCCTCCGACCCGGCCGTCGCGAACCAGGTCTACGCCCGCCGCGGCGGGTTCGTGGACGGACTCGCGCAGGTGGAGGTCACCCGGTTCGGGATCATGCCGAACTCGGTGGCCGGTACCGAGCCCGACCAGCTCATCGCCCTGCACGTGGCTTCGGCCGCCCTCGACGACGCGGGCGGCACGGACCGCCTCCCCGACCGAGGGCGGGTCGGCGTCGTTCTGGGCAGGGGCGGCTATCTCACGCCCGGCCTGGTCCGGCTCGACCAGCGGGTCCGTACGGCCGGCCAACTGGTCCGCACACTGGCGGAGCTGCTCCCGGACCTGACGGGTGACCAACTCGCGGGAGTGCGCCAGGCATTCACCGAGCGTCTCGGTCCGGACAGCCCCGAGTCCGCGATCGGCCTGGTGCCCAACCTCGCCGCCTCCCGGGTCGCCAACCGGCTCGATCTGCGCGGGCCCGCGTACACGGTGGACGCCGCCTGCGCCTCCTCACTGGTCGCCGTGGACCAGGCCGTGGGCGAACTCGCCTCCGGGCGGTGCGACGTGATGCTCGCCGGCGGCGTCCACCACTGCCACGACATCACGCTGTGGAGCGTCTTCTCCCAGCTGCGCGCACTCTCTCCCAGCCAGCGCATCCGGCCCTTCCACCGGGACGCCGACGGCATCCTGATCGGTGAGGGGACGGGCGTTGTCGTCCTCAAGCGGCTGGCCGACGCCGAGCGCGCCGGAGACCGGATCTACGCGGTGGTCCGGGGCACCGGAGTGGCCAGCGACGGACGAGCGGCCGGACTCATGAACCCCGAGCCCGGTGGACAGGCGCACGCAGTGCGGCAGGCATGGCGGGCGGCCGGACTCGACCCCGCCGAGCCGGGCTCGGTCGGCCTGCTGGAGGCGCACGGCACCGCGACACCGGCAGGTGACAGTGCCGAACTCGCCACGCTCGCCGATGTGTTCGGACCCGGAGACGGTGACGCGGTGCTGGGATCGGTCAAGTCGATGATCGGGCATGCCATGCCGGCCGCCGGGGTCGCCGGTCTGGTCAAGGCCGCACTCGCCGTCCACCACCGGACACTCCTTCCGACACTCCATTGCGACGACCCGCACCCCGCCCTGGCCCGCACCCGGTTCCGCACCCTGGAGAAGGCCGCCGACTGGGAGACCACCGCGCGCAGCCCCGTGCGCCGGGCCGCCGTCAACGCGTTCGGCTTCGGCGGGATCAACGCGCATGTGGTGCTGGAGGAGGCCCCGGACGGGCACGGGTCCCGCGCGAGCGCACCGGCCCGCCCGGTCGTCGAGGTCGACGAGCCCGAGCATGTCCTGCTCCTCGCCGCCGAATCCCCGGCGCACCTCGCCGCCCTGCTGGACGCCGACGACGACACCGTACGGGCGGCCGGTCTCGCCCCCGGCCACCCGCACCCCGAGGCGGGCCCCGCCCGCCTCGGCATCGTCGGACCGACCGCCAAACGGCTCGCCCTGGCACGCCGCGCGGTCGCCCGGCAGCGGGGCTGGCACGGACGCGGTGACGTCTGGTTCCGGCCGGGCCCCCTCCTGGGTGCCGGCCACGGCCGACTGGCATTCCTGTTCCCGGGCCTGGAGGGCGATTTCACCCCGCAGGTCGACGACGTGGCCGCCCATTTCGGTCTGCGTGCCCCCGCAGTCGACGGAGACCGGACCGACGACGTGGGCCGGCACGGTTTCGGCGTGGTCGCCGTCGGCCGCCTCCTCGACGCGGCGCTGCGCCGCAGCGGGATCGTGCCGGACGCGGTCGCCGGACACAGCGTCGGCGAGTGGACGGCCATGGCCGCGGCCGGGCTGTATTCCGGGGACGAGGTCGACGCGTTCATGGCCGCCTTCGACCCCGACTCGGTGACTGTCCCCGGTCTCGCCTTCGGCGCGATCGGCACCAGCGCCGAGCACGTTCTGGCCGCCCTGCGCGACGAGGGCGGGAGCCGGGCGGGCCTGGTCCTCTCCCACGACAACGCGCCCGGTCAGTCGATGGTGTGCGGTCCGCAGGCGGCGGTGGAGGACTTCGTACGGGCGCGTCGCGCCCAGGGCGTTCTCAGCCAGGTCCTGCCGTTCCAATCGGGCTTCCACACGCCGATGCTGCGCCCCCATGTCGGACCGATGGAGGAGGCCGCCCGCCGCTTCCGGCTGCATCCGCCGCACACCCCGCTCTGGTCGGGCACGACCGCCGCACCGTTCCCCGAGGACGAGACGGGGATCCGGGCTCTCTTCGTCCGGCATCTGCTGGAACCCGTACGGTTCCGCCAGCTGACAGAGGCCCTGAACGCGGCCGGTCACCGGGTGTTCGTCCAGGTCGGCCCCGGTCAGCTCGGCTCCCTGGTGAGCGACACCCTGGGCGGTCGCGACCACCTGGTGGTCGCCGCCAACTCGCCCCACCGCACCGGCCTCGCCCAGTTGCGCCGGGTGGCCACCGCGCTGTGGACGGCGGGTTCGGCGGTGGCGCCCTCCCTGCAACCCGCCGAGACGGCGACCACATCTCAACGGCCGCCGGTACGACTGGACTTGAGCGGCGCTCTGGTGTCCCTCTCGCCCCAACGGCTCCCCGGGCTGCGGGCCGGGCTGCGGGCGCCCGCGCGGGCGCCGGTCCCGGCCGGCCCGTCGCCGCTGGACTCCCTCGCCGAGAGCTCCCCGGTGGCCGCCGAACTGAGCGCCCTGCTGAGCGAGACCGCGGACACGGCCGCCGCCCTCATGTCCGCGAGGACGGGGACGCCTGCGCCGGCTCCGTCCGCCGGGCCGCGGCACACCACCGTCCACGTCTCGCCCGACACCATGCCCTACCTTCTGGACCACTGCTTCTTCCCCCAACGGCCCGGCTGGCCCGAAGTCGCCGACCGGTGGCCGGTCGTCCCGGCCACGACGATCGTGCAGCACATCGTGGACGCCGCGCAGGAGACGTTCCCCGGCGGGCTGCCGGTCGCCGTGCACGGCGCGCGGTTCGACGAGTGGCTCACCGCCACCCCGGCAGTCGACGTGCCCGTGACCGTGACGCCGAAGGATCCGGGGCTTCTCGCCGTCTCCTTCGGCCCGCGGGCCCGCGCCACCGTGGAGCTCGTCGGCGCGTACCCCACTCCGCCCCCCGCCCCATGGGTCACCGATCCCGGAGCCGAGCACGCCCCCGACCACACGGCTGCCCAGCTCTACGCCGAGCGCTGGATGTTCCACGGCCCGGCGTTCCAGGGCGTCAGCGAACTCACGGCGATCGGCGACCGCCATGTGCGCGGACGTCTCACCACCCCTTCCGCGCCCGGCGCGCTGCTGGACAACGTCGGCCAGCTACTCGGCTACTGGATCATGGCGACCCGTTCCGAGCGCACCGTCGTGTTCCCGGTCGGGATGCGGGAGATGCGGTTCTACGGGCCGCATCCGGCGCCGGGCACAGAGGTGGAATGCCTGGTGCGCGTCACCTCGCTCACCGATGCCCTTCTGGAGGCCGACGTACAGCTGAGGGCCGGGGGCACCGTGTGGGCGGAGCTGTACGGCTGGCAGGACCGCCGCTTCGACAACGACCCGCAGACCCGGCCCGTCGAGCGCTTCCCGGATCGCAACACCCTGTCCGAGCCGCGCCCCGGCGGCTGGCGGCTGCTGCACGAGAGGTGGCCGGACCTGGCGTCCCGGGAGCTGATCATGCGCAACTCCCTGGGCGGTGCGGAGCGCGCGGAGTACGCCCGCCACGCGCCACGAGGGCGCCGACAGTGGCTGCTGGGGCGCATCGCAGTGAAGGACGCGGTGCGGCAGTGGCTGTGGGACCACGGCGAGGGCCCCGTCTTCCCGGCGGAACTGCGGGTGCACAACGACGAGACGGGCCGTCCGTACGTCTCCGGCGTGCACGGACGGCCCCTGCCCCCGCTGGACGTCTCGCTGGCCCACTGCGCGGAGGCAGCTGTCGCGATCGTCCGACCGCACCGGACCGGCCCCGGCATCGACATCGAGGAGGTCACCGACCGCACCCCGCAGGCCCTCGCCGCCGCCCTCGGCGGGGACGAGCTGCGGCTGCTGCACCGCCTGTCGGCCGACACCGGCGAGAGCGAGGCCGTGTGGTTCACCCGTTTCTGGGCCGCCAAGGAGTCCGTCGCCAAGGCGGAGGGCACCGGATTCGGCGGCCGGCCGCGGGACTTCACCGTGTTCGACGCGACCCCGGCGGGCGACCGGCTGGCCGTCGCGGGCCGCCTGCAACGCACCTACACCGTGCACTGCGTACCGGCCACCAACCCGCCCCGGCTGCCGGAGCGCGCGTACGCAGTCGCATGGACGACGGGAAACCCGACCGCTAAGGAGTACGACGCCCGATGAATGCGCCCACCCCCCACACCCCTGTCACCGCCGACGAGGAGTCCGTACTTGCCGACCTCACCGGCATGCTGGCGCGGCTCCTGGAGGACGAGTACGGCCTCGACGACATCGAGATCGGCATGAGGACCACCTTCAACCGTGATCTGGAGCTGGAGAGCATCGACCTCGTCACTCTGGCCGGGCTGCTCCAGGAGCGGTACGGAGACCGGGTCAACTTCGCGGAGTTCCTGGCCGGTATGGAGTTCGACGAGATCATCGAACTGACCGTCGGACGGCTGGTCGAGTACGTCGTCACCAGTCTCAAGGCGGGGGAGGCGAGCTGAGCCATGGCAATGGTCGACACCGGCTCCGTCCGGTTGCACGTACAGCGGATCGGTCCTCGCGGTGGCCAGCCGGCCACCGCCACCGTAGTGCTGGTGCACGGTCTGCTGACGGACAGCCTGGCCAGCTACTACTTCACCGTCGCACCCGCGTTCGCGGCCGCCGGTCTCGACGTCGTCATGTACGACCTGCGCGGCCACGGGCGCAGTGGACGCCCTGCTGAGGGCTACACGGTCGAGCACAACATCGACGACCTGGAGGCGCTGCTCGACCGGCTGGCGGTGACCGGTCCGGTGCATCTGGTCGGAAACTCCTTCGGCGGCACGATCGCGTTCGGCTTCGCGGCCCGGCGCCCAGAGCGGGTGGCGAGCGTCAGTCTCATCGAGTCCGAACCGGCCACCGCCGCCTGGGCAGAGAAGCTGGGGGGCATCCTGGACCGCGTCGTGACCCAGCTCGCCCACAACGAGCCCGACGCGATCGCCTGGATCAGCACCCACCGCGGGCACAACACGGCGCGGCTGGCCAAGGGCGCGGCCAGACTGGCCCGTGACACCACCCTCGGCCGGGACATCCCGGCCAGCGGCGTCCTGACGGCCGGCCGGATCGCGGCAGTGCGCTGCCCGGTGCTCGGCCTGTACGGCGGCGACTCCGATCTCGCCGAACTCGCGCCCTGGCTGGCATCGACGCTTCCGGACTGCCGGACCGTGGTGATCCCGGGGCACGAGCACTCGGTCCTGGTGGAGGCCTCCGGCACGGTCGGCTGGCACATCCTGGCACTCGTCGAGGAGGCCGGCCGCACCACCGGGCGGGTGGTGGCGGAGGTGGCCGGGTGAGCCGCTTCCTCTTCGTCGTCCCGCCCCTGGTCGGGCACATCAACCCGACCGTCGGTGTCGCCGCCGAACTCGTCGCGTCAGGACATGCGGTGGCGTGGGTGTGTCCCGATCCGGCGCTGGTCGGCCGGCTCGCGGGCCCCGGGGCCGGGCCCGTCATGGCGTGCGCCGGGGCGCCCCGGGGCGAGCGGCCGACCGAGCTGCGCGGCCCGGAGGCGCTGAAGTTCCTGTGGGAGCGGTACCTGCTGCCGCTGGCCGAGTCGATGGCTCCGGGGGTCCGGGCCGCCGTCAAGGCGTTCCGGCCGGATGTCGTCGTTGCCGACCAGCAGGCCTTCGCGGGCGCTCTGATCGCGGAGCGGCTGGGCCTGCCGTGGGCGACCTCGGCGACCACGTCGGCCGAGTTCACCGACCCCCTCGCCGGGCTTCCCAAGGTCGGCCAGTGGCTGCAGCAGCGGCTGGGCGCGCTCAGGGAGGCCGTCGGGGACCCGGCGGGCACGGCCGACCCCCGCTTCTCACCACATCTCGTCCTCGCCTTCAACACACCGGAGTTGGCGGGTTCCGCGCACGACGGAGTGTGCTGGGTCGGTCCGTCGATCACGGCGCGTCCGTCCGCCGCCGGCTTCCCGTGGGAATGGCTCGATGCCGGCCGCACCACCGTCCTGGTCACCTTGGGCACGGCGAACGCCGATGTCGGCGGCCGCTTCCTCGACGTGTGCCGGAGCGCGCTGCGGGAGCGGGCCGACCGGGTGCAGGCGGTGATCGCCGACCCCGGTGGCGTGCTCTCGCCGCGGGACGGCGACAAGGATGTGCTGATCGTGCCGTCCGTGCCGCAACTCTCCCTCCTGGAAAGGGGCGTTGGCGCAGTCGTCTGCCACGCCGGCCACAACAGCGTGTGCGAGGCCCTGTGGCACGGGGTGCCCCTCGTGGTAGCTCCCATCCGCGATGACCAGCCGGTGGTGGCCGGACAGGTCGTGGACGCCGGGGCGGGGGTGCGGGTGCGGTTCGGGCGGGTCACCGTCCAGAAGCTGGCCTCGGCGGTCGACTCCGTCCTGGACGATCCCGAATACCGCGACGGGGCCCACCGGATCCGTACGGCGTTCCGTTCCGCGGGTGGGGCCCGTGCCGCCGCGCTCCACCTCGGTGATCTCGCTGTGCGACAGGTGGTCAGTGCCGCCGCCCGGGACGGCTCCGCCATGTCCACCCGGGCGGCCCCGACTTCGAGAGACACACTCGCGCACCGCGAATCAGCCGATGCAGCCCCACGACGTACGGGAACAGCCAGGGAGTTCAGATGAGCGAGGACACCGAGTCAACTGACCGGATCGCCCGGCTGCGGCCCGCGTATCAGGCGGACATCGCCGCCGGCTGGGAGCGCTTCTTCGAGCCGCGCCGCACCGACTGCCCATGGTGCGGTTCGCAGGAGCTGACCACCCGGCTGCGCACCACCGACCTGCTCCAGCACAAGCCGGGCCGTTTCGTTCTCGACCGCTGCGAAGGCTGCGGTCACACATTCCAGAACCCCCGGCTCAACGAACAGGGACTGGATTTCTACTACCGCGACTTCTACGACGGGCTCGGCGAGAAACAACTCGGTGACACCTTCGGGGGCCGTACCAAGATGTACCGGGGACGGGCGGAGTCGATGCTGCCGTACGACTCCGCGCCGAAGAGATGGCTGGACGTCGGGACCGGGCACGGCCACTTCTGCGCGGCTGCGCGGGCGGTGCTGCCCCACACCGTGTTCGACGGACTCGACTTCACCGACGGCGTCGAACTGGCCGAGCGCGAGGGCCGGGTGGACCGTGGCCACCGGGGCAGTTTCCCCGACCTCGCACCCGAACTGGCCAGCCACTACGACGTGGTGAGCATGTTCCACTACCTGGAGCACAGCACCGATCCCGATCGCGGACTGCGCGCCGCATGGGAGACGGTACGGCCCGGCGGTCATCTCCTCATCGAGGTGCCGGACCCCGAGAGCCGCTACGGGAGGCTGCTGGGCCGTTGGTGGCTGCCCTGGCTCCAGCCGCAGCACCTGCACTTCGTTCCGGTGGCCAATCTGCGGGCGCGGCTCACGGAAATGGGCTTCACAGTGGTCGCCGAGCAGCACGCGGAGCCGCACGACCCGGTCGACCTGCTGGCCGCCGTATGGCTGGCGCTGAACCACGCGGCACCGCGCGACGATGCGCCGTGGCTGCCCGAGCCACCGAGCCGGCTGCGCCGCACGCTGCGCGGGGCGCTGCTGGTCGCCGGCATTCCGGTGCTGGTGGTGGGCACCCTGCTCGACCGGTTCGCGGTGCGGCCGCTGTCGTACCGGCTTCGGGTGTCGAACGCGTACCGGATCGTGGCCCGGCGCGACTGACGGGCGGGGCGAGGCGCCGTCTCGGCGCCGGCTGCCCGGCGCGGATCCCCGCGACATCGGCTCGGGCAGCCGGCCCGCATCACGGCCTGGTATCACACGGCCTGCGGGTCGACGGCCATGTTCTGGCCCGCCACGATGCGCCAGCCGTCCACCTGCTCGGCGATCACGTAGAGCGTCGCCCCCCACGGACCGTCGACAGGATTGCCCGCGCTGTCGGTGGGCGTCTGCGCCACGTTCACCGCGATCAGAGCAATGCTCATGACGGCACTGTCACGTTGGCTGACGGGTGGGATGATCTTCGGGTTGATCATGGTGGAGGGGGTTGTCCGTGGGCAGTACGCCGCCGTCGTACAAGGGGCACCGGTACCCGGTCGAGGTGATCTCCCACTGCGTGTGGCTGTACTTCCGCTTCCCGTTGTCATTCCGTGAGGTGGAGGAGCTGATGCTGCAGCGCGGCATCATCGTCTCCTACGAGACGGTCCGCCGCTGGTTGGTGATCGGTGTCGTTTTGTCGGTGGGTGTTCGTCATTGTTTTGTCAGTGGGTTGGTGGGGTGTCTGGGCTGTTGGTGTGGGGTGCTGGGTTCTGACAGTGGATGCCGATGAGTGACTGTCGTTTTTGCGGGGTGTGGTGGTCGGTTCGCTGCTGATCGCTATGAGGGTGGGGTGTTCATGCTGGTCAGCGGGGTGGTGTGGCCGGGGTTGGCCATGCGGGGTCGCCGGTCAGGATGTTGATGGCGGGGGTGATTCCTGACGCTGTGAGAATGTCGGTGAGTTGGTTGTGGTGGTGGAAGTTGGTGTGCTGGAACAGGTGCCTGCTGGGGTGGTGGTGACCGTTGAGGTAGTGCCAGGCCCGCGCGGCGATCAGCAGGGGCTGCGCCCATGTGAGGACGGAGTGCCAGTGGCGTGTGCTGGTGGGCCGGTACGGCCGGCGGGGGAGGGCGAGGGCGGTGGCGTCGGGTGCGAGGTCTGCGAGCCGGACGGCGGCGAGTTGTTCGGCCTCGTCTGTGTGGCTGAGGAGTTGGGCGGCGAGGAGTCCTGCGTGGAGCGGGTGCCCGATCTGCTGTACCTGCTCGATGAGTTCGTGTCCGCTGCCACGGGTGTGGGTGTCGGGGCCGTCTGTGTGCGGCCTCGTGCCCGGGTGTGCAGGGCCTTTCTCCCGGAGCCTGTCCCGGGCCGCGTCGAAGCCGTCGGTCTTCTGGTAGCCGGTGCTGAGCCTGGCTGCGTGTTCGGTGAGACGGGTGTCCGGTTTACGGTGCCAGATGAGGGTGAGGTGGATCCCGGTACGGGCTCGGAGTGTGTCGAGTTGTTCCCACCGCGCCGGGGTGAGGGTGTGGGCGCGCAGGACGATGAGGTGTCCGGTCCGGTACGCGTTGATCCAGGAAGCGGCTGCCGTCCAGGCAGGGCCCACCATGTCTGCCCACGAGGCGCGGTGCCGGGGCGCGTCCATACCGCGGGGCGGGAGCCGTTTGCCGAGCGCGCACAGGATGTCCTGGGCCAGAGCGGGCGGGGCGGACGAGCCGGGGGAGGGGTGGAGGGTGACGCGTCCGTTCTCGGGGGAGTGCGCGTCCAGGGCGGCTGCCGTCCATGCCGGGTGGTCGTCGGCGTCGATGACGATACGGACCGCTCTGGCTGCTGTGTGCCTTCGGCCTCGTGAGGCTGCGCTGCGCGTCGCCGGGATGTTGCTGCGGCTCACATGCCGCCGATCTTGCTGTAGACCCAGTGGATGAGTTCTTCGGTGACGTGTTCGGTGCCGGTCTTGTCCATGCCGGAGACCAGGTGGGCGGTGATGTTGGCCCAGTTACGGAAGCTGCCGTGGGCGGCTTCCTGGTCGACCATGTCGATCAGCGAGGGCTCGCAGGTGGCCCATATGGGGTGGAAGGCGGGGATGACCTTGCGGATCTGGTTCTTGGGCAGGCGGGTGAACTCCTGCCAGATGTAGATCCGCGAGGCGAGCATAGGCTCGCGCCGCAGTACGCGGTAGCAGTTGTCGCCGCCGGCGAAGATGACTGCGATGTCGGTGTGCTTGTCGTCCCACAGGTGGCGCCAGAACTCGAATCCGGTCCGGCTCATCCACTGTGCCTCGTCGCAGACCAGGACCCGGAACTGTTCGGCGAGAGCCTCTTTGAGGAGGGCATCGAACTCGCTGGGCCGCCTCGGTGGTTCACCGGGCAGCCGCAGCGCCTTGAACAGGCCGTGCCGGATGTCGCGCGGGGTGGGTCCGGCCCGTAGCTCGAGCCGGTAGGTCGCCCGCGGTGCCAGCTCGCGCAGGGCGGAGTTCACGGCCATGGTCTTGCCATAGCCGGCCGGCCCGTACGCGCACATCATGGCTTTGGCCTTGATGACGACTCTGCTGCGCAATTCCTGGGTCAGGCTGTGAGTCGGTAGGCGAGGCGTTCGAGCCGGCTGCTGCGGGTGTGATGCTGGTCGTGTCCGGTCCAGTGGGCGTCGAGTCTGATCACGTTGAGTGCGGTGGCGGAGAAGGCGTGTTGGAGGCGGACTTTCGGTAGCCCGCGGTAGCGGGCCCGGCGTATGCCGGTGATGTCGAGGGCTTGATTGATAGTGCCTTCCACACCCGCTCGCAGGGCGTACTTGGCCTTCCACGTCTCGGTCTTCTGCTCGGCGCGGGCCTGGGTGAGGGCTTCTTCTGGCTCTCTGGGGCGCAGGGTGAGCATGCGGCGGCCTTTCGCGGAGCTGGTGCATTGGTCGCGGAAGGGGCAGGGGCGGCAGGTGCGGACGCCGAAGGTGATGACGATCGCGTCCGTTCCGTGCTGTTTCACGGGGTTCCAGTGCGCGCTGGTCTTGCCGGCGGGGCAGCGGACCTGGCGGGCCCTCCAGTCGATGATGAAGGCGCTCTTGTCGAAGCCGGCGTGGGCCTTGGCCTGGGCGGAATGATCCAGCAGAACCGGGGTGACCATACGGGTGCCCTGTTTCAGCGCGGCGGCGATGAGGTCGGCGGATGGATAGCCGGAGTCGAGGTAGTGCTCGGCGGGCCTGATGCCGTGCTCGGCCAGGCGCTGTTGGACCGGGGCGGTCGCTTTCACATCGGGCACGGTGGCATCGGTGGTGCACACGTCCGTGATCAGATTCGGTGCCGCCCGGACACCGGCTTCGGCTTCGGCTTCGGCTTCGGCTTCGGCTTCGGTGGGAGTGTCGCAGGTCTCGGTGAGATGGACCTTGTAGCCCATCCAGAACAGGCCCTCGCCCTTGGCCGCCCAGCGTGCGTCCGCGTCGTAGGGGGAGGCGAGGCGGCGATGACCGGGCGGGACACCCTCGTCGTCGGCGGCCCGCTTCTTGATCACCTCCCGTCCCCTGGTGTCGGTGCTCAGGTAGTACGTCTGGACGAGGATCTGCCGCAGGATCTGTACGGACTCGATCTCACGGATCCATGGGGGTGTGCCGGGTGACCAGGCCGCCCGGCACAACGCCAGCGCGTCCTGGCCGAAGACCTGCGCGAGCCGGTCGCGTTTCGTCTGCGAGGCGGGCATGCGCCAGCCGTCCACCCGCGGCCCGTACCGGTGAGCGAACTCGGCGACATCGACCTGCCCGGCCAGCCACGACGGCGCCGCGACAGCCAGGGCCTCCAGCGCCGCCCGCACACTCTCCCCGGCCAGCTCGAGGCGGTTCAAGTCCCGCACCGCACTGATCACATGGGTGGAATCGGTCCGCTGCCTGCCCCCGGCCGCGACCAGCCCCTCCTCCACGCAGTACTCAAGGAGACGGTCGAAGACCACCCGTTCCATGCCGTTGTCGGACAGGCGGGAACGGAACCGGCTCAGCACACTGGCATCGAAGCCGGTGTCCGTCAGCTCCGCCCCGAGCGCGTACTTCCAGTCGATCGCCCGCACCGCCATCGCCGCGGCCTGCCGATCGGTCAGATCCTCGGCGAACTGCAACACCGTGACCAGGCACAACACCCCCGGAGACAAACCCGGAGCCCCACGCACCCCGAACGCCGACGCGAACGGCTCGTCCGCGAAAACCTCCGCGAGCCGGTCTCGCACCCGTATCGCCAGGCTCCCCTGCGGGAACGCCGCCCGCGCCACCATCACGGTCTGCTCCGGGACTTCCGGCAGCCCCTCCGGCCGCATCGACATCCACACCACCCCCACGGCCGCACGACAGGACAACGACCGTACAGACGATCATCCCGTGCCCACCTTCACCCCCGCACGGAATTGCGCAGCAGAGTCGCCCCCGCACTTCGAGCAGCGGCGGATCGATGGCCCGCGGTCGCGGAGGATCGCGGCGGCGCTGGGCCGGGTCGGCATCGCGCGCAGTGACGCCGAGTACAAGGTCGGCCCCTATCTGTTGCACCGGAAGTCATTCGACTCCGGTCCCACCTGGGCGGACTATCTGGCCCAGCACAGTGATCTGCCGGAGGCTGCCCGGATCCGGGTCTATCTGCGCGAGCGCGGCTCCGACGCCGGGCTGCGCGCCTCGGTGGAGCATGCGGCTCGTCGTGAGGCCGCGGTGTTGCGGCGCTTCCGGCACCCGGGTGTGGTGCAGCTCAAGCAGTACGACCCGTCCGGGCATTCCGCCGGCCCTGCGTTGATCTTCG
Source organism: Streptomyces sp. NBC_01363 (assembly GCF_026340595.1). Classification (GTDB taxonomy): domain Bacteria; phylum Actinomycetota; class Actinomycetes; order Streptomycetales; family Streptomycetaceae; genus Streptomyces. The sequence goes on from NZ_JAPEPF010000001.1 coordinate 58,181, forward strand.
ATTACGACCCGAGGACGCTGCGGCTGGACGAGTATCTGGCGCAGTACGGCGAGAAGCTGGACATCCTCAGCCGGATGACGCTGGTGCGTCAGCGGGCGGAGACGGTGCGTTCGGCGCACGGAAGGCGTATCTATCACCGGACCCTGGCGGCACGTGCGATCCATCTGATGCCGCGCGGCCGGGGCGGGGCGGCAGGTTCGGACAGTGAGGACGCGGGCTGGCTCAGTCCGTACGTGCAGATCTCCGACTGGCAGGTCGCCGTCCAGCGCGGTTCCGAACACAGTGGCCGCAATGCCGGAGAACGGCTCGCGCCGACCTCGTTCTCGCGGGCCGGTGCGCACATCGCCGAGGGCTCGGACCCGTACCTCGCTCCCGAGCTGACCGCGCTCAAGGCCGATCCGGTCGCCCTGGATGTGTACGGGCTCGGTGTACTCACCTACCTCCTGGCCACCGGTAAGGCGCCCGCGGCCAGCCAGGCCGAACTGCTGGCCCGTTTCGAAGCGGGCGAGGGGTTGCGGCCGAGCGCGGTGGTCGACGGCCTTTCGGAGTACATCGACGAGCTGGTGCAGGCTGCCACCGCCTACAGCGTCGCCGATCGGCTGTCGTCGGTGGATGACTTCCTGGAGATGCTGGAGGTCGTCGAGGAGGAGCTGACCGAGCCGGCTCCCCCCGCCGAGCCCGTGCCGGTGGCCGTCCCCGAGAAGGATCCGTTGGAGGCAGTCGCGGGCGATGTGCTCGCGGACCGCTGGGAAGTACGGCGCCGACTGGGTACGGGTTCGACGAGCCGTGCGTTCCTGGTACGGGATCTTTCGGCCGGCTCCGAGGTCCGGTTCTCGAAGTCGCTCGCGGTACTGAAGGTGGCGCTCTCCGACAGCAGGAATGACGTGCTGACCCGCGAGGCCGAGGTCATGAGCCGGCTGCGCCCCGACTCCCGCATCATCCGGCTGATCGAACCGACTCCCCAACGCATCGGAAAACGCACGGTCCTGGTCATGGAGTACGTGGGCGACGAGCGCGCGGCCGACACCGAACCCGCAGCACCCGGCACGACGAGGAATCGGCGGCGCGAGGAAACCGTCGCCCGTCAGCTGCGCGAGTTCGGCCGTCTGTCGGTGGACCAGCTGGAGGCGTACGGGGATTACCTGTTCGGCGCGGTGGACTTCCTTGAGGCGGAGGGGGTCTGGCATCGCGAGCTCCTCGGTGAAACACCTCCGGTCGCTTTCACCCGACGTGCCGACAGCGCCCTTGGTCAAGTGCGTGAAAAGGCAGCCGAGCTGGTGCACCCCGATGCCTCGGTTCTCGTGCGTGGCGGACAGGACACCAATGTGCGGTGGTGGACGTGGGCCGGTTACAAGGCCAACGTGACTTTGGCTGCCTCGCTCGGTACCGCCGCCGATCCTCTGCAGCGCCCCACAGACACGTACGTCCGACTCCGCGAAGACATCACACTTCAAGAATGGAAGCAGGCCAAGTCCGATGCAGCAGGGCGTCTGTGCCTTCCTTCAGTAGCCCCCCACGCTCTCCACGGCCTGAAGTTCAGCGCAGCTCTGCCTCCGCGGCTGGCCGAGGCGACGATTGCCGCCCGCCTCGCCGACCTCAGCGGCGCGACGGAAGCACTTCGCGAACCCAGCAGGTTCACTTTCGGAGTCCTGCAGCAACGTGGCTGAAATCGCAGGTCATCGACCGCTTCTTCGGCTCGACTCTTCAGGGCCGGGTTCCAGACCGCTGCTGGGCCAAGCAACCTGATAGTGGCCACGGCGGCGTGATGCTCGTCCACGCTCGAGCCCAGTCATGCGCCTCGAGTTTGCCGCCCGACGGTCCGTCACAATTGCAGTAGCAACAGGCCACGACATATGTGGGCGGTGGGCACCACTGGCGCTCGTCCTGCAGGAAGCACGTCCGGATTGACACTGTTCGGGGGCGTCGTGGATGGTGATCCGGCCGGGTTCGATTCGAGGCCCGGATTGCTCAAACGTTGGGGGGCCGACGTGAGTTGGGACGATCAGAGACTTGCCGACGGGGCCGGTTCCGGCTCGCCGCCGCCCGGGTTCGCTCCGCCTTCGCCTCCGCCACCCGCGCAGCCGCCCGTGGTCGGGCCGCCGCCGCCCGGGGGCGGGCTGCGGTCCCTGGCCGTGGCGCTGCTCAACCTGAGCGGATTCGGGCTCGGTTATGCGCTGATGCGGTGCTGGGTCCGGGTGGCATTGTGCTGGGTCGCGACCGGTGCGCTGTTGTGGGCCGTGCTGCCGGCCGATCCCGACGGGGCCGCCGGTGGGGTGGTCGTCGCGTATCTCGTCGCACTGGTCCTGGCGGCCGTGGACGGGGCGCGGCTCGCGCTGCGTCGGGCGGTCGGCGGGTCGTGGCGGCCGGTGGTGGCGGCGGGGGCCGGTCTGGTGCTGCTGGCGGTGCCCGCGGGGGGTGTGGTGGCCTACGGCTCCGCGCAGGACGAGGCCGTGGAGCAGATGCTGCTCGACCGGCTGGACCGGGGCGACCGGAGTGTCGAGGCCGCTTCCGGCAAGCCCTTCGCCGCCGCGCGGGGCGACTACCGGGCGGCGCTCGACATCTACCGGGGGCTCGGCGAGAAGCATGCCGGGTCGCGGGCCGGGAAGCTCGTGCCGCAGCGGCTCGGCGCGTACTACAAGGCGGTCTCGGCGCCGTACCGGCAGAAGAAGCACTGCGAGGCCATCGAGCCGCTGACCTACCTGCGGACCGTGCCCCGGTCGATCGACCCGAAGCTGCTGGGCGATCTCACCGGCTACCCCGACGGGCCGCTCGCCACCTCGCTGTACGAGTGCGGGGTGTCGAAGCTGGGCGCCGTGCCGACCAGTGGCAGGGAGAGCGGCGAACTGGGCGAACTGCTGCGCACGTTCCCCGAATCGGCGCAGGCCAAGCAGGTGGCGCCCGCCGTCTCCAGGAAGATCTCGGAGCAGAACCGGGCCGTGCGCGGGAGCGACCCCTGCTCCGCCAGGGACACGCTGCGCCGACTCCGCACGACCGCCCTCTCGATGCCGGACAAGTCCGTCTCGGCGCTGGCGCCGAAGGCCGACGGCGGCATCCGGAACGGCGAATACGCCTGCGGGGTCGCCCAGTTCGAGGCCAAGCGGTTCAACGAGGCAAAGCTGACACTGACGGAGTTCGCCGCCTCGTACAAGAAGGACAAGCGTGGGGCGCGGGCCCGGGACATCGCCATCGCCGCCGAGATCGCCGACACCCGGGCGGCGGCCGGCAAGCACCTGCCGCCCTCGGGCCGGCCCGGCGGGGCCCGGATGCAGCTGGTCATCAGCAACGACGCCCCGGACGGGGTCGAGATCCTGTACACCGGCCCGGTCACCGGGAAGACCGGCATCAAGGGGTGCGGCAGCTGCGAGACGCGCTCCGGGCTGACCGCCTCCCTGTCGGCCTGCAAGGCCAAGGGGAAGAGCTATCCGCAGGTGACGCTCTGGCTGCCCGCGGGTGAGTACCACTTCCTGTACAAGCACCGGGGCGGCTCGTCCCAGACGATTGTCAGCAGTTACGCGGACGGGTCGAAGATCCAGCCCGGGTATCGGTACACCGGCTGTACGTATGTGACCAGTTCGCCCTCGTTCGGCGTCGGCCCGGCAGACTCGACCTCGAACACCTGAGGGTTCGTCAAGGGCACAATTCCGCAGATTCTCAGCGAACTTCCCCGGGTGGTGGCGCACTTGGTCGATTCTTGGTCAGCACATGCCCCTTAGATGAGGCGTTCCTCGCCAGAGTGGCGCATTACATGTGCACACCATCCGGCACATGCAATCCACACGCGTAGACCCACATCGCAGGGGGTTATATGAGAACCAGCCGCGCGAGAAGTCGCGCCGTGCTGAGCGTGGCAGCGACACTGCCGCTGCTGGCCGGCGCGCTCGCCCTCGGGATACCAAACGCCAGCGCGGACTCCGCGTCGAGCGGGCGGGACGCGCTGCAGGGCACCAAGCCCGCCTGGGCGACCGCCGGGGCGGACCGGGGGGCCACGTCCGACAGCGGCAAGGTCAGCGTCCGGGTCCATCTGGCCGGACGGGACGCGAAGGGGCTGGCCGCCTACGCCGCCGCCGTGTCCGACCCGCAGTCCGCGTCGTACGGGAAGTACCTGAGCGCCGAGCAGGCGCAGGCCCGGTTCGGTGCGACCCAGCAGCAGATCGACCAGGTCAGCACGTGGCTGAGGTCGAACGGGCTGACCGTCACCGGCGCCAACCGGCACTACGTCTCGGCCACCGGTGACGTCGCCGCCGCCGAGAAGACGTTCGGCACCCAGCTGCGCAACTACCGCAAGGGCAGCCGGACCTACCGCGCCCCGGCCTCCACCGCCTCCGTCCCCGCCGCGCTGAGCGACGCCGTCCTCGCCGTCTCCGGCCTGGACAACGCGCCGCACAAGTCGAGCCACGACGAGGCGCTGCCGCCGCCGGACGCGGTGTTCCGCAACTCCGGCCCCTTCTCCTCGTACTACGGCTCGAAGACCGCGTCGACGCTGCCGAGCGCCTACGGGGCGAAGGCGACGTACGCCGTCAAGGGATACACCGGCAAGCAGCTGCGCGCCGCCTACGGTGCGGGACGCTGGACCGGGAAGGGCGTCACCGTCGCGATCACGGACGCGTACGCCTCGCCGACCATCGCGAAGGACGCCGCCGAGTACGCCAAGCGCAACGGCGACGCGCCCTACCGCCGCGGGCAGTTCAGCCAGGTACTGCCGGACGACTACACGAAGACCGAGGAGTGCGGGGCCTCCGGCTGGTACGGCGAGGAGACCCTCGACGTGGAGGCCGTGCACGCGGTCGCGCCCGCCGCCGACATCGTGTACGTGGGCGGCGCCTCCTGCTACGACGCCGATCTGCTGGACTCGCTGAACAAGGTCGTCGACCACCGGCTCGCCGACATCGTCTCCAACTCCTGGGGCGACGTCGAGGCCAATGAGACGCCGGACGTCGCGGCCGCGTACGACCAGGTCTTCAAGATGGGCGCGATCGAGGGCATCGGCTTCTACTTCTCCTCCGGCGACGACGGCGACAACGTCGCGTCGACGGGCACGAAGCAGATCGACGTACCGTCCAACTCCGCCTGGGTGACCTCCGTCGGCGGCACCGCGCTGGCGGTCGGCAAGCACGACAAGTACCAGTGGGAGACCGGCTGGGGCACGCTCAAGTCGAGCCTCTCCGAGGACGGGAAGAGCTGGGACGGCTTCCCGGGCGCGTACACCTCGGGCGCGGGCGGCGGCACCAGCTCGTCCGTGAAGCAGCCGTTCTACCAGCGCGGTGTCGTGCCCGACTCGCTCGCGCGGGCGAACGGGAAGCAGCGGATGCGCACGGCCCCGGACATCGCGGCCGTCGCCGACCCGAACACCGGCTTCCTGGTCGGCCAGACCCAGACGCTGCCCGACGGCTCGCTCGGCTACGACGAGTACCGCATCGGCGGTACGTCCTTGGCCGCACCGGTCATCGCCGGTGTCCAGGCGCTCGCGCAGCAGGCCAGGCACGGGCTGCCGATCGGCTTCGCCAACCCGGCGATCTACGCCCGGTACGGCTCGAAGGCGTACCACGACGTCACCGACCACCCGCTGGGCCCGAACCGTGATCTCGCGGTGGTCCGGGTCGACTTCGCCAACGGCGTGGACGCGGCGGACGGCCTGCTGACGTCGCTGCGCGGCCTCGGCAAGGACGCCTCGCTGAAGGCGGTCAAGGGGTACGACGACGTGACGGGTGTCGGGACTCCGGCGGCCGGTTATGTGGACTCGTACCGCTTCCCGTTCCGCAGGCACTGAGCCACCGGTCCGGTGTCGACGGCCGTCCCGGGGCCTGGCCTCCGGGGCGGCCGTCGGCCGTGTGCGCGCCCGCCGGGGAGTCGTCCCGCCTCAGAGCCTGTCGGGTGACCTCTGATCGGGCGGCCACGCCCTGGCACGCACGCTTCCGGCGTTGCCGAAATGCCCTAGTAGCTCCTTCCCCGAACTCTCAACTTCGTTCGAGTGGGGGAGGCCCCATCCGAGGCCATCCCGGCGCCTTGGAATCGCACGCACCATGCCGCGTCCGCTCTCCGATCGAAGGTCACCCGACAGGCTCTCAGGCCGAGGCGCGCTTGCGGGGGGCCACCTTCTTCGTCGCCTGCTTCGGGTCCGACTTCGCGGTGGTCTTCTTCGCCGACGTCCTGGCGCCCGCCTTGGCGGCCGACTTCTTCGTCGAACGTGCGGCGGTCCTCTTGGCGGGCGCCCTGCTCGGCGCGGACTTCTTCGCGGCCGTCTTCTTGCCGGCCGCCGCGGCCTTCTTCTTCGCTCCCGTTCCGCCGGACTTCTTGCGACCGGCGAGGGAGGTGACCTTGGCGCCAGGGCTCTCCGCCGGCTCCTCCTCGGTACCCGGCTCCTCGCCCCGGGCCTCCTTCGCCGCCCGGACGCTGCTCTCCAGGGCCGCGATCAGGTCGATGACCTTGCCACCGGAGTCGTCCGCCTCCGCCGGCTCCAGGGTCCGGCCCTCCGCCTTCGCGGCGATGAGTTCCTCGACCGCTTCGCGGTAGTCGTCGTGGAGCGAGTCCATGTCGACCTCGCCGAGGGTGTCCATCAGCGCGTCGGCCAGGTCGAGTTCGGTGTCGCGGACCGTGACCTGGGTCTCCGGGGCGACGCCCTCGGGGCTGCGGATCTCGTCCGGCCAGAGCAGACCGTGCATGGCGATCACATCGTCGACCACCCGCAGCATGCCGAGCCGTTCGCGACCGCGCAGCGCGTACTTCGCCACGGCGACCTTCCGGCTCCGCTTCAGCGCCTCACGGAGCAGGGTGTACGGCTTGGCCGCCGGAACCCCGTTGGCGGAGAGGTAGTACGCCGCGTCCATCTGGAGCGGGTCGATCGAGGCGGCCGGCACGAAGGCCACGATCTCGATCGTCTTGGCCGTGGGCAGGGGGAGCGCGCCGAGGTCCTCGTCGGTGATCGGGATCATCGAGCCGTCGGCCTCCTCGTACGCCTTTCCGATCTCGGCGGCGGTGACCTCCTGCTCGTCGATCTCGCAGACCTTCCGGTAGCGGATCCGGCCCCCGTCGGCGAGGTGGATCTGGCGGAAGGAGATCGAGTGGTTCTCGGTGGCGTTGACCAGCTTGATGGGGATGCTGACCAGCCCGAAGGAGATGGCGCCGTTCCATATGGACCTCACCGTTCACCCCTTGTGTCCGTACAGATACCTGTAGGTCCGTGAATCATGTGATTCTTATCGTATGACGCCGATCACGGAGGTGGAGGGGCGGCGGCTGGCGCTCAGCAATCTCGACAAGGTGCTGTATCCGGCCACCGGAACCACCAAGGGCGAGGTGCTGCACTACTACGCGGCCACTGCCGCGGGGCCCCTGCTGACCCATCTGGACAACCGGCCCGTGTCCTTTCTGCGCTATCCGGACGGGCCGGACGGGCAGCGTTTCTTCACCAAGAATCCGCCGCCGGGTACGCCGTCCTGGGTACGGACCACCCCGGTGCCGCACCACGAGGACAAGAAGGCCAGACAGGTGGTCGTGCGGGATCTGGCCTCGCTGATGTGGGCGGCCAATCTGGTGGTGGAGTTCCACACCCCGCAGTGGCGGGCCGACGCGCCCGGGATCGCCGACCGGATGGTGTTCGACCTGGACCCGGGCGCGCCCGCGACCGTCGTGGAGTGCTGTGCGGTGGCGCTGTGGCTGCGCGAGCGGCTGGCGGCGGACGGGCTCCGCGCGTACGGGAAGACGTCCGGGTCGAAGGGGCTGCATCTGCTCGTGCCGCTGGAGCCGACCCCCGCCGATCGGGTGTCGGCCTACGCGAAGGGGCTGGCCGTCCAGGCGGAACGGGAACTCCCGGACCTGGTCGTGCACCGGATGAAACGGGCGCTGCGGCCGGGGAAGGTGTTCGTCGACTTCAGCCAGAACGCGGCGGCGAAGACCACCGCCACCCCCTACACGCTCCGCGCCCGGCCCGAGCCGACCGTCTCCGCGCCGGTCACCTGGGCGGAGATCGAGGAGTGCCGGACCCCCGGGGAGCTGGTCTTCCTGGCCGACGGGATGGGCGCGCGACTGGAGCGGTACGGGGATCTGCTGGGGCCACTGGCCGATCCGGACGAGGCCGGACGCCTGCCGGACGCGCGGTAGGCCGGCTACAGGGCTGCCCGGGATCCTTTCTGTCGCTCCATCACCGGAGGTGACCGTTTCGCATCGGTCCACCGATAGCGTATGACAAGGTCCTTTGTCATGCTCGCCAGGAAAAGACCGCATGTGGAGGGCGGATCGTCCGACCTGTGGTGCACACTCCTCGCAGACACTGCTTCGTTGAAATGCGTGGGGAGGCGATGGGGTGTTCGCAGGGATCGATGAGGTCGACTGGGCCTCGATGGAGCACGCCTACGGGTCGGCCGGTGATGTGCCCGCGATGCTGCGGGGTCTCGCGTCCGCCGATACGGCGGAGCGCGAGGCGGCGCTGGACGGGATGTACGGGGCGGTTCACCACCAGGGTGACGTGTACGCCTGCACGCTGGCCAGCATTCCTTTTCTCTTCGAGCTGGTCGTGGATCCGGGGATCCAGGACCGGGGCAGCATCGTCGAACTGCTCACCAGCATCGGTGGTATCGATCTGGACGAGGACGACGAGGAAGAGATCGACGAGGACGAGATCGAGGGCGCGGCCAATTACGCGATGGCGGCGACCGCCGTCACCGCGGGCGCCGGGGTGTTCTTCGAGCTGATGGCCGACGAGGACCCGGGGGTACGGCTCTGCGCGCCCCTGGCGCTCGCCGCGCTCCACAGCCATCCGGAGCGGGTTCTCGCGCTGCTGCGGGAACGCCTGCCGATCGAGCCGGACGAGGAGGTGCGGCTCGCCCTGGTCGAGGCCGCGGGGCGGGTCGCCCTGCGCCACCGGATGCTGGCCGGGCAGGCGGCTGCGTGGCTGAGCCGGCTGGCCGGCGAAGGCTTCCCGCCGGGGCTGCGGCTGGCCGCCCTGGCCCAGCTGGCGCGGTGCGCACCGGACGCGCTGCCCGGCGATGTGGTGCGGGTGGTGACGGGGCTGCTGCGGCAGCTGCGTTCGGTGCCCGCGCGCAGGTCGGGGACGGCCCCCGCGGTCGACGCCCAGGCCGGTACGGCGGGTACGGCCGAGGCGGTCGCGGCCGTCGACGCGTACCCGGACGCGGCCGGGGAGCCGCCCGCCGAGGAGCGGGTCGCGCCGGTGACCCTGGTGGGCCAGTTGCGGGCGCTCTCCGAGGAGGAGGCCCCGGTGCCCACCGCCCCCTGGACGGCGGATCTGCTGCGCACCCTGCACGTCGGGCTCGACGACCGGGTCGCCGAGCGGACGGCGCTGCTGACGGATCAGCTGCGCAGCCCGGACCGCCGGCAGCGGATCGACGCGCTCCGGATGAGCAGCGGGCTGATCCGGGCCTGGCGGGGCTCGTACGAGGAGCTCGTCCGGCTGGTCGGTGAGCAGCTCGCCACCCCTGATCCACGACTGGCCGAGGCGGCCTCGCACGTGCTGGAGGAGCTCTTCGGGCTCGCCGCGCCCGCCGCCGACGCGCTGGCGGCGCGGGTGGCGGCGGATCCCGGGGCCTGGGTGCAGGACTGGCCGAGCGGGCCGCCGGCGCTGGGCAGTGCGGTGAAAGCGCTGGCCCGGCTGGGCGACGCCCGTGCCGTGCCCGCGCTGGCCGCCGCTCTGGAGCGGCCCGAGGCGCCGCACGACGTGGGGTTCGCCATCGGCTATCTGGGGGCGGCGGCGGCCCCGCTGGCCGAGGTGCTGCGCCGCAGGCTGGGCGAGGTCCCGCTCGACGAGCGGGCGCACGACCGGGCGGGCCCGCTGCTCACCGGCCTGGCCGTGCTGCGGGCCGACGAGGCGCTGCCGGAGGTGCTGCGGGTGCTGCGCGGCGCACCGGAGCACCGGAGCGAGTGGCTGCGTACGGCGGCGTTGCGGGCGCTCGGTTCGTTCGGGCCCGCGGCGCACGGCGCCGTGCCGGAGCTGCGGGCGCTGCTGCGGAGTCCCGGGGCCACCTCGGTGACCGAGGTGGCGAAGGCCCTGTGGGCGGTCGAGGGGGATGCCGGCGCGGTGCTGCCGGTGCTGATCGAGGGTCTGGGGGCGGAGCGTGTCCATGAGGTCCGGTCCGCGGTGAACGCGCTGGGCGGGCTCGGGGCGCGGGCCGCGGTGGTCGCGCCCCGGCTGCGGGCGCTGCTGGGACACGAGGAGCAGTGGCTGCGGGTGGACGCGGCGGTCGCACTGTGGGACGTGTCCGGGTGGGCCGACGAGTCCGTGCCGGTGCTCCTGGCGGACTGGGAGAAGAACCATCACGTGCGCATCCGGGTGGCGGAAGGCCTGGCGCGGATGGGTGCCGCTGGTGCAGGGTCGGATGCGGCACGCGTGCTGCGCGCCGAACTCACCTCCGTACGCCGTCACAACGCGATGGACGGCGTGTTCGGCAGCCACGACGCGTACGAGGACGAAAAGCTGCTGGCGCTCTGCCGACAGGCGCTTCTGCGGGATACGGGGAAAGGACCCACAACATGATCATTTTCGGTACGCGGGGCTATCTGTACCAACTGGCCATACTGACGCTGGTCTGCGGCTGGTGCGGCAATCCGGCCGCGCACACGCTGCGCAAGAGGGTCACCAAGTTCACGCTGTTCTTCGTGCCGCTCTTCCCGTTCTCGACGAAGTTCGCGACCCAGTGCACGTTCTGCGGCGGGGAGCAGCAGATCCCGAAGGAGCAGGCCGAACAGCTGCTTGCCCAGCACGCGGCCTCGCAGCAGGGCAACCCGTACGGACAGCCGCACGGGCAGGCGGGGTACGCGCCGAACGGGCAGGGACAGAACCCCTACCAGAGCTGATCGGCGCCCCTGTCGATATCGAAACGAAAACTCTTATTCACACAAAATAGACATAACGGACTCCCTTCCGAATAGGGTCGTGGGACCTGGACCTCCGGAAGGGAGGGAGTCATGCGTCCGCGTCGCCGGGTGCGGTGCCGCGCGGCGGCGGTCCTCGGGGCCGTCGTCGGCGTGGCGCTGCTGACCGGCTGCGGGAACGGCGGCGGGCTGCGGAGCGCCGGACCGACCCCGACCGCCGTCGGGCCCGCCCGGCTCTGGCCCGAGCTGCCACCCGCCTCCGCCGCGCCGTACGACTACGGCGAGGGCGAGACCGCGCGCATCCCGGGGATCGAGGTGCCGGACGGCGACGTGCACCGGCTCGATCCGGTGGCGGTGGTGCGGGCCGGTCTGGCGGCCCGGCCCAACCGGTCCAGCGGCACGGCCGATCTCCCCGCCGACACCGTGAAGAAGATCAACGCCTGCCGGACCGAACCGGCTTCCTGTCCCGTGCTCCGGCCGTACTACCGCGATCTGACGGGCGACGGCAGGGACGATCTGGTGCTCGGCATCCGGCTGGCCGACCACCAGCTCTCCGTGCGGGTCTACATGCCGGAGGCGGGCGGACTGACCCGGATCCTGTCCACCTCGGACGCCGTGATCAGCGTCGAGCTGGCCGGCCGGGACCTGATCATGCGGGTGCCGTCGGCGATCACGGGATACGAGTACCGCACCGCCTGGTCCTGGGACGCCCGGCAGCGCGCGATGCTGCCCACCCAGGACGAGATCCAGCGGATTCCGCCGTCCCGGGCGCCGCGCCCGCAGCTGACGAGCGCCCGGCCGACCGCCGCGCCCACCGGCCCCACCGGCCCCACCGCGACACCCTCCGCCGGGATCTCCGCGGAGCGCCGATGAGCCCGCCCGGCGCGGGCAGGCGCGGAACGGGGCGGCGCAGGCCGCGGATGCCTTCCTGGGCCGCGACGCTCACCTGGAAGTCGACCGTCTTCATCACCGTGATGTGCTGTGCGCTCGCCGCGCTGCTGGGCGTGCTGGTCCACACCAAGGTGACCCGCCAGACCGTCGGCCAGGCCCGCGAGAAGGCCCTGTCCCGGCTGGCGGACGTCACCACCGCGTACGAGACGGGCGAGGCGCTGCCGCCGGGTTCCGGGATCGATCCCCCGGGGCTGCCCGTCGCCCTGCGCGCCCTGGCCGTGAGCGGCGAACGCGGCACGCTCGTCGGCGAGCACGACGGGCACCCGGCCATGTGGGCGGCGGCTCCGGCCGACGGCCGCGCACTGGCCACACAGGTCGACTACAGCCAGAGCGCCCGCACCATCGACAGTCTCGACGGGGCGATCGTCGGCTCCTCCCTGCTGGCCATCGGCGCCACCCTGCTGGTCGGCGCCTTCGCGGTCACCCGGGTCACCCGGCGGCTGCACCAGACGGCCCGGGTGGCCCGCCGGATCAGCGCGGGCGACCTCGACGCCCGCGTCCGCGACCCGCGTACGGCGGACCCCTCGCGCCCGCAGGACGAGGTCGCGATCGTCGCCGGCGCGCTGGACACGATGGCGTCCACGCTCCAGCGCAAACTCCAGACGGAGCAGCGTTTCACCGCCGATGTGGCGCACGAGCTCCGCACCCCGCTGACCGGCCTCTCGGCCGCCGCCGAACTGCTGCCCCCGGGGCGGCCGTCCGAGCTGGTGCGGGACCGGGTCCGGACCATGCGGTCGCTGACGGAGGATCTGCTGGAGATCTCCCGGCTCGACGCCCGCACGGAAGCGGTCGACCTCGATGTGTACGAACTGGTGCCGCTCGTCGAGCGGGTGGTGCGCGCGTCCGGGACCGGGACCACGATCCGGGTCGGGGAACCGGCGAGAGCCGCCCACGTACGCGTCGAGACCGACCTGCGGCGCCTGGAGCGGGTGCTGGGCAACCTGATCGCCAATGCGCACAGGCACGGCCGGCCCCCGGTGGTGCTGACGGTCGACGGCTCGGTGGTGACCGTACGCGACCACGGCCCGGGATTCCCGGACTATCTGCTGGACGACGGCCCGCAGCGCTTCCGCACCGAGGGCAGCGGCAAGGGGCACGGTCTCGGGCTCACCATCGCCGCCGGGCAGGCCGCGGCGATCGGCGCCGACCTGATGTTCCGCAACGCCCCGGACGGCGGGGCGGTGGCCCGGGTCACGCTGCCCGAGTACCCGGCACCGGACGGCGGAGCGCCGGAAACCCGGGGCGCCCCGAAGTCCGGTCCGCATCACGGGGTGTGAGGGGCGCCGGACGCCGGGTGGACGTTCGGCATCATGCCGTCGGACATACCTGCTACGACATAAGGGAAATACACACCAGCTCTTGCTACGTTGCCTGGCATGACCGCAACGACGGCGGACGCACCCCCGCCCGATCTACGTCTGCCCAAGCGGCGCGGAGTCGAGCTGCTGCTCCTCATCGGGGCCGTCCTCATCTCCGTCTACGGCTACGTCGCCGTCGGCCTGGCCAAGAACGGCGCGGTCCCACCCGATGTGGCCGCTTACGGCGCGGGCCTGGGGCTGCTGGCCCTCCTCGCGCATCTCGCGGTCCGCTTCCGCGCCCCGTACGCCGATCCGCTGCTGCTGCCCATCGCCGTACTGCTCAACGGGCTCGGCCTGGTGCTGATCTACCGGCTCGACCTGGAGACCCCGAAGGACCAGGCGGCTCCCGCCCAGCTGGTCTGGTCCACGCTCGGTGTGGCGCTGTTCATCGCGGTGGTCGTCCTCCTGCGCGACCACCGGGTGCTCCAGCGGTACGCGTATCTCTCGGTCGCCACCGCACTGGTCCTGATGATCGTGCCGATCTTCTTCCCCGCGGTGAACGGCGCCAAGATCTGGATCCGGGTCGGCGGATTCTCCTTCCAGCCGGGCGAGTTCGCCAAGATCCTGCTCGCCGTGTTCTTCGCCGCGTATCTCGCGGCGAACCGCAACGCGCTCGCCTACACCGGCCGCCGGATCTGGAAGCTCCAGCTGCCCACCGGCCGGGTGCTCGGCCCGATCGTGGCGATCTGGCTGCTCAGCGTCGGCGTGCTGGTCCTGGAACGCGATCTGGGCACCTCGCTGCTCTTCTTCGGCCTCTTCGTGATCATGCTGTACGTGGCCACCGGCCGGACCGGATGGATCGCGGTGGGCCTGCTGCTCGCCGCGGTCGGCGCGTTCGTCGTCGGCTCCTTCGAACCGCATGTGCACAGCCGGGTCCAGGACTGGCTCGACCCGTTCGCCTCCATCGACGCCGGTCGGGGCGCCGGCCAGCTGGCCCAGTCGCTGTTCGCGTTCGCCGCGGGCGGGATGCTCGGCGCGGGGCTCGGCCTCGGCCACTCCATCCTCATCGGTTTCGCCGCCAAGTCGGACTTCATCCTGGCGACGGCGGGCGAGGAACTCGGGCTGACCGGGCTGACCGCGATCTTCCTGCTGTACGCGCTGCTGGTGGCCCGCGGCTACCGGGCCGGCCTCGCCCTGCGCGACCCCTTCGGGCGGTTGCTCTCGATCGGTCTCGCCTCGATCCTGGCGCTCCAGGTGTTCGTGATCGCGGGCGGGGTGATGGGGCTGATCCCGCTGACCGGCATGGCGATGCCGTTCCTCGCCCAGGGCGGTTCGTCCGTCGTCACCAACTGGATCATCGTGGCGCTGCTGATCCGGGTCAGCGACCAGGCCCGCAGACCGCAGCCCGGCCAGGTGGAGACCGGGATCATCGCGCCGATCACGGAGGCCGAGCAGTGATCCGCTACATCCGCCGGGCCGCGGCGCTCTGTCTGGTGCTGCTCGTGGCGCTGCTGCTGAACGCCGCCCGCATCCAGGTCTTCGAGGCCGACAGCCTGGACAAGAACCCCGCCAACCGCCGTCTGACGATCGCCCGTTACGACCAGCCGCGCGGCAACATCCTGGTCGGCGGCAAGTCCGTGACCGGTTCGAAGGACACCGGCGAGCAGCTCGCGTACGAGCGCACGTACCGCGAAGGCCCGCTGTACGCGCCGGTGACGGGCTACGCCTCGCAGACGTACGGCACGACCCTGATCGAGAACGCCGAGGACGGCATTCTCTCCGGCACCGACTCGATGCTCGCCCCATTCCCGCTGTGGAACGAGATCACCCGTGGTCAGCAGCCCGGCGGCAAGGTCGTCACGACCGTCAGGGACTCGATGCAGCGCGCCGCCTACGAAGGGCTCGGCGGGCGGCGGGGTGCGGTCGCCGCCGTCGAACCGTCCACCGGGAAGATCCTGGCGCTGGTCTCGACCCCCTCGTACGATCCCGGGCAGCTCTCGGGCACCGGTTCGTCCGTCACCGACGCGTGGGCGCGGCTGAACACGTCGAAGAGCCAGCCGATGCTCAACCGGGCGATCCGGCAGACCTATCCGCCGGGCTCCACCTTCAAGATCGTGACGGCGGCGGCGGCGCTCGACGCGGAGGTCGTCACCGATCCCGACGCGGACACCGGCACCCCGTCCCCGTACGTGCTGCCGGGTACGTCGACCACGCTGCCCAACGAGGCGCGCGGCTGCGAGAACGCCTCGCTCGCCGAGGCGATCCGGGTCTCCTGCAACACGGTGATGGCGGATCTGGGGGTGCGGGTCGGGCTCGACGGCATGGTGGACGCGGTGCGGAAGTTCGGCTTCAACGACACCGGGCTGAAGATCCCCTCGGGGGTGGCGAAGAGCAACTTCGACACCGAGATGACCAAGGACCAGCTGGCGCTGTCGTCGATCGGGCAGTTCGACACGACGGCGACACCGCTCCAGATGGCGATGGTGGCGTCCGCCGTGGCCAACGGGGGCGACCTCAAATACCCGTATCTGGTGGACCGTACGACCACGCACAGCGGCTCGACCGTCCACCAGAACGGCTCGCACACCTACCACCGGGCGATGAGCCCTCGGACGGCGACGCAGCTGCGGGAGATGATGGTCGACGTCGTGGAGAACGGCACCGGGTCCAACGCCGCGATCGACGGGGTGACGGTCGGCGGCAAGACCGGCACCGCGCAGCACGGCATCGACAACTCGGGCCGGCCGTACGCCTGGTTCATCTCCTGGGCCCAGTCGCCCCGCTCGGGACAGCCGGCCGTCGCGGTCGCCGTGGTCGTCGAGGACGCCGCGGCGAACCGGGCGGACATCAGCGGCGGCGGCAGCGCGGCCCCGATCGCCCGTTCCGTCATGGCGGCGGCCCTGCAAGACTGACCGGGTGGCTGACGCGGGCGGGGTGGGCCGGGCGCTGGAACGCATCGGGCGGGAGGACCCCCGCCTGTGCGCGTTCGTCGAGGTGTGGCACGGGCGGGCGCTCGCCGACGCCGGCCGGGCCGGTGGGCTCCCGCTGGCCGGGATGCCGTTCGCGGTCAAGGGGCGTACCGGCATCCGTTCGTACGCGGCCCGGCGGCTGATCGCGGCCGGTGGGGTCGCGGTCGGCTCGACATCGGTGCCCGGCCCCGGCACGTCCTGGCAGACCTGGGGGCTGGGCGCCCACGGCCGTACGGTCAACCCATGGCGCCCCGACCGCACCCCGGGCGGCTCCTCCGCGGGCTCGGCGGTCGCCGTCGCGGCGCACCTCGTGGGGCTGGCGACCGGCAGCGACGGGGCGGGGTCGGTACGGATCCCGGCCGCGTGGTGCGGGGTGTTCGGCCTGAAGACGACGAACGGCCTGCTGCCCTCCCCCGACCGCACCGGGCTGGCGTCCGCCGGGGTGCTGACCCGGTCGGCCGCCGGGGCCGGACCGTACCTGCGCTCCGTCCTGGACGCCTACGAGCCGGTGCCGACCGTCCTTCCCGTACCGGCCGTCTTCAGCCCCGATCTGGGATACGCCGAGGTGGACCCGGAGGTCGCGGCGGTCGTCCGGCGGGCGGTGCGGCGGCTGGTGGCGGCCGGGGTGGTGCGGCTCGTGGACCGCGCGTGCGGGCTGCTCGACCCGCGCGAGGCGTGGCAGGCGGTCCGGGCCGGGGCGCCGTCCCCGCGCGCCGCGGAGATCCGGCGCGCGAACGACACCGTGCTCGACGCCCTGTTCACCCGTAGCCCGCTGCTGCTCACGCCGACCACCTCCAACCGCCCGCACGGCCACGACGGTCCGGGCGAACTGTTCTCGACCGCGCTGACCTGGGCGTTCAACCTGAGTGGGCACCCCGCCGCCAGTGTGCCCGCCGGATTCACGGCGGACGGCTGCCCGGTCGGGCTCCAGCTGGTCGCGGAGCGCGGGGCCGATGTCTCGCTGCTCGCGACGGCCTGTGCGGTGGAGGAGGCGCTGCCCGCCGTGCGGCCATGACCCCGACGGTGCCGCGAGCGGACCGTCGGGACCGCGGGGACGGTGGGGACCGCCTGGACCGCGGGGACGGTGGGGACCGCCCCGCCTCAGTCCAGCGGCTCGCGGCGTCGCAGCCACTGCTCGGGCACCCCGTCGACCCCGGTGGCCGCGCCGACGACGCCGCCGGTGATGGCACAGGTCGTGTCGACGTCGCCGAGGCCCTCGGCCGTCGCCCAGAGCGCCGCCTCCAGGTCGTCCGGGTGCCGGGCCGCCGTCCACAGGGCGAACGGCACCGTGTCGTCGGCGCGGATCCGCTGCCCGTTGCCCAGCAGATCGGCCGCCTTCCACGGTTCGGTGGCGAAGGGTACGTCCACGGCCCGGCGCAGCCCGTCCCGTACGAGCCCTTCCGGGGTCCGGTCGGCGACCGCGGCCAGGGTGAGCTCACCGCGGACGGAGAGCGCCGCCGCGACCGCGACCGCCACCGCGCCCGCGATCCCTTCCGGGTGTGCGTGGGTGACGGCCGCCTGCAGCGCGGCCTGCCCGGCGGTGAGTTCGAGGTCCTGGTGGAAACGGGCGCCGAGCGGTGCGACCCGCATCGCGGCCCCGTTGCCGAGGCTGCCGCCCTCGAAGAGTTCGGGGGCCAGGGTGCGCCAGTCGGCCGGTGAGGCCAGCAGTTCGGGCAGCAGGATGTGCATGCCGTGGCCGTAGCCGCGGGCCGGGTCCGCCTCGAAGGCGAGGGCGAAGCAGAGCGCGAGACGGTCCTGCTCGACCCGGCCGTGCTCGTCGAGGACGCGCAGCAGGGCACGGGCGAGCGCGGTGTCGTCGGTCCAGTGCCAGACCGGCTCCTCGGGGGTGCGGCGCGCCTTGATCTCGTCGAACGCCCGGCGGGGCTCACGGAAGAGCGGGAACCATCGCTCGCCGAACGCATCGCCCAGGGACAGCCCTTCGAGGCTTCGGCGGGCGGCCGCGGGACCTGCGGCGAGGGGCGGGGTCGGGATCGGGGTCGTCATACCCGCCATACTCCCCGCGCCGGCCGACGGCGTACATCCGTTGCGGACCGCGAAGGCGCCGCTTCTCTCACTCTCCCGGTGCGCCCTGCGCGATGGCCTCCTCGACCTCGGCGACCCTGGCCTCTTCCTCCGCCGCGAAACGGTCCCGGTCGAGCTGTTCGGCCATCTCCTCGTCCTGGGCCATGAGCAGGTCCAGGTTGGAGTCGCCGAGCTCGAGGACGCCCATGTCGACGTAGGCCTTCTGGAGCCGTTCGCCCCACAGGCCGATGTCCTTGACGCACGGCACTATCCGGCTGAACAGCAGCTTGCGGAAGAGCTGGAGGAACTCCGAGTGCTCGGAGAGGTCCTTCGCCTCCTGCTTGCCGATGCCGAAGTTCTCCAGCACCTCGACGCCGCTGAGCCGGTCCCGCATCAGGTAGCAGCCCTCGATGACGAACTCCTCGCGCTCGCGCAGTTCGGCGTCGCTCAGCTGCTTGTAGTAGTCGCGCAGCGCCATCCGCCCGAACGCGACGTGCCGGGCCTCGTCCTGCATGACGTACGCGAGGATCTGCTTGGGCAGCGGTTTGGTCGTCGTGTCGCGGATCATGCCGAACGCGGCCAGCGCGAGCCCCTCTATGAGGACCTGCATGCCGAGGTAGGGCATGTCCCAGCGGGAGTCGCGCAGGGTGTCTCCGAGCAGTCCCTGGAGGTTGTCGTTGATCGGGTAGAGCATCCCGACCTTCTCGTGCAGGAACCGGCCGTATATCTCCGCATGCCGGGCCTCGTCCATGGTCTGGGTCGCGGAGTAGAACTTCGCGTCCAGGTCGGGGACGGACTCCACGATCCTGGCCGCGCAGACCATGGCGCCCTGCTCGCCGTGGAGGAACTGGCTGAACTGCCAGGAGGTGTAGTGCTTGCGCAGCTCGCCCCGGTCCTTCTCGGTCATCTTCGCCCAGTGCGGGGTGCCGTACAGGGTGAGGGCCTCGTCAGGGGTGCCGAGCGGGTCGGCGGGGTCGACCTCCAGTGACCAGTCGATGCGCTTGTTGCCGTCCCACTGCTTGTCCTTGCCCTTCTGGTAGAGGGCGAGCAGGCGTTCGCGGCCGTCGTCGTAGTCCCAGCTGAAGCGGGCGGCGCCGGAGGCGGGTACCTGCCACAACGGTGCTTCGGGGGCGGTGGTGTAGAGGTCGTGTGTCGACACGGACGGCTCCTTCGCCTGGCATGTTTCGGCAATTCCCTGGGCAGTTGCTCCAGTTGGCAGGTTCACACGTTGGTAGACGCCGGGTCAACAAGTCGCGCGCAAGGGATTGACGGCCTTACTGACGAGGAGTCTCATAAGAGGTGACCGCCGGTAACCCCATGTGCGAGGTGCCTCCAGCATGACCACAGTGAGCGAACGCGACGTCCAGCTGCTTCGCGACGCACTCGGCCCGCTCCGGGACCGCGAGCAGATCGCCGAGCGACTGCTCGACTCCTCGGCCAAGCACTCCTTCGACCCGGACAAGGAACTCGACTGGCACGCGGCGATCGAGGACGGCAAGTGGTTCTGGCCGCCCGAGCTGGTCTCGCTCTACGACACCCCGCTGTGGCGGAAGATGTCCGAGGAACAGCGGATGGACCTGTCCCGGCACGAGGCGGCGTCGCTCGCCTCGCTGGGCATCTGGTTCGAGATCATCCTGATGCAGCTGCTGGTCCGGCACATCTACGACCGGCCGGTGACCAGCAATCACGTCCGCTACGCGCTCACCGAGATAGCCGACGAGTGCCGGCACTCGATGATGTTCGGCCGCATGATCAAGTGGGGCGGGTCGCCCGACTACCCCGTGCCACGCGTCTATCACAACCTCGCACGGGTGCTGAAGACCATCTCCACCACCCCCGGTTCGTTCGCCGCGACCCTGCTCGGCGAGGAGATCCTCGACTGGATGCAGCGGCTGACCTTCCCGGACGAGCGCGTCCAGACGCTGGTGCGGGGCGTGACCCGCATCCATGTGGTCGAGGAGGCACGGCACGTCCGCTACGCCCGCGAGGAGCTGCGCCGCCAGATGGTGACCGCCCCGCGCTGGGAGCGCGAACTGACACGGCTGAGCTGCGGCGAGGCGGCCCGCGTCTTCTCCGTCTGCTTCGTCAACCCGCAGGTGTACGAGAACGTCGGCCTGGACCGCCACGAGGCCGTCGCCCAGGTGAGGGCGAGCGGCCACCGGGCGGAGGTCATGCAGTCGGGCGCGAAGCGGCTGACGGACTTCTTCGACGACATCGGGGTGCTGAACGGGGTGGGGCGCCGACTGTGGAAGCGCTCCGGCCTGCTGGCCTGAGCCGGCCGCCCCACGGCGCGCCCTGCCCGACCCTGATCCGCCGGACAGGCCCTAGGCTTCGACGTATGACCTCTGCTGCCGCCTCCGCGCCGCCGGCCCGCGCGTACCGAAGGCTCGGCGTCGAGGAGCGCCGCGCCCAGCTCCTCGGTGCGGCCCTCACCCTCTTCGCCCACCGGGCCCCCGACGAGGTCTCGCTCGACGAGGTCGCGACCGTCGCCGGGGTGTCCCGCCCGCTCGTCTACCGCTACTTCCCCGGCGGACGGCAGCAGTTGTACGAGGCGGCGCTGAGATCCGCCGCCGAGCAGCTGATCCTGTGCTTCGGCGAACCGCCCGTGGGACCGCCCACCGAGCGGGTCAGGCGGGTGCTCGACCGCTATCTCGCCTTCGTCGACGAGCACGACACCGGTTTCAGCGCGCTGCTGCGCGGCGGCTGCGTCGTCGAGACCTCCCGTACGTCGGCGATCGTCGACGAGGTGCGTCGGGCGGCGGCCGAGCAGATCCTGCTGCACCTGGGCAGTGGCGAGGCGGCCGGCCCGAGGCTGCGGATGATGGTGCGCACCTGGATCGCGGCCGTCGAGGAGGCGTCCCTGATCTGGCTGGACGAGGGAAAGCAGCCCGCCGCGGCCGAGCTGCGCGACTGGCTGGTCGACCAGTTGATCGTGCTGCTGGCCGCCACGGCGGCGACGGATCCGGAGACCGCGTCGGCGGTGACGGCGCTGCTGCCGCTGGAGACCGCCGCGGGTCCGGCCGGACGGCTGGCACAGCTGCTGGTCCCGGTGCTCGGCGAGGCGGCCCATCTGCTGCCCCAGAACGACTGATCGGTCAGACTGGGACGGTGAGAAGCGAGAACACCGCCTTCACCGGCGGGCCCCTGGACGGGCGGGTACTGCCCGTCCTCGTCGGCCCGACCGGCCATCCGCCCAAGTGGTACACGGTCCCGGTACCGGCCGCCGACGGCGGTCCCGCGACCGTGTACGCGTACCGCAGGGTGCCGGCCGGTCACTCCAAGCGGCTGGGCCTCCCGCGCGGCTGGGTGTACGAGTACGCTCCCGGAGGCCGCGAGCGGCACAGCCCCAAGTGGCCCTGGTCGAAGCCGGACTGAGGGTACGGGGCCCGATGGAGCGAGGGGCGGTCGGTCTAAGATCGACGCTCTGGTGCCCAGGCACGGTCAGCGAGGGGGTGCGCCATGGAGGCGCTGCGTCAGGACGATCCACGCCGCTTCGGCCCGTACACCGTGCTGGCGCGGTTGCGCGGGACCGCGAGCAGTGTGCAGTACCTCGCGCGCGACACGGCCTCCGAGGACGCGGTGGTGATCACCGCCGCCCGCCCCGAACTCGCCGCCCTGCCCGCGTTCCGGCGCCGTTTCCAGGCGGAGGCCCGCACCGCGGACCGGCTGACCGGAGGCTGGGTCCAGCCCCAGCTGGGTGGCCCGGACGATGTCCCGGACGAAGAGCTGCTGTGGACGGCGGGCCCGTACGTACCCGCGCTGACGCTCTCCGAGGCGATCGACGCCACCGGACCGCTTCCCGAGCGCGCTGTGCGGATACTGGGCGCGGGCCTCGCCGAGACCCTCTCCCGGGTGCACGCCACCGGAGCCGTGCTCCAGGGTCTGGCTCCCCGGACGGTGCTGCTGGCCGAGGACGGGCCGCGGCTCACCGCGTTCGGCCCGCTGGGCGCCGCTGCCGCCGCGGAGGCCCGGCCCGGCGGGCAGTTGTCCGTACGACTCGGCTATCTCACCCCGGAGCAGGTCGAGGGCGAGGAGCCCGGACCGGCTTCCGATCTCTTCGTGCTGGGCCTGCTGCTGGCGTACGCGGCGACCGGCACGACCCCGCTCGCCGACGGCCCGGCCGCCGAGGGCGCCGAGCGGATCGCCCGCACCGCCCCCGAACTCGGCGCGGTCCCTGAGGAGTTGCGCGACCTGATCGCCCGCTGCCTGGAGAAGGACCCGGCCGACCGGCCGAGCGCCGGGACGGTGGCGGCCGAGCTGGCCCTGGAGGGGGCGGCGGGCCTGGCGAAGGGCGGCTGGCTGCCGGAGCGGTTGGCCGCCGCAGTGGCGGAGCAGGGGGCGCGCGCACGGGAGACGGTCACGGCCGGTGCGCCGGTGGACGCGGTGGCCGGTGCGCCGGCCGACGCGGTGGCCGGTGGTTCGGCCGGTGAGCCGTCCGACGCGGTGGTACCCGTCCCCGCTCCGGCCCCCGTCCCGGCCCCGGACACACAGACCGCTCAGCTCGGGGACATCGGGCGCCATGTTCCGAGGACCGACCGGCCGACGACTCAGCTGTCCGTCCCGCCCGAACTCACCGGCCGCCCCGCCGCCCCCGCTCCGGCCCTCCCCGCCGGACCCACCTCTGCTCTGCCCGGCGGGGTGCCCGCCGTACCTCCGCCCATGGTCCCGGTGGCCCCCCGCCCGCTGCCGATCCCCACGAATCGCGCCGCCGCCCCCTCCCCCGCCGTGGACCGGCGCGGTCTGCTGATCGGCCTCGCCGCCGGGGCCGCGGGGCTGGTCGTCGGTGGCGGCGGTGTGCTCGCGCTGGGAGGTGGCGGAGGGGACACGGACGACCCCAAGCCCGCGCCGAGCCACAGCAGTCCCACCGTCGCGGGGCTGCCGCCGCAACCCCGCTGGGTGTACACGCACCCGGTGGCGGAACCGGCACCACTCACCGCCGCCGTCTGGAACGAGCGGCTGCTGGTACTCACCGGCAAGAACGGCGCGACCGCCGTGGACCTGAGCACCGGACGCCGGGTCTGGCAGAACACTGACGCCGCCGGCGGAGAGCCCGCCCTCCCCGCCGGCCAGGACCTCTGCTTCGTGGCCGTCCCATCCGGGTTCCTCTGGCTGTCGCCGAAGGACGGAAAGACCGTGCACCGGGCGGATCACGCGGACCTGTCCGCCGAGACGCCGAAGCTCTCGGCTCCGGAGTTCGTCGGCTCGTCCGGGCCGGTGATCTGGTTCACCGGGTCCGAGAAGGCCACCGTCAAGGCGCCGCCGAAGAAGAAGGGCAAGAAGCGCGGCAAGGACAAGCAGATCGTCAGGGCCTATCTCTTCGCGTACGACATCGTGCGGCGCGAGCAGCTGTGGCGCACCCCCGTACCCGCCGGACGCGGCCCCGCCACCCCCGTCCACCGGCTGATCGCGGTCCGGCAGAACAACCTGGTCGTACGTCAGAGCCCGGCCACGCTCGCCCCCGGCGACGTCAGGGCCGCCAAGGGCAAGGCCGTCTTCCGGAGCTTCGACCGCAAGACCGGCAAGGCGCTGTGGAGCAAGCAGTTCGGCACGGTCGCCCCGGACGCGGCGGCCATGGGCGACGACCGGGGCCTGCTGTACGCGGCGGTGGGCGACGACCTCCAGGCGTTCGAGACCCCGGCAGGCAAGCCGAAGTGGACGCTGAACGGCAGCGGCGGGACCCCGTACGGCACCCCCGTAGCCACCGGGACCGTGTTGCACACCACCAACCGCAACCAGGAAGTGGGCGCGGTCGAGCGGGAGACCGGGCGACTGCGCTGGCGGCGCTCGACGGAAGCGGCGATCGGCACCGCCGCCCCCGCCGTCACCCTCAGCACGACCGGCCGCACCCTGCTGGCCGCGGACGGCTCCCAGGTCACCGCGTTCGCCGCCGAGGACGGGCGGCGACTGTGGAAGTTCCAGGACATCGGCGCCCAGGACCCGAAGGGCCCCACGGTCACCGCTCCGTACCGGGTACTGGCGGCCGGCCGCACGGCCGTCGTACAACGTGACCGGATCTTCTACGCGTTCCCGGTCGCCTGAGCGAACAGCGCGTCGATCCAGGCGTCCCCG
Organism: Streptomyces sp. NBC_01363; assembly: GCF_026340595.1. GTDB lineage: Bacteria > Actinomycetota > Actinomycetes > Streptomycetales > Streptomycetaceae > Streptomyces. The sequence goes on from NZ_JAPEPF010000001.1 coordinate 82,311, forward strand.
GGTGGCGGCACGAAGAAGTACCCGCCGCCGGTGGTGAGGATGTACTTGGCCATGGCCTCACCCTCCAGGCGTCTCTGCACAGCCTCGAACCCTTTGGCCAGGTCCCGCTGGAAGCAGGAAAAGATCAGCCCGCTGTCTCCGCTGCCACCGTCGTAGTTGTAGCTGCGGCGCACCAGGGGCGGCGGGTTGCGCCGATCGGGGGCGGCGAGCCGCACATGCGAACCCAGTGGTGTGGCCCTGCCGTTGGGGTCTGCAGCGAAGCTGGGCTGCTCGCCGGTCGGGGTACCGTCGAGCCAACGTCCGTCGCGCCGCCGCCCGATGATGCGTTCTTGCTCGCGGATGGAATCCTTGTCCCACAGCTCGGTCGCGAACCGCACGATCCGAACTACTTGATAGCTGCCGCCCACGGCCCAGTCCGGTTCGCCCTGCCCGCTGCGCACAACGGCCCGATCGGTCATCTCACGCCCGGTGCCCGGATTCCCGAATCCTTCGGTGAAATGGAACGGATTGCGGGAAAGCCCCTTGCCGGCCTCGACCCGGTTCTCAGCCCGGGACCCGTCGACCTGCCATCGCATACGCCACCCGGCAGCCTGCCTCACCACTTGCCCGGCAGCCTCCTGCACCGCCCTCTTGTCAGCTCCGGTTACCTGTACGAGCACGTCCCCGTGCGACTGTTCCGGGTCGAGCAGATCCCCAGCAGAGGCTGGCATTTCCTTCAGTTGGCGAGGACGTTGCGCCCCTTCGGGCACCCCTCCGGCGAAAACACGGCTCCCCAGTGCAAGCCAGACGTCAACGCCGTCCTTGTCAGCCGCCGCAACCGACTGCTGCAACCGGGTCATGGCGGCCTTCAACGCTTCGGGCTTCTGACCGGACGGATCACCAGACAGATCAAGGGCCATGACTCGCGCACAAGCGGCAGGCAGCGAGCCTCGCAGAGAAGCCAACGAGCGCATGGAATCACCGGGTGACGTCTGGAAGGGTGAGGCATTCGTCGCGATCACGCCGGCCCCTCCTGCGGCCACCACTGTCGCGCCCAGCAATATGCCTCTTCTGCTTCTCACGCCCACATCCCCACCCCAGGGCCGACCTTGAGGGCCAGGACCCAGAACATCGCGACACGTTCACGCCGAACCGCAAATCTATAGGGGATATCCAACTGCCGACGGGCCTCCAGCCGGCTCGGATGACCTTGGGGTGGTCGGTGACGATGCGCCTGAACAGGTCATGGCCGGTGCGTCCGGCATGGACAAGCGCCCAAGGCTGGAAGGACAGCGGCCTCGTCTTCACCACACCAGCAGGAGGGCCGATCGATCCAGCGAACCTCAATCGCAGATTCCGCACCCTCCTCGATCGGGCCGGGCTCCGCCGCATCCGCTTCCACGACCTACGGCACTCCACCGCCACGCCCCTCCTGGAGCAGGGCGTCCAACTCGTCATGATCAAGGAACTCCTCGGACACGCCCACATCGGCGTCACCGCTACCGTCTACGCCCACGTCCGACTCCGCCTCCAGCGCAAGGCCATCGACTCCCTCGGCACCGCACTCGATGTCCCGGCAAACAACACCTCGCTCAGTCCCTGTGGCGACGAACCGTGTTCCACCACCACTCTCGTCCGCTGACGTTGCCGTCAACTACTGCCGTCAAGACCTCCTCACACATCACTGCCACCCCACCGGATTCGTCTGGTGGGGCGGCAGCGAGACTTTCTCTATTTAGCTATCGATCCATTCGGTCGATATCCTCAGATGCCGACTCGGATTCCACCATGCGAGAAATCGAGCGAATCGTCTGAAATTTCGACCACGCCTCCCTGAATGGATTCCCAGGGCCGGAATCCGGAGATCGGTAGCGGACTTCCAGCACCCCAGGAATCCCAGGATTCGTAATGGCCGGGGCGCCCAATTGTCGGGCCATAAGGGCCGACTCGAACCGGGTCCGCAATCGATTCCTGGATCTCGTTCAGGAGCTTGCGCACTTCCTCCACGCCAGCCCCCTGGGTTCGACTCCAACAGCCAAGCCAGGAGACTGGAGGGATTGATTCTGCAGCCCGAACGCAGACCCAAGTCCTACCGGCAATCTCCCCGTCCCCTTGCAGGACGCAGGCCGTGAAGTGCGCAGAGGTGCTTAGGCGAACAGCCCACACTTTCACTAGTGCCCTCCAATCATCATCTCAATTAGGGTATCTGGATGCATATCCCCAGAAAGAACCCGATTTGCTATCTCGGCTGTCCGGTTGTTCCCGTCGGCGATGTGCAATCGAGACCCCGGCAGGTTTATATCGTCCCCTGGGGCGAAGTCCCTGAAGCCAGTTATAGGCTCTCGCCCATTCGGCCCACCAAAGCGAATGAGATCATCATTGGAGAGGGAGGTTACCCCGCCATGGCCCGCGTCGGCGCTGCCGTACATCTGCTCGCGTGTCGTTGGATTTCCGGCAATGCGATCCACCATCTCGCCCTGCCTTTGCGAAAAAGCGCGTCGGCCTCTCGTGGATCGGCAGGTCCGAGAGACCGGTATTACAGTTGTGAACCAGGACCGGCGTGGCGCCTGCCAGCACATAGTACGTGTGCTACGCGGACCCCTCTACCTGCTTTTCCGCAGGTCAAGTGCGGTTTGCTGGTCCGGTGACGTGCGTGGGTGTCCGTGGTTGTGCGGGGTTGTTGCCGTCAGCTACTGCCGTCAGCCTGTTCAGCCCAGGTAGGGCCCTTCGCGCTGTTCCAGGAAGTGCTGGAGCCTGAGCCGCTGGGTGTGGTGCATCGGCAACTGCTCGATCTCTTCCGGCGGCACGAACCGGAGTTCGGTGGACTCGTCGGAGATTGCCAGTTGGCCGCCGGTGATGCGGGCGGTGAAGCAGACGTTGAACTGGCGGCGGACCTCGCCGTCGGTGTAGGCGATGATGTGTTTCGGGTCGGTGTAGGTGCCGACCAGGCCGGTGATCTCGACGTCGAGGCCGGTCTCTTCCTTGACCTCGCGGACGGCCGTGCCGGGCAGGGAGTCGGTGAGGTCCATGCCACCGCCGGGCAGTGCCCACAGGTCGTTGTCGCAGCGGCGCTGGAGGAGAATGCGCCCGTGGTCGTCGGTGACGACGGCGGAGGCGGCGACGACCATGCTGTTCGGCTTGGGCGCGCTGGGGTCGTCGTAGTACTCGGTGCGGGCCACGGTCAGCCTTCCTGTTGTACAGGTGTTGCGTTCGCCCACACGGCGTCGAAGCTCTCGGCGTAGGTGTCGAACATGCCGCCTGTCTCGTGTCGGCGAAGATGCCATACGGGGGCGGCGTAGGCGTTGACGCCCCAGACGTGGGCGTTGACGAGTTGCTGGTCGTCGGCGCGGTAGAGGGAGTTGTAGAGCGTGGTGCCGTGGGTGCGGACTTCGATGCCGGGGGTGCCGGTGAGGGGCCTGTAGTGCATGAGGGCGAGGCGGCAGCGGGATTCGATGCCGTGGCCGAACCGCTCCTCCTTGCCCCGGGCTTGGACGGTATCGCTGTCGGCGTCCCCGATCGCGATTCGGACGGTGCAGCCTTCGGCAGCGCGTTCGGTGAGGAGCTCGTTCAGCCGCGGGTACGCCTCGTGGAGGAAGACGGCCGCGTAGACGAGGATGTCGATCCGTTCCCGGGCTTGGGCCACCAGGTCGGTGAATGCCGAGACGGGGATGTCGGCCCGCTGCTCGTAGAGCGCGACCAGTTCGGGGCTGATGGCGCGGGCGGGGCGGGCCTGGCGGAGCGCCGGCCAGAGTGCGTGCACGTCTTCTCCCAGGGCCTTGGCCGCCTGGAGGGCGGTGGCACGACGTGGGGTACGCCCGAGGTTCACCCAGCGCTCGACCGACTTGGGGTCGACCTCGACCTGCTGAGCGAGTGCGGCGTACGTCCAGCCTCCGGCCGCCATGACGGCTCGTAGTCTCTCGTTCGGCACGATTCTCCCCCTTCGTCTCAGGACGGCACTAGGGACGTTCTACACGGTGCAGGACGTCCCGAAGTGGGGTTTGGTGGAGGTTCCTTCGTCCCGGTGACCGGCGTGAGGATCGGTGCCGACCCTGCGGCACCAACAGGCCCAGGGGCACGCATCAACGCCGCCGAGGAGCGTCACCGTGCGAATGAGCGCCACCCCATGTGTTCCCGCCCTGCGACTGGACGCCCGATCGCGCGCCGCCTCGCCGGGGTGGTCACTGACGGCCCCTGCCTCTGATGCCGACGGGCACACCGTCTCGCCCGATGCCGGCGCCCTGGTGGTCGACCGACGGAACGGCAAGGTGGGCGTGGTGATGGGTGCGTGGGGCCGTACGTGCAGCTTCGGCCACCGGGCGGTGGCCGGGAGTGGGACGTGCCGCCCGGGGACGTTCGTCCGCCGACCCCGGCCGAGGAGTTGAGCGCCAAGGTGGCCGTGGCCAACCGGAGGTGGGGACGGTGACCCCTCGCTCGGTCCTGCGCTACGAGACCTGGACTCTCCAGCCCGACCGCGAGCCGGACGCGGAGCCGGTCCTGTACGCGATGCAGTGCGCCGTGGACGGTGAGACGTCGCTGGCAAGCGAGGACTTCGTCGAACCGCAGAACTGGGTGCTGCGGCACTGCTGTCAGAACCCGTCCCACCACACCTACCGGGAGATCATCACCCGGCCCTGGCGGGCCTGGCGGCAGACGTGACCGGCCCTGCTCGCCCAGGCGCCGCACCGCGTCGACCTACCGACTCCCGTCCCTGCCGGGCGCGACCGATCGAGGCTCCCCGTCCTCGTCAGCCCCGGCAGGGACGGGCTTCACGTGCGTGCCGTGCCCATGACCATGTGGTTCTGGCCTCAGCCACAGAAAGTCAGCCACGACGGCGGGCGCGCCGACCGATCACCCGCCACGTGTGTCTCGCTCAACCCCGCACCGGCATCAGCCCAGTTATCTCCATCGTCACGGCCCCAGCCAGGCACCACGGCCGGCGTTCCCAGCTCCGCCGGGATACCGACGCCACACGGTACAAGCGCGCCGGACGGCCTCTCGGGTGCCCGGCCGGTCTGCTGCTGAGCGGTCAGACCGGGGCTTCCGATTGGCAGTCCGGCCTATGCTCCCGGGCTCTGCGCGCCGAGGGGTCGGCGGCCGTCGCCAGCGGGGCGGTAGACAGGAGCGGGCGGCGGTCACCGACCGCCAGCGCGCGGCGGCCCGCGCCAGCGGGACGCCCTTGACTTGGCCGGCGGAACCGCCAGCATCCGACGCACCCTCCAGCGCACCAACTCCGGCGGCCTGACCGCCCTCCCGCCCAAGACCCAGAGCTCCGAACGACGCATCGCCCTGCCAACGCCATGCCTGCGCTCCCTCGAACAGCACCGCAACCGGCAGATCCAGGAACGCGCAGCAGCGGACAAAAACTGGCAGGACAGCGGCTACGTCTTCACCCGGCCCAGCGGTGCCCCGATCGAAGGGGCCACCCTCACTCGGCACTTCACCGCCCTGCTCCACCGGGCCAAGCTCCGCCGCATCCGGTTCCACGACCTCCGCCACTCGGCGGCGACCCTCCCCCTGGAGCAGGGAGTGGAACTCGTCGTGATCAAGGAACTCCTCGGCCACGCCCACATCGGCGTCACCGCCACCGTCTACGCCCACGTCCGGCTCCGCCTCCAGCGCGACGCCATTGACCTCCTCAGCCACGCCCTCCGCAACCCCGCCGAGATCACCGACGTGCCCGACGACGGCGACGAACCACCGCTCTGCGCAGTCCCCGTCCGCTGACGTTGCCGTCAACTACTGCCGTCACCCCACCCAGACGCCCCGTCAGGCATTGCCTGACGGGGCGCCAAATTCGCTTGCGTACATACACGACAATCCAAAATCAGCAAGTGACAAAATCTACGCGAAATTCACGCATCACTCCCGCGACCGAATCCAGAAAGGCACTATCTAGAAATTCTTGAGACGCCTGAAAGTCTCGCCAAACAATCTTCACTGGGGGCCCCTCGCCGCAACTCGAAGAAATGCAGTCTGCAAGAGCATCAAGATTCGACCCAAAGTATCCACCCGGACCATTGACCGCCTCACCCAATGCGCAGAAGAATCCCGACTTTGTAGAGATGTGCGCACCGTCCAAGTAGACGACGTCATCCACTCCATAGCGGGCAGCCCTACGATTCGAAGTAAACCAAGAATTCTGAACAACGTGTAGCCATGCACTCTGATAGCTCACCGGCCATCGAAGCCATTCTCCCTTCTCCAGGGCGATTCCCGATGCCCAACGTCGCCAAATTCTCTCAGCTTCAGGATACTCGCAGCGATTGCCAAAGAACCGGTACGCGACTCTCGAAAAATTGCCGCCTGGCGCCTCTACGCCTGTATCACCGAGCACAACCCGACCAATGAAGTACTCACCAACCTTCTCTCGTCGTCGATTCATGACGTCCAGCACTGCATCTTCAACTCTTCGCCTACCCCTTTCGACCTCATGAGCTCTCAGGAAGGCCACTTCCGACAACTCTTCTTCCGGGGCGACAAAAAAACCCTCTACCCCTTCGGCCGCAACAAGCACATCCCCAGACTCTTCATCCGATACCACGTACAATGGAAAATCCACCGCAACCGTCACAGGCACTTCGCCAGGCATATCTCATCCCCAAACCGGAACTGGTGCAGCGACAATCAATCGGTCGCTGCACCAGTTAACCAATAAAGCTACTAATTCCACCCCGAGTCAGGGAAGTGGGGTGCACTGAAGCGTTGAATTTTCGTGTAATGCGTGGACGTCCAGCCGTACACCTTGACGCCGTTCGGCAACTCCTTTTCCAGGATTCTGTCAGTTTCCGGCCTGTTGGGCACGCGATACTCCTTGGACCCTGCCCACCATGGATGTTCATGCCCTGAATAGGTGTTGTGCGAAGGGATCTCCCCTGCCTTCACTTTATCGTAGGCCGAAGCGATCTTGTTATTCATCCCCCTGGGCAGAGGATCCGACAGCTTCCCGTTGGGGCAATTGCTGTTGTGAACGAGGACCGGCGTCTCGCCCGCCAGCACATAGTACGTATGCAGGTCATCAACGGTGAGGTTGTAGACCTTCGTTGACTGGGCCCGGTGCTTGGTGGCGGTGATCTGGACCCAGGTGCCGGCGCTCGTTTGGAGCCATTGCCCGGCTTTGAGGTTTCCTGCCTCTATCCACTGGTGGAATGCGGGGACCCAGAACGGGTGGCCTTCGGTGGCGGTGATGTTGCCGTTCTTCGTGTTCTGCGCTTGATCGGTGTCGATGGTGAGGTCGACGAGTTGCTTCTCCCCGTTCCCCTCGATGAGCGCGGTGACGGCACGGGGGCCGGTTTCGCCGGTCTGCGGGTCGGTGGCGAGAACCTTGTCGCCGGTCTTGATGTCCTTGATCGGCTTGCTTGTGCCGTCTGCCATGGCGACCGGGGTGTCGGCGGTGAAGCTATTGCCCGTCGGGCAACTCCCGAGGCGCATGGTGCCTCTGGCGGCCATGAAGGCGCTCAGGGCTTCGCCGACCATGCCCATCATGCAGCCGGTCAGGGCGGCGTTGCCGACCTGTCCCCAGTTGACCTTGCGGCCGGAGAGTCGCTGGAACGCCCAGTCGATGCCGCCGTCCATGAGGCCGCCGACGGCGCAGGCGGCGATCATGGGGTTGTCGCCGGTGGGGTCGGTGTAGGTGGTGGGTGAGGACAGGGCGTACTGGTAGAGGTTGGTGCCACCGGCCTGGCCGATGGGGTCCTGGGAGATGAAGCGGCCGGTTTCGGGGTCGTAGTAGCGGTCACGGTAGTAGAGCAGGCCGGTGCCGTCGGACTCGCGGCCGGTGAAGGTGTACGGGTTGGACGAGGCCGTGCCGGTTGCGGTGGCCTGGCCGTTGGGGTCGTAGGCGTATTTCGTGGCGATGGTGCCGTCGCTGTTGGCGAGGCCGATCACTGAGCCGAGTGCGTCGGTCAGGTAGACCTGGGTGGCACCGTTCTCGGTCCGGGTGAGGAATTGGTCCAGCCCGGAGGTGGCCACGGTCGCGGTGGTGTCGCCCATAGCGTTCTGTTCGACCAGCGGGTTGCTGCCGTCGGTGAGGAACTTGTTCGTCGTCCCGCCGACGGTCCTGGTGCTGCGGGTGCCCAGGGCGTCGTATCCGAAACTACTGCTCTCTCCGGCCTTGGTCAGGCCGGAGAGCTGGCCCCGCGCGTTCCAGGTGTAGTCGCGGATGCCGTCCGTCTTGAGCTGGCCGTCCGCGTCGTAGGTGAAGGAGCGGCCGCCGTAGGTGGTGATGCGGTTGTCCTTGCCGAAGGCGGTGCCCGACTCGGCGGCCGGCAGAGCGACGTTCGCGAGGGAGCCGGTCAGGCCGGTCTGCAGGGCCCGTTCGTCGCGGGTGTAGTTCAGGTCGCCGATGTTGCTGGTGCCCTGGGCGTAGGTGATGGATTTGATGGTGCCGGTCTTGTCGTAGCCGGTGGTGCGGGTGATGCCGCCGGGCATCGTCGCGGTCTTTTCCCGGCCCACCGCATCCAGCTCGAACCCGATTTCCTGGGTGCCCGACGTGATGGAGGTGAGGATGCTGGACGTGTCGAAGCCGTAGCTGGTCGTCTGACCGCCTGCGGTCATCGTCTTGCGGCGGTCGGCTGCGTCGTAGTCGTAGCTGACGGTGCCGTTGGGGCCGGTCACTGTCTTGGGCCGGTCGTAGGTGTCGTAGATGAAGGACTGGTTGCCGGCCTGACTGTCGTTGATCTGCTTGAGCAGGTCGTGGCCGTCGTAGTCGTAACTGACACTGGATTCGGCCTGGCCGGCGATGTCGACGCCGTACTGGGCGGTCTTGGCCCGGCCCAGAAGGTCGTAGGTGGCGATCGCGATCTTCCCGGAACGGCTGGTCGCCTTCTTGAGCAAACCGGCCGCGTCGTACTCGAACGTGGCCTGGGCACCCATGGCGTCGGTGGCCGTCCTGGGGCGGTCCGCGTCGTCGTAGTCCCACCTGGCCGTGTTGTTCCGGGCGTCGGTGAGGGCGGTGAGGTTGCCGTTGTCGTCGTAGTCGAAGCCCGTCGACCGGCCGAGGGGGTCGGTGACCTTGCGGGGCTGGTTCAGCTTGTCGTAGACGACGGTGGTGAGCGACCCGGCCGTGTCGTTGAGTGCGGACACTCTTCCGGCGGATGTCGTAACGGCCGTACTGGCGTTGCCCGGTGTTGGCGCTCGCGCCGTCCACGACCAGGGTGGTGGCGTCCTCGTTGATGCCCGTCAGCAGGAAGCGGCCCTCGGCGTCTGTGCGCCCGCGCTTGTCATCGACCCGGACGGTTACGTCGGCCAGTGGTTTGCCGTCCAGTTTCAGTACCCGGCCGGTCAGGGCCGTGGTGCCTGGCGGAGCTCTGAGCTTCGAGGGCGCCTTCGGCGTCTTGCCCCGGGAGGTGATCCAGTCCCGGCCCTTCAGGTTCGCTTTGCCAGGCTGCCAGGCATCAGCACCCTGGGGCAGGATGCCCGCGCTCGCCGTCGCCTTCTTCGCCGCAGCACCGGAACCGGATGGGGGAGTTACTCTGTCCTTGCTGGCTGCTGGGGCGGCCGTGAGGGTGGTTGTCAGGCCCAGGTTGAACGTGCCGGTCTTGGAGGACCACGGGTTCACGGTCAAGGTGTACGTGCCCGTGGCGGGCAGGGCCGACAGGTCCTTTGTCACCGTGGTGTCGTTCATGTAGGCAGCGTCGTAGAGCCACTTGCCGTCCGGCCCCCACAGTGACAATTCCCAGGCGCTGGGCGGGGTGTCAAGGCCGAGGGTGAGCTTCTGGCCCTTGGTACCGGTGAAGGTGTAGCGGGCGTTCTGGCCGGCCGTGCTGACCGAGGCAGTCTTCCTGCCGCCATCCGCAATCAGCGCGCCGCCGTCCGCGTCGGGCAGCAGGGTGGCCTTCACGTGACCGGTCGCCGGCTCATCGGGCTGAAGCAGCACCTTGTGTGTGCCGGCGGCCAGCGGAGCCCGCAACGCACCGTCGAAGGTCGTGTCCGACATGTAGCCCAGGCGTTCGTCCACACTGGCACCAGGTGCCCAGTGCGCCACTCTGGCCAGCTCGGTCAGGGTGCTGTCGCTCAACACGACAGCCGCCCCGTCCCCTGCCGCCGCGTTGTAGGTGAACTCCAGCTGCTGCCCGGGACGGGTGATGTCCCCGCCGGCGGTGGGCTGAGCCGCCGACAGCTCGCCGACGGTGACCGGATTCGACAGCCACAGCTTGGCCGCACCCGTGGCCACATTGTCAGGGGTGATCACCACCGCATACTTGGCGCCCGGAGCCACTCCGGTGATGTAGAACGCCACCGGCGAGTGGGCAGAGACATAACCGAGGTAGGTTCCCTCTCCGCCGGCGGGCCCCACCAGATACGCCTCACCCGACGCGGCAAGCGTGCTGTCGGTCAGGGCGAACCCGAACACCTTGGCGTCCGGTGCGATGAACTCAGCACGGATTTGCTGGCCGGGTCGCGCGATGACGGCCGACTGGGCGGCACCGTCGACCGTCAGTGCGCTCACCACATCCGCCGACAGCGTGAGCCGTACGGTTCCGGCAGCGCCCAAATATGGGTCGATCACCACGCGGTACAGGCCGGTCTCAGGCAGGTCCGGCAATTTGAAGGCGCGTACGGAACCGGCCGACAAGGTCGCGTCGTCGATGACCTCTCTGCCAGAAGGCGCCAGTACGGTGACGGACGAGAACGAGGTGAAGGTGTTGCTGCTGAAACCCAGCGACAGGTCATCTCCTGCCGTGGCCTGGAAGGTCGATTCCGCGTTCTGTCCGCACCGGTCGATGGTCACGTCAGCCGTTGGCCCGGTCGTGGTGAGCTCGGGGGTGACCGTCGGGTTCGACAGCGTCAGCGTCAGTTTGCCGGTGCCTATGTTCTGCGGCTTCAGGCTGAGCGTGTAGGTGCCGCTCGCCGTCAGGGTGGGGCTGTCCCACTCACTGGTGGAGTCCGCGGACACGATGAAACTGCTGTCCACCACCTTGCCGTCCGGCCCTCGCACTTCGAGCGACGTGTACGCCGGGAAGCCCTGGGACCTGGCCCCCAGCGAGATGCGCCGGCCCAGCTGGGCAGAGAAGTGAGCGATTCCGTTCTGGCCCGGCCTGGTGATGGTGAGTTCCGTATCGGGGCCCGTGACAGCGAGCTGCCCGGCGTCCGCGTAGTGCGAACCTGTCACCTTGGCCGTACCTGTGGCGACATTCGTGGGGTGCAGCCACAGGTCGTAGCGGTCCGAGGTGGGCAACGCGTTAACTTCCAGTTTTCCGGTGGATCCCCCCGATGCGTAGGCGAGATCCACGGACTCTCCGCCCGGTCCCAGCAGGTCCACGCGCAAGGACGCGCCCTCCGCCATGCCGGTGGCGTCGATACCAATGCTGAGCGACTCGCCCTTGCCGCCGGACAGCGTCCAGTGGCCCTCCTGCCCCGGCCGCAGCATCGGCGTGTCAGCGGTCGGCGCCGACAGGTCCAGCACACCGCCGGAGGCCTTGGACACCGTCACCGTGGCCGCACCGATGTTGGCCGATCCCGGATCGACCACCAGGGAATACGTACCGGTCATGGCAAGGTCGTGGGCCTGCCAGTTGCCACCGTCCGCCGCCACATAACCGGTGCTGCCCACCTGGGCGCCTTGCGGGTCGTACAACCGGAGCCCGACAGTCGAGTTGAACGTCGACGCAGTGATCCCGAAGCCGATGTCGTCACCCTGCTCGGCGTCGAACAGCACCTGCGCACGTCTGCCCGGCGTCGTGACCGCCGCTGTCGGCGGGTTGTCGTCCGTCACCGAGGTACGCACGGTGGTCTCGAACGTACCGTCATCGCTGCCGGCCGTGATCTTGAAGTCCGACGGCACCGTAGCGATTCCGTCCGGCGTCTCCAATTGAACGCGGCCGGTGGTGGCCCCCTCGGGCACCTTCACCGTCACCGACGTGCCCGTGACTTCGACCAGTTCGCTCAGCGTCCCGCCGTTGAAGCGCACCACGTTGTCCGTCGCCGCCGAGGCGAACCCCGAGCCCGTCAGCACCACCCGCGTACCAGGTGCCCCGGATACAGGCTCCATCGTGGAGACAACCGGGCCCGAGGGCGCGAGGGCGAACGACTCAGCCGACTGGGCACTTGAACTGCCCACCTTCACCGAGACCTTGCCGTCGACCGCCCCCACCGGAACAGTCACGACCAGTCGGGTGGCTGTCGCAGAGGTGACCGCGGCCGCCTTGCCGCCGAAAGAGACAGCGTTGTCTGCGGCTGTCGTGGAGAAGCCTGTGCCCGACAGCGTCACCTTGGCCCCGGCCACAGCTCTCACGGGGACCACCGACAGCACGGACAGCATGCTGGAGGCGAAGCGGTCCACTCCCAGACGGTTGCCGGCCTCGTCGTAGCGGTAGCGGGCCGTCTCACCACCCGGATCGGTCACCCCGACCAGCCGCCCGGCCGCGTCGTAGGCGTACACCGCGTCACTGGTCGTCGGCGCATCGGCCGCCCCGGTCCCACCCTTCGGCGCGGCCGTCTTGGGCTGTGAAGGCTTCGAGGGCAGCGCGGAGGAGGACGGGCTGCCGCTCGGCAGGCCACCGGGGGCCTCCGACGGCGCCCCCTCGGCACGGGGTGCTGCAGAAGGGACCGGAACAGGTGGACGAGATGGGTCCGGAGCCGCCTCCGCAGAGATTGCGCCACCTGCCAGCGCGAGCGCCAGGACGCCGACGGTCAATGACCGCCAGAGCGTGGAAAGTCGTACCCCGAACCGTTCACCGCGCACACGCACCGCGCCCTCCCCACGGCCTTCCGGGCGAACCCGCCTGCCGCCACACCGTGCGGTTCTTGCATCTCCGGACACCGGGTGACCGTATTGACGCGTTGCGCCCACTTATGGGGAATTCCCGTGATCGCCCCGTCACCGGAGGTGATGTTGTGTCAGGCGGAGTCTTGCGTCCGGTCTGCACCGCCGCCCTGGCCGCGCTCGTCGTGACCTCGTCGGCGGCCGCCGCGCCCGTGCCGCCCGCTGCGGGGTCCACGCCCACGGGTACGAACAGGAGCGTCGCCCAACTCCTGTCCGAGCTGCGGCAGCTGTACCAGCAGGCCGAGGAGGCCACCGAGACGTACAACGGGACCGCCGCCGAGCTGAAGAAGCGCGCGGCACAGGCGAAGAAGCTCGACATCGCTCTCGTCGCCGCCCGGACCGCGCTGGCCGACAGCCGCGACGAGGCGGGGCGACTGGCCCGGGAGCAGTACCAGGGCCGGTCCGACTTCTCCGCGTACATGCGGCTCCTGCTGTCCCGGGACCCCGAACACCTCCTGGACCAGGAGCATGTGATCCGGCGCGCGGCGGCCGGGCGGGCGGCGACGGTGCAGCGGCTCACCGGCGCCGAGAAGCACGCCGACGAGCTGGCGACCGAGTCCCGCAAGGTCCTCGACCGGCAGCAGGTGCTGGCCGCGAAGCAGAAGAAACAGCGGGACACGGTCCGGTCGCGGCTGAAGGCCGTCGAGTCGATGCTGGCCAAGCTCTCCAGCCCCCAGCTCACCGAGCTGTCCCGGCTCGAACAGCGGGACACGGAGAAGGCCCAGGGCGCCCTGGTCGCCTCGGGGGCGCTGTCCTCGACACGGCCGCCGTCCGAGGCGGGCGGCGAGGCGGTGAAGTACGCGATCGGCCAGGTCGGCAAGCCGTACGTGTGGGGCGCGGAGGGGCCGGACTCCTTCGACTGCTCGGGGCTCACCTCGCAGGCCTGGGCGAAGGCGGGCCGGGTCATTCCGCGGACGTCACAGGAACAGTGGCGGCAGCTGCGGAAGGTGCCGACGAACGCGCTGCGCCCGGGTGACCTGGTGATCTACTTCCCGAAGGCCACGCATGTGGCGATGTACATCGGCAACGGTCTGGTGGTGCAGGCACCCCGGCCGGGCTCACGGGTGAAGGTCTCGCCGGTGGCGTCGAACCCGCTGCTCGGCGCCGTACGGCCCGACCCGCAGAGCGCGCCGCTGTCCACGTACCGGCCGCCGAGGCTCCCGCAGGGGGCTTCCTCCGGCTCGGATGCGGGGTACGGCTCGTCGTCGGCCCCCTCGGGCTCCGGGCAGTAGGCGGCGCGGAGCGGGAACGACAGCAGGGCCGGGTCCGGTCGGATGTCCGACAGGTCCCGGCCCTGCTGTCGTCGGTCAGGCGGTCTGCGCCGCCCCCGAGACCTCGGCCAGGTACGCGTTGGTCTTCTCCGGGTCGAAGAAGAAGTTGTCGAAGTCCGCCGGGTTGTTGAAGCCGTTGGCGAAGCGGTTGGCGACCGGCTGGAGCTGGCCGGCGGCGCCGATCAGGTTCAGTACGTGCTCCGGCGGTACGCCGAGCATCGCGTTGGTCCACTTCACGACGTGCTGCGCGGTGTCCCAGTAACGGTCGAACGTGGCCTGCATCCACTCCGCGTCGAACTCCCGGTCGCCGTGCTCGATGATCGAGTCCAGGTAGGCGTTGGCGCACTTGGAGGCCGAGTTGGAGCCCTGGCCGGTGATCGGGTCGTTGGCGACGACGACATCCGCGACGCCGAGCACCAGACCGCCGCCGGGCAGCCGGCCGATCGGCTTGCGGACGGTCGGAGCGTAGCGGCCCGCCAGGGTGCCGTTGGCGTCGGTCAGTTCGACCTTGGTGGCGCGGGCGTACTCCCACGGCGTGAACCGCTCCATGAGCTCCAGCGTCTTCGCCAGGTGCTCGGAGGGGTCCTTGATGCCCTGGAACACGTCGAGCGGGCCGCCCGGGACGCCCTCCCAGAACAGGATGTCGGCGCGGCCGGACGTGGTCAGGGTCGGCATCACGAAGAGCTCGCCGACACCGGGGACCAGGTTGCAGCGGACCGCGTCGAAGTCGGGGTGCTCCGGGCGCGGGCCCATGCCGTGGACGTACGCCACGGCCAGGGCGCGCTGCGGGGCGTCGAACGGCGAACGGGAGGCGTCCCGGCCGAACATGGAGACCAGCTCGCCCTTGCCCGCGGAGACCATCACCAGGTCGTAGGTGCGGGAGAAGTAGTCCAGGTCGGAGACGGCCGCGCCGTGGATGACGAGTTGTCCGCCGCGCTGGGCGAAGGTCTCCATCCAGCCGGCCATCTTCACGCGCTGGTCGACGGACTGGGCGATGCCGTCCAGCTTGCCGACCCAGTCGACGGCGCGCGAGGAGTCCGGCGCGGCGACCGAGACACCGAGGCCCTCGATGCGCGGGGCCTGGGACTCCCAGAAGTTGAGCTGGTAGTCACGCTCGTGCTGGAGCGCCGTGTGGAACATGCACTGCGTCGACATGACCCGGCCGGAGCGGATCTCGTCGGCCGTGCGGTTGGACATCAGGGTGACTTCGTACCCGCGGGACTGCAGTCCGAGGGCCAGCTGGAGTCCGGACTGGCCGGCTCCGACTATGAGTATCTTCCGCATCGCGGTTCTCCGTTGTGTGTAGCTGGGTCGTGTCGTCGGACGTCGCGCGGCAGCCGGCGGTCCGACGACACGGCCTAGGCCGGGGTGGCATCGAGAGCGTGGCCCACCAGGGCCAGCAGCGACTCGATGACGGTGATCTTGTTGCGCGCGTCCATGATCACAACAGGCACGTGCGGCGGGACCGTCAGGGCCTCCCGTACGTCCTCGGCCTCGAACCCGGGGGTTCCCTCGAAGTGGTTGACGGCGACGATGTACGGCAGCCCGCAGCTCTCGAAGTAGTCGAGGGCGGGGAAGCAGTCGGCGAGCCGACGGGTGTCTGCCATCACGACCGCGCCGATCGCGCCGCGCACCAGGTCGTCCCACATGAACCAGAAGCGCTGCTGGCCCGGTGTGCCGAACACGTACAGCACGAGGTCGTCGTCGAGCGTGATCCGGCCGAAGTCCATCGCGACGGTCGTGGTGACCTTGTCGGGCGTCGCGGAGAGATCATCGGTCTCCTCGCTGGCCTGGGTCATCATCGCTTCGGTCTTCAGCGGGGTGATCTCGGAGACCGACCCGACGAAGGTCGTCTTGCCCACGCCGAACCCGCCCGCGACCACGATCTTCGTGGCGATGGGGGCCCTGGTGTGGTCCAACTGCCAGGCCTGGAGCGATTCCTCGGCCTGGTCCCTGGCGCCCGGCTGCCGCGGGGCGAAGAGCGGCGACTCAGAGACGGCGGAGTCCATTGAGCACCCTTTCGAGCAGTGCGCGGTCGGGCTGGCCGGTGCCGTGACCGGTCCCGTACACGCGGATCTTTCCCTGGTCGGCCAAGTCGCTGAGCAGCACCCGGACCACGCCGAGCGGCATCTTCAACAGGGCCGAGATCTCCGCGACCGTACGCATCCGGCGGCAGATTTCGACGATGGCCTGGAGTTCCGGCATGACGCGGCCGGCCAGGTTGCCGTTGGTCAGCTCCCGGCGCTCCTCGGGCGCTTCGAGCGCGGCGACGAATGTCTCGACGAGCAGGACGTGACCGAAGCGGGTGCGTCCGCCGGTGAGCGAGTACGGGCGGACCCGCGCGGGCCTTCGGTCGGACCCGCGGACGGGGAGCCTGCGGGCGGGTTCAGCAGCGGGCTTCACTGGGTGCTCTCCATCGATTTGCGCAGTTCACTGCGGAGTTCGGGGGTGAGTACATGTCCGGCCCGGCCGACGAAGAGCGCCATGTGGTAGGCGATGACGCTCATGTCGCAGTCCGGGGTGGCGTGCACACCGAGCAGCGAGCCGTCGCTGATCGACATGACGAAGACACTGCCTTCGTCCATGGCGACCATCGTCTGCTTGACGCCGCCGCCGTCCATCAGCTTGGCGGCGCCGATGGTGAGGCTGCCGATGCCGGAAACAATGGTCGCCAGGTCGGCGCTGGAGCCCTTGGGGCCGTCCTGCCCGCCGGTGCTCCGGGCGACCAGATGGCCGGGGTCGGAGGAGAGCAGCATCAGTCCGTCGGACGAGACGACGGTGACCGAGTGGACCCCTGGCACCTCCTCCACCAGATTGCTCAGCAACCAGTGAAGGTTACGGGCCTCGGTACTCAGCCCGAATGTGCTGGGCGCAGTCAACTGCGTGCCTCCTCGACTGTGTCCCCCGTCTCATCCGTCTGATCGGTACGTACGGGGTGTCCACCTGGTCCGGTGGCTCCCGGGAGGGACTGCGTGGCCGTGATCTCGGCGATCTCCGCCTCGACGTCCCGGCGGCCTTCCTTCGCGCCCTGGTGGAAGCCGCCGAGCCGACGGCGCAGCGCCTCCTTGTCCAGACTGCCCTTGCGCTCGGTGGTGGGTGCAGCGGTGGGCTTGACGACCTTGGGGGTGCGCTTGGGCAGCCCCTTGTCCGTGATGCGTTCGGCCTGCTGCGACTGCTGTTCCGGCTGCCGGGGGCCGGGCAGTGCGTCGGCCACGGGTGTGGGGGCCGGGGCAGGAGCGGGCGCCGGGGCGGCGGTGTACGGCTCCGGGGTCTCGTCCGCGACGTGCTCGTGGCGGTCGGGGCCGATGGCGTACGGGTCGGGCACCCTGATCTCGGGTGTGTCCGCGAACTCCGGCACCACCGGGAGCCGGACCTGCATCGTGACCTCGGACTCCGCCTCGACCGGAACCTCCGTCGCGGCCGGGGCCTCCGTCCGGGCCGGGGCGGGCCCGGGGGTGGCGGCGGGCGCAGGGGTGGCGGCGGGTGCCGGCTCGGCGCCCGCCTCGCGGATCGTCTGCTCGGCGGCGGCGATCAGCGGGTCCCCGGGCAGGCCGAGCGTACGGCCCGACAGTGCGTTGGAGTTGGCCTCGGCGACCGATCCCGGCAGGTTCAGCGCGGGCGCCTCCCCGGGGACCTGCACCGGCGGCGGGGTGGCGGCCGGGGGCGCCTTCGGCAGCAGGGCCTGGGGCAGGACGACGACCGCGGTGACCCCGCTGCCCTTGTGGTCGCGCAGCTGGACCCGTACGCCGTGGCGCGCCGCCAGCAGGGAGGTGACCTGGAGGCCGAGACCGGCCCCGGACGCCCCCTTTTCGTCCGGCTCGCCCGAATCGAACAGAGTGGGGTCGCCCAGCCGGCTGTTGAGCTCGCCCATCCGCACCGGCGACATCCCGATGCCCTCGTCCTGCACGGAGAGCATCACCTCGCCGCTCTCCAGCAGCCAGCCGGAGAGCTGGACGTGGGAGTCCGGCGGCGAGAAGGAGGTCGCGTTCTCCAGGAGTTCGGCGACGAGGTGGCTGAGGTCGTCGGCGGCGAAGCCGGCGATCTGGGCGTGCGGCGGCAGGGACTGGATGGTGACCCGCTCGTACCGCTCGATCTCCGACACGGCGGCGCGCAACACGTCGACCAGCGGGATCGGTCCCGCGTGCCCGTGGCCGTGCTCGGCGCCCGCGAGGACCAGCATGTTCTCGCTGTGCCTGCGCATGACGGTGGCCATGTGGTCGAGCTTGAAGAGGGTGGCGAGCCGCTCCGGGTCGTGCTCCCGCTCCTCCAGGCTCTCGATGACCCCGAGCTGGCGCTCGACGAGGCCGAGGGTGCGCAGCGAGAGGTTGACGAAGGTGTGGTGGACCGTGTTCTTCAGCCGCTCCAGCTGGGCGGTGAGGTCGGAGGCCAGGACCTGGAGCTCGGCGCGCTGGACGGTGAGGGCCTCGCGCCCGGCGATCAGCTCGCCGCGCTCGGTCTGCAGGCTCTCGAAGCGGCCGTTGAACTCGTGGAGGAGCCCCTGGAGCTTGCCGTGCAGGCTGTTGAGGGACCGTACGACCTGGGCGAACTCGTCGTTGCGACCGGTGTAGCGGATCGGCTCGGCGGTGTCGGGCTCCGAGGCGAGGCGGGCGGCGCCGATCCGCAGGACGGCGAGTGGCTGGGTGAGGGTGCGGGCCACGGCGGTGGAGACGCCGACGGCGATCAGCAGACAGCCGCCGAGCAGCGCGATGCGCAGTTCGAGCGCGGTGACGTCGTCGTCGCGCAACTGCTCCAGGCGCTGGATCTGTTCGGTGCCGAGGGCCGACTCGACGCTCCGCATCCGGTCGATCCGGGCGGAGAACGCCGCCTCGACCTTCTTGCGGTTGGTCTGCTGGTCGGAGTCCGACAGCTCGGGGCGGTCGGTGAGGGAGTTGAGGTACTTCTCCGCGCTGTTGACCTCGGGACCGGTGACGGTGGACGACAGCTTGTCGCGGGCGGTGGCGCCCGCGGCCTGGTCGAAGTCGGCGAGCGAGCCGAGTTCGCGGACTCGGGCCTGCTGGGCGGCGGCGCTCAGCTCGTCACGGGTGCGGTCGTCCTTGTCGCTGCCGCTGTCCTGGGGCTGCGTCGGGAGCCCGGTCAGCGGGTCGGTCTGCGGGACCGTGTCCTTGCGGGGCACCGAGAGCGCGGCGATCAGCAGACCGCGGGTGGCGGAGGCCTGCTCGGTGGCCTGCCCGAGGGCGAGCGGGGCGCGGGTGGCCTCGGCCGCGCGCGGCGGGGTCTTCTCGGCGAGTTCGTCGGCGAGGTCGTGGAGCTTGGCGATGACCTCGGAGTAGGCCTGGTGGGCCTCCAGTGCCGTGCCCTTGCCGCTGAGCGCGTCGCGGCGCAGGGAGGGGATGGTGGAGAGGTCGCGGCGCAGTGCCTCCGGGGCCGTGCCCCTGATCTCGTCGACCTGCTGGTCGACGCGGGCGCTGCGGCCGCGGGAGTCGTCCTTGCCGTCCGTCGCGCCGGACTTCCCGTCACGTCCGGCGGCGATCCGGGCGGTGACCTCGTCGCGCTCGTCCGCGAGGGCGTGGGCGAGGGCGAGGGCCTGCTGGTTCAGCTCGGCGAGGGTGACCAGCCGTTGCGATTCGTTCAGTTCGGAGGAGGCGGCGAGGATCGCGGGCGTACCCGCGGCGATGACGGTGATACCGACGACCGCGACACCGGCGACCAGCCGGCTCCGTACGCGCACGGTGCGCCGGGCGCCCTCGCTCTCGGCAGGTGCCGGTGGCGTCGCCCCGGAACCGCGCTGCTTGCTGCCCTTGCTCCGAGGCCGCTTCTTCTGCACCGGTGCTCGCAATCTTGACTCGTCCGCCCTTGAAGCAGAGGTGACGCACGGTCACATGTAACGAGCGCCCCGACCCCTGGTACGGCTTCCGACCATTCCAGTGCTTTTGAGAGGGGGGCGCGCATCAACCACTCCGCCACCTGAACGAGTGAACAACACTCCAGAGTTGGCGAACAAGTTTGCCCCGGGGGGCCTTCGGCCACACCTGGTCCTTCGGCTGGAACTTCCGCGCAGGCTTTGGCAGGATGCCCGCCCGCACGCCCCACGGAGTCATTCCTTCCGCTCCGGGCACTCGCCTGACCTGCTGGTGCAGGCCAATCCCGGGCGGGTGCAGGGCTCGTGAAGGCGTCGTGCAGACTGGCCGCATGCGCATCGAACTGGCCACCGCCCCCGGCAGCCCGGAACGCCCGAACGAGGACTGGGCCGCCACCGCGCTTCCCGCTTCCGGCCAGGGCGGGGCGCTGATCCTGCTCGACGGAGTGACCCCGCCCCGGGGGGACGACGGTTGTGTGCACTCGGTCCCCTGGTTCACCGCCCGACTGGGCGGCGCACTGGTCGAACTGTCCGGTTCGCGGCGGGATCTGACTCTTCAGGAGATCCTGGCAGTGTCCATCCGGCGCACCGCCGACACGCACCGTTCCCTGTGTGACCTTTCTCACGTACGCACACCTCAGGCCACGGTCGTCATGGCGCGCTGGGACGACCGCGAGGTCGAACACCTGGTGCTCTCCGATTCCGTACTGCTGTTCGAGGCGCACGACGGAAGTGTGCGCCCCCTGCTCGACGACCGGCTCGACCGGCTGCCGCCCGGCTCGCTGAGCACCGAGGCGATCACCGACGCCCGGGTGCGGAACAAGGAGGGCGGCTTCTTCACCGCCGCCGCCGACCCCTCCGTGGCGGCCCGCGCGGTCACCGGGCGCACCCCGCTCGACCAGGTGCGGTCCATCGCCGCACTGACCGACGGGGCGGCCCGCTGGACCGAGATGTTCCGCGAGGGCGACTGGGCGGACTGCCTCGGCGTTCTCCGCAAGGAAGGGACGCAGGCGCTGATCGACCGGGTCAGGGCCCTGGAGGACGCGGACACCGGACGCGTGCGTCTGCGCCGCAGCAAGACCCACGACGACGCGACGGCGGTCCACGCGGTGCTGTGACGGCACACCGGGAGGTCGGCCCGGCGCGTCAGTCCTCGGCTCGGGCGTTCAAGTGGTGCAGCAGCCTGGCCAGTTCGGCCACCTCGGCCCGGTCCCAGTCGTCGAGCTTGCGGACATAGCGCTCACGGCGGGCGTCACGCACACTGCGGTAGCGGGCCAGCCCCTCGACGGTGAGGTGGACGAGGAAGGCCCGGCCGTCGGCCGGATCGGGTTCACGAGCCACCAGTCCGAGGCCTTCCAGGGCGCGCAGTTGACGGCTCATGGTCGCCTTGCCCACCCCGAAGTAGGCCGCGAGATCGGTGGCCCGCTGCTGCCCGGCCGACTCCAACCGGACGAGCAGTCCGTACGCGGCGGCCTCCAGCTCCGGGTGGACCTCGCGCGCCATCTCCCCCGAGTTGGCACGTGCCCGGCGCAGAAAGACGGCCAACTCCCGCTCCAGGGCAAGGAATGCGTGGTCCACACCACTCCCCCCGGTCGCGCCGGGTTCACTACCGCTTTCGCTCCCGCGCACGTCAACACCCCTCGTGAGCTTTCCTGTCGCTGAGAATTTCTTTCGCCGCCGGTCATCGCCGCAGCTCCGCCAGTATTTCGTAGGCGTAGACCAACGGCAGCGACCAGGCCCCCTTCCGCAGCACGGGTCTACGTGCGTAGCGTCATGCATGGCATGTTCACACCATTTCATGTCACAGGGGTGCGCCCGGCGCCCCTGGGATCAGCACGTCCCCCCCACCACGTCCTCGGAGGCATTCCCCATGCCGGTGCTCAGATCCACTTCCAAGGCGTCCCGCCGCTCGCGCTTCGCGGCGGCCGGAACCCTGCTCGCAGCCCTCTCCCTCCTGCTCACCCTGCCCGGCGCGGCGAGCGCCGCCGGCACCCATGACTCGGCCGCCACCAAGAAGCCCGCCCGCGGCACGGCCACGATGGGCATGGGCGTCGTCGCCCACGACGGCCAGGGCGGACTGCCGCGGGACACCCGCGCCGTCCAGACCGAAGGCGTGGACGTCTCCGGCCACCAGGGCAACGTCAACTGGTCGACGCTCTGGAACAGCGGCGTGAAGTGGGCCTACACCAAGGCCACCGAGGGCACGTACTACACGAACGAGTATTTCGCGCAGCAGTACAACGGCTCGTACAACGTCGGCATGATCCGCGGCGCGTACCACTTCGCCACCCCGAACACCACGAGCGGCGCCGTCCAGGCCAACTACTTCGTGGACCACGGGGGCGGCTGGTCGCGGGACGGCAAGACACTGCCCGGCGTGCTCGACATCGAGTGGAACCCGTACGGCGACCAGTGCTTCGGCAAGACCGCGGCCGGCATGGTCTCCTGGATCCGCGACTTCGTGAACACGTACAAGGCGCGCACCGGACGCGACGCGGTCATCTACACCGCCACCAGCTGGTGGAAGACCTGCACCGGGAACAACGCGGGCTTCGGCGCCACCAACCCGCTGTGGGTGGCCCGCTACGACTCCACGGTCGGCGAACTCCCGGCCGGCTGGGGCTTCTACACGATATGGCAGTACACCTCGTCCGGCCCCACCGTCGGCGACCACGACCGCTTCAACGGCGCCCTCGACCGCGTCCAGGCCCTCGCCAACGGCTGAGCCAGCCTGCCGCACCGCTTCACCCAGCAGAGCCCCGGTGATCCACCGGGGCTCTTCGCTTTCACCCCTCCGACCAGGGATTTCGCCCTCCGGGGCGGCAGCGGACCCCCTACGCATTCGACCTATACACGCTATGTATAGTCCTTCTCTGCCGCACACCGCGCGCCCTGTTTCAGCCACGGAGGAGTGACCCGCCTTGTCCATGAAGACGAAGTCGATCGGTACAGGGTTGGCCGCCGCCCTTGTGACGGCGCTCACCCTGACGCTGAGCGGCTGCTCCATGCAGACCACCGCGCCGGCCTCGGCGCGTGGTGACGCGGGCTCCGACGCCAAGGGTTCCTTCGGCCCGGCGGACTGCCGCAAGGCGAAGTGCATAGCGCTGACCTTCGACGCGGGACCGGGCGAGGACACCCCGCACCTGCTGGACATCCTGAAGGAGAAGAAGGTGCACGCGACCTTCTTCCTGCTGGGCAAGAACCACGTCAAGAAGCACCCCGACACCGTGCGCAGGATCGCCGCCGAGGGGCACGAGGTGGCCAACCACACGTGGACCCACCAGGTCCTGACGGACCGCAAGCCGGCCGAGATACGCGCCGAGCTGGCGAAGACGCAGGACGCGATAGCGGAGATCACCGGCAAGAAGCCGCGCCTCATGCGCCCGCCGCAGGGCCGCACCGACGACACCGTCTCGGACATCAGCAAGGACCTGGGGCTCTCCCAGATCCTGTGGAGCGCCACCGCGAAGGACTACTCCACGACCGACTCGGCGCTGATCAAGAAGCGCATCCTGGACCAGGCGAGCAAGGACGGCGTCATCCTGCTGCACGACATCTACAAGGGCACGGTGCCCGCGGTGCCCGGCATCATCGACGCGCTGAAGAAGCAGGGGTACACCTTCGTCACCGTGCCGCAGCTGATGGCTCCCGCCGAGCCGGTACCCGGGACCATCTACCGCCCCTGAGCCGGCGAGCGGGAGGTCCTGTCGGTCGCCGGGTCCGTCAGCCGCAGTTGCCCGCGGGCCGCTCCCGCGTCACCAGGTCGGTCCAGCCGGTGGTGCCGTCGATCCACACCACCCGCCTGCCGCCGTCGGCCGCCGCGGACAACTGCTCGCCGCGGTTGCAGGAGACCCGCTGGACACGCGATCCGTCCGGGGTCAGCTGCTACAGCTTGGGCAGCGTGACGCGGAACGGCCCGCCCACCCGTTGCCGGGAAGGCGGGCCGTCCGTACCGGTCGCGTACGCGGTGCCACGTCCGTCACGCCGTGGCGGCTACGCCGCGGCCGGGATCCTCTCCTCGGGCCTGGTCGCGGAGGCCGGGGCCAGGGCGATCTCCAGGACCTGGCGGACATCGGTCACCGGGTGGACCTCCAGCGTGTCCAGGACCTCGGCGGGGACGTCGTCCAGGTCGGCCTCGTTCCGCTTCGGGATCACCACGGTGGTGATCCCGGCGCGGTGTGCGGCCAGCAGCTTCTGCTTCAGGCCGCCGATCGGCAGCACCCGTCCGGTCAGCGAGACCTCGCCGGTCATCGCCACGTCCGTGCGGGCCAGCCGTCCGGAGAGCAGCGAGGCCAGCGCCGTCGTCATGGTGATACCGGCGCTCGGGCCGTCCTTCGGGACCGCGCCCGCCGGGAAGTGGATGTGCACGCCGCGGTCCTTCAGGTCCGCGACCGGCAGTTCCAGCTCCGCGCCGTGCGAGCGCAGGAAGCTCAGCGCGATCTGCGCGGACTCCTTCATGACGTCGCCGAGCTGGCCGGTGAGGGTCAGTCCGGACGCCCCGGTCTCCGGGTCGGCCAGCGACGCCTCCACGAACAGCACGTCGCCGCCCGCGCCGGTCACCGCGAGTCCGGTGGCCACACCGGGCACCGAGGTGCGGCGCTCGGCCGGGTCCTGGGCGGACTCGGGGACGTGGTGCGGACGCCCGATCAGACCGCGCAGATCCGCTTCGGTGACCGTGAACGGAAGCTCCCGGTCGCCCAGTTCGTGCTGGGCCGCGACCTTGCGGAGCAGCCGGGCGACGGCCCGCTCCAGGTTCCGTACGCCCGCTTCACGGGTGTACTCGCCGGCCAGCTTGCGCAGCGCGGACTCGTCGAGCGTCACCTCGTCCTTCGCCAGACCGGCCCGCTCCAGCTGGCGCGGGACCAGGTGGTCCCGGGCGATGACGACCTTCTCGTCCTCGGTGTAGCCGTCGAGCCTGACCAGCTCCATGCGGTCGAGCAGGGCCTCCGGGATGGCTTCGAGCACATTGGCTGTGGCCAGGAAGACGACATCGCTGAGGTCGAGCTCGACCTCCAGGTAGTGGTCGCGGAAGGTGTGGTTCTGCGCCGGGTCGAGGACTTCGAGGAGGGCGGCGGCCGGGTCGCCCCGGAAGTCGGAGCCGACCTTGTCGATCTCGTCGAGCAGGACGACCGGGTTCATCGAACCGGCCTCCTTGATGGCTCGGACGATACGTCCCGGCAGGGCGCCGACGTACGTACGCCGGTGGCCGCGGATCTCCGCCTCGTCCCGCACACCGCCGAGCGCGACGCGGACGAACTTGCGGCCCATGGCGTGCGCGACGGATTCCCCGAGCGAGGTCTTGCCCACGCCCGGAGGCCCCACCAGCGCCAGCACGGCACCGCCGCGCCGCCCGCCGACGACCCCCAGGCCGCGGTCGGAGCGCCGCTTGCGGACGGCGAGGTACTCGGTGATGCGCTCCTTCACGTCCTGGAGCCCCGCGTGCTCGGCGTCGAGGATGCGCTGGGCGCCCCGGATGTCGTAGGCGTCCTCGGTCCGCTCGGTCCACGGCAGTTCGAGGACGGTGTCGAGCCAGGTCCTGATCCAGGAGCCCTCGGGGCTCTGGTCGGAGGAGCGCTCCAGCTTGTCGACCTCCTTGAGCGCGGCCTCGCGGACATGCTCGGGAAGGTCGGCGGCCTCGACCCGGGCCCGGTAGTCGTCGGACTCGTCTGCGCCGGAACCAGGACCGCCGTTGAGATCGGAGAGCTCCTTGCGGACGGCTTCGAGCTGGCGCCGCAGCAGGAATTCGCGCTGCTGCTTGTCGACGCCCTCCTGGACGTCCTTGGCGATGGACTCGGCGACGTCCTGCTCGGCGAGGTGTTCACCGAGCCACTGGATGGCGAGCTTCAGCCGGGCGACCGGGTCCGTGGTCTCCAGGAGCTGCACCTTCTGGGCGGTGGTGAGGAAGGGCGAGTAACCGGAATTGTCGGCGAGCGCTGAGATGTCCTCGATCTGCTGGACCCGGTCCACGACCTGCCAGGCGCCGCGCTTCTTCAGCCAGCTGGTGGCGAGCGCCTTGTACTCCTTGACCAGCTCGGCGGCGGCGCCGGGAAGCGGATCGGGAACGACCGTGTCGACCCGTGTCCCCTCCACCCAGAGCGCTCCCCCCGGCCCGCTGGTCCCGGCCCCGATCCGCACCCGGCCCCGGCCGCGGATCAGCGCGCCCGGATCTCCGTCCGAAAGCCGTCCGACCTGCTCGACGGTGCCGATGACACCGGTGCCGGTGTACGTCCCGTCGATCCGCGGCACCAGAAGCACCTCGGGCTTGCCGCCGCCGTCCCGGGCCGCGACCTGTGCGGCCTCCACGGCGGCACGTACATCGGTGTCGGACAGGTCCAGAGGCACCACCATCCCGGGCAGCACGACCTCGTCGTCGAGCGGCAGCACGGGCAGGGCGAGCGGAGTGACCGCATTGGAATCGATAGCCATGATCTCCCCTTCGGCAGTCAAGTTGAGCTATCCAGACTCAATGCTCCTGAGCGGCCTATTGTTCCCCGGGGAGTGTTCGCTGTGAGCGATCGACCGGTCGCGCTCGTGCCCCGACCCCCGATCGCCAGGCCCCGGCCCCCGACCCCGTCCGTCGGGGCGGATAAATCATTCGGCTCGTCACGGAAATGCGGGCACAGTGCCCGCATGGACGACGACAGCGGTGGCCGAGGGCTGAACCAGGACGGGACGATCCGGCGGGACGGCTCGCTGAGCCGGGTGCCCGCGTCGTACGCCCCCGTGGTGGCGGCGGCCCGGTCCCGGATCGCCGAGGCGTTCGACGGCACGCGCCTGCACAGCGCGTACATCTACGGCAGCATTCCGCGCGGCGCGGCCATTCCCGGTGTCTCCGATCTGGATCTGCTGCTGGCCCTGCGCGGCGCGCCCACGGCCGCCGACGAAGTGACGGCCCGCGCCATGGAGGCCGAGCTGGACGCCTCGTTCGACGTGATCGACGGCGTCGGCATCCTGCTGTCCCGCGCCGAGACCCTCACCAGCGAGCTCGAACGCAACGACCTCGGCTTCTTCGTCGCCTGCCTCTGCACCCCGCTGCTGGGCGAGGATCTCGCCGGACAGCTGCCGCTCTATCGTCCGACCCCGCTGCTCGCCCGCGAGACCAACGGGGACCTGTATCTCCTGCTCCCCCGCTGGCGGCGAAGGGCCGCCGAAGCCACCACGGACGCCGAACGCCGATATCTGAGCCGGGGCGTCGCCCGCCGTCTCGTCCGGTCCGGCTTCACCCTGGTCATGCCGCGGTGGCGCGGCTGGACCAGCGACCTGGCCGAGTCCGCCGAGGTGTTCGCCGCTACTACCCGGACCACCCGGAGCGGATCGAGCAGATGCGGCTGGCCGCGCACATCGGCCGCAACCCCTCCGCCGACCCGGCCGTCGTCGCGGTACTCATCGACGATCTGGCCCCCTGGCTGGCGGCCGAGTATCTCGCGGTGCACGGCGAGAAGGCACCACGCCCCTGACCACCGCTCCCTCGACCGCACCGGCCCGGCGCAGCAGCGGCCAGCAGGCCACACCGAGCAGCAGTGCCAGCGGATGGCCCCAGTTGGTGAGCGGGTTGTCCAGATCGAGCAGGTCGCGCACCAGCATCGCGCCCACCCCGCCGAGCATCAGCACCCGCACCAGCGGGGTGAGCAGTCCGGTGAGCGCGCCCACACTCGCCAGCAGCCCGAAGCTGATGCCGTAGTCGAGTCGGTGCAGCGACGACTCCGGCAGATGCCCGACGACCACGGAGAGCCCGACCGGGATCTCCGTGGCGAGCGTCGCCACGACATGACCGAGCAGGAACACCGCGGCGGTCCGCCACCCCCCGATGCGGCGCTCCAGCGCGGTCAGCACGAGAGCGAAGGCGAAGACGTACGGGGAGGTGAGCCCGCCGACGACCCACAGGGCGCTGGCCACCAGGACGAGCAGCGGGGTCTCGCCGAGGTGCGCGACGTCCGTGCTCGATTCGCGCAGCACGGCGGCGACGGTGTCGGGATCGGCGTACTCCATGAAGAGGGACGTGGCGACCAGCACCAGCAGGTACCCGAAGGTGAAGGGGGTACCGGTGGGCGTCGGCAGCAGCCGCAGCCATCGGCGGGCCGTGCGGACCGGAGGCGGCGGGGCAGCGGTGTCGCCCGTGCGGCTCTGGCACGGGATGGCGTCGAGCAGCGGAGCCACGAAGGGTTCTTCGCGAACCGCCCTGTCCGTACGCTGATGCACCGCGTGAGGCCCCTTTCCATCACAAGCCCCCCGAAGCAACGCCCTACCTTCTGTGATCATCCCCCGCGCCGTCTATGGCGTGAACCACAAGCGCCGTCCGTGAACCGGACCGGGTCCGTCGCCCGATAGAGAGGTGTGAAGCTGTTGCGCCCCTCGGGGGAGGACCCGAACGACGACGACGCCCTGCTGCGTGCCGTCGCGCAGGGGGACACGGAAGCCCTGGCGACGCTCTACGACCGGCACGCCGGCTGGCTGCTGGCCCGGCTGGGCAGGCGGTGCGCGGATGCCGAGACCGTACGGGAAGTTCTCCAGGACACCTTCGTGACGGTCTGGCGCTCCGCCGGTTCGCACCGCGGTGCCCGGGTCGGCGGCTGGCTGTGGGTGATCGCCTCGCGCCGGCTGGTGGACGCCCAGCGGGTCCACGCCCGTACCGATCTCGCCACCCGGGCCGGGCGGACCGGGAGCAACGAGTGGGCCGCCACCGCGCCGTCCGCCGAGGAGCGGGTGCTCGCCGGGCTGGAGTACGGGGATGTGGGCGCCGCGCTCGACCGGATCTCGCCCGAACTGCGGGAGGTCCTGCGCGCCACGGTCATCGACGGGCTGACGACCCGCGAGACGGCCCGGCTCCTGGGCATACCCGAGGGCACGGTCAAGACCCGGGCGATGCGGGCCAGACGCGAGCTGCGCGCCGCACTGGAGCTGTCGGCCGCGAAGGCCGGACCGCTGGGAGGAACGGCATGACCACGACGGGAGGCGACGGCATGCCCCGCTGGCACGTGAGCGAGGAACTGGCCGGGCGGTACGCCGCCGGTTCGGTGCCGGAGACGGACGCGTGGTCCGTCGAGAAGCACGTGGAGGCGTGCGGGGGATGCGCGGCCCGGATCTCGGCGGCGGTACGGACGCGGCCGGAAGCGGGGGCGGCGCTGGACGCGGTGCGCGCGGAGGTACTGGCCGCGGTGGCGGCGGAGGGGGTACCGGCGAGGGCCTTCCGTTTGGATCAGGCCGAATCAGGCAGCGAGGTACGCGAGCCCGGCATGATCCGAACGAGAGGCCCAGGGGGGCCCGCCCGCAGCGTCCGGCGCGGCTCCCCGGGGGCCGCCCCCCGGTCGGCCCGCACTGTCCGGCACCGCTTCCCCGGGGCCGCGACCCGCGCCGGACGGCTGCTGTGGGCCGCCGGGCCCGCGCTGCGCAGGCCGTGGCTGCTGGCGCTGGTGCTGGTGGCCGTCGGGGCTCTCGCCCTGGCGTACGGGGCCGGGGCCGGGGACACCGTCCGCCCGCTGCTCCTCGTCGTCGCGCCGGTGCTGCCGCTGGCCGGGGTCGCCCTCTCCTACGGCCGGCACGCGGACCCGATGCACGAGATCACCGCCACCACCCCGTCCGGCGGCCTGCCACTGCTGCTGACCAGGACCGCCGCGGTGCTCGCCGTGAGCATCCCGGCGCTCACGCTCGCCGGGGCGGCGCTGCCCCCGTCCGCCGGGTGGCCCGGCGCGGCGGCATGGCTGCTGCCCGGACTCGCGATGACGCTGGCGGCGCTCGCCCTCGGTTCGTACGTCGGCTGCCGTACCGGTGCCACGTCCATCGCCGCGGCCTGGGCCGCCGCCGTCGTCCTTCCCGCCTTCGCCGCGTCGCCCCCGGCGACCGCCGAGGCGACGGCCGAGGCCGCGCGGTACTTCGCGGGGCCCGCCGCACAGGCCGGCTGGGCGGCGGGCGCGCTGGTGTGCGCCGCGCTGCTCGCCGTACGCCGTAGATCCTTCGACCATCTGGAGAAGTTGTGAGCGTGAACGCATGAGCGGTATCGAGGCCGTGAACACGGTCGAGGTCAGGGCGCTGACCGTCCGGCACCGCAGGACGACCGCGCTGGACGCCGTCGATCTGGACTTCGCGCCCGGCGTGCACGGGCTGCTCGGTCCGAACGGGGCGGGCAAGACCTCGCTGATCCGGGTGCTCGCCACCGTCGCCGCGCCCTCCGGCGGCCGGGTGGAACTGCTCGGCAGCGAGGTCGGCTCCGAGTCGGACCATCGCAGCCGGGCGGCGGTCCGGCGCAGGCTCGGCTATCTGCCGCAGGAGTTCGGCTACTACCCGGGCTTCACGGTCCGCGAGTTCGTCTCCTATGTGGCCTGGCTCAAGGAGATGGACGCGGCGGCGGTCCCGGCGGCCGTGGAACGCGCGGTGGACCGGGTGGGTCTGGCGGACCGGATCGACTCACGGGTGAAGACCCTGTCGGGCGGCATGGTGCGGCGCGTCGGCATCGCCCAGGCGATCGTCAACGATCCGGACCTGCTGCTGCTCGACGAGCCCACTGCCGGTCTGGACCCGGAGCAACGGGTCGATTTCCGGGCGCTGATACGGGAGCTGGGCCGCACCACCACCGTGATCGTCTCGACCCACCTGGTCGAGGATGTCGCCGCGGCCTGCACCGATGTCACGCTGATCGAGGCGGGCCGGATCGCGTACCGGGGTACGACGCGGGAGCTGACGGAGCTCGGCGGCACCGCGGACGGCGGAGCGGAGCGGCCGGACGGCAACCCGATCGAGCGCGGCTACACCGCCGCGCTGCGGGCGCACCGGGCGGCGGTGGCGAACCGATGACAGCCTCCGCCACGTCCGTGAAGACCGCGGCCGGGAAGCCCCCGTCCGGGAGGGCCCCGGCCCGCACCGCCCTGCGCAGCACCCTGCGGACCGAACTCCGGCGCGGGATCGCCCCCTGGACCGGTCTCGCCGTCGCGCTCACCCTCCTCGTTCCGCTGTGGAGCAAGGCTGCCCAGTGGCAGGGGAGCTGGGGCGCGACCCAGACCGAACTGCACGCGGCGGCGACGCTGCTCGGCGGCCCGCTCGTCGCAGCGGCCACCTGCTGGCAGGGCGGCCGGGAGCACCGCCGCCGCACCGCCGAACTGCTGCTCTCGGTCCCCCGCAGCCGGCTCGCGCAGGTGATGACGGCCGCGACGCCGATCTTGCTGTGGGCGACGGCCGGGTACCTGCTCGCGCTGGGCCTGGTGTTCGCGGCCACGGCTCCGTACACCGGGGCAGGCGGTCCGTCCCTCTCGGTCGTCGTCACGGATCTCGGTTCCCTGCTGTCCATCGGCTTCGTCGGCTTCGTGGCCGGACGGCTGGTGCGGTGGCGGCTGACCGCCCCGGTGCTCGCGGCCGTTCTCTACGTGCTCCTGGGGGCCCCGAGCTATGTGGAGTCGGACGCCCGGTTCCTGAACCCCGCCGGGCCGTACGCGTTCGAAGGGTCCGTCCCGGTGTGGTGGTTCGCGCCGGCCCTGCTGGCCTGGACGGGCGGCATCGCCGCCACCGCGCTGCTCGCGTACGCCGCCCGGCGGCGCCTGCTGGCCGTCGTACCGCTCGTGCTGGCGGTCGCGGCGGGGGCGGTGATCGCGCCGACGGGCGAGAACCTGTTCCGGGACGATCCGGCCGTGGCGCGCAGGGTCTGCTCGGCACCCGCAGCCGGTACGCCGCAGATCTGTGTGAAGGCGTCCGACGCCCCGGTGCTGCCCAGCGCCTCCGCGGCCCTGGCCGGCATGTTCTCGCGGTTGGAGGGGGTCCCGGGCGCACCGGTCAGATACGTGGACTCGGAGTCCGATCCGAAGGCCGGCGAAGCCGCGCTCGCCCACGTCATGCGCGGCTGGGGCATCACGCGGAACAAGCTGACCGCCCCTCAGACGTACGCCTCGGAAACCGCCCTGACCCTGGTGGACCGCGACTGTCCGGACGGCTTGAGAACGAGCGACCGCAAGGTGGCCGAGCGAGTGCATCTCACGGACGACGCGGTACGCACCTGGCTGGCCGGCGACGACTCCCCGTGGGACCCGGCCGCCCGCCCCCTCGTCACCCGCCTCACGACCATGCCGGACGCCGACCGCAGGGCCTGGCTCGGCCGCTTCCTGGCCACCCTGAAGAGCTGCGAGCCCGCGGAGGTGCCGGCCCTGTGAGCGCTCAGCCGGCCCGCGCCGCTCTCCCCCTCCTCTACCTCCGCTCCCGCGCCCTCCCCCTCACCACCGCCACCCTGGCCTGCGTCGCCCTCGTCGCCGCCTGGGCCGCCCACTGGCTGCAGAGCCAGCCGTACTTCGACCACACCGCCCGTGTCCCGGTCGTCGTACTGGCCCCGCTGCTCGCCTCCTCGGCGATCGGCACCAGCCTGCACTCGCACTCCGACGAGCTGGACCGGACCGCCGTGGGCCGCTGGTGGCCGCGCCGGCTGCTGCATCTGCTGGCGCTGACCGTGCTGACGGCCGGAGTGCTCGCGGCGGCGGTCCCGGGGCACCCGGAGGAGTTCGGCGTACCGGCCATGGTGCGCAACGTGCTCGGCGCGACCGGGGTGGCCGCCGCCTCCGTCGCCCTGCTCGGTGCCCGGCTGAGCTGGCTGCCGATGACGGTCTACGGCGGCGCCGTCTACCTGGCGGCGCCCCGCACCCCGGGCGGCGCGGCGGCGGTGTGGGCGTGGCCGATGCAGCCGGGCCCGCAGGTCGCTGCGTGGGCGGTGGCCGGGGCGGCGTATGTGGCCGGGGCGGTGTTCCTCACGGTGCGTGGCCCGCGCCCGGAGCGCGGGTAGCCCCGGCGGCGGGTGACTCCTCGGCCGGATCCGGCAATCCACTGGCCTCCGGCCGCGCCGACCGGACAGGATGGCGGGGACCCTTGTCCGCCATCCACCGGAGACCCGCACCATGCCCGATATCCACCACCCCGACGCTCTCGCCCCCGTCACGCTCGACCGCCGCGAAGGCCCGCACGGCGAGGTCGTCCTGCGGGAGCGGGGCGACGACTTCGAGATCATCGCCAACGGGTGTTTCCTGATGGACACCTCGGACGGACGCTCCGAGCGGCTGCTGATCGACGCGGCGCTGGCCGCCCTGCCCACCGGCCGGCCGGCCCCGTCGGTGCTCATCGGGGGTCTCGGCGTCGGCTTCTCGCTCGTCCGGGCCGCCGCCGAGCCGCGGTGGGGCCGGATCGTCGTCGCCGAGCGCGAGCAGGCGATCGTGGACTGGCACCTGGAGGGGCCGCTGGCCGCGATCTCCGGTACGGCGCTCGCCGATCCGCGGACCGGGATCCTGACGACGGATCTCGTCGAGTACCTGAGAACGACTACGGACCGTTACGACGCCCTGTGTCTGGACATCGACAACGGGCCGGACTGGACCGTCACCGAGGACAACACGAGCCTCTACTCCCCCGCCGGTCTAGCGGACTGCCGGGAGCGGCTGACACCGGGCGGCGTTCTCGCAGTGTGGTCCGCACAGCCGTCCGCCGACTTCGAACAGGCCCTGCGGAATGCCGGATTCGATGGGGTAAGAACCGAAGAGGTCAATGTTGCCCGAGGTGTGCCCGACGTGGTGCATCTCGCACTTCGGACAGACTGAGATCCCCCATCGGGTATCACCGGCCCCGGAAGCCCGGGGGCCAAGCGTCACAAGACAGACACTCCGCCACTTCCTCGCACCCGAGGCGTTACACCCTGCGTAGCCGAGAGCAGTCCGCTGCCTTTACGCTGCTGACCGGTAACGGGATCACCCACGAAATCCACAAGCGAAGACCGTGCGTCCGGGGGAATGGCCCCCGTGAGAACGGGGCAGGGGCGGGGCGATGGAACAGACACACACCACCCACAACGGCGTCGCGGCCACCCCTGGCGCGCAGCGCCGGGTGCTGGTGGTCGAGGACGACCCCACGATCGTCGATGCCATTTCCGCCCGGCTGCGGGCCGAGGGCTTTCTGGTGCAGACCGCACTCGACGGCCCGGCGGCGGTGGACGCGGCCGAGGCGTGGCAACCCGATCTGATGGTGCTCGACATCATGCTTCCCGGCTTCGACGGCCTGGAGGTCTGCCGCCGCGTGCAGGCCCAGCGGCCGGTGCCGGTGCTGATGCTGACCGCCCGGGACGACGAGACGGACATGCTGGTCGGCCTCGGGGTCGGCGCCGACGACTACATGACCAAGCCGTTCTCGATGCGCGAGCTGGCGGCCCGGGTCCATGTCCTGCTGCGCCGGGTCGAGCGCGCGGCGCTGGCCGCGGTGACGCCGCGCAGCGGGATCCTGCGCCTCGGCGAGCTGGAGATCGATCACGCGCAGCGCCGGGTCAGGGTGCGCGCCGACGACGTCCACCTCACGCCGACCGAGTTCGACCTGCTGGTCTGTCTGGCCAATACGCCGCGTGCGGTGCTCTCCCGGGAGCAGTTGCTGGCCGAGGTCTGGGACTGGGCGGACGCCTCCGGCACCCGTACGGTCGACAGCCACATCAAGGCGCTGCGCCGGAAGATCGGCGCGGAACGGATCCGCACCGTGCACGGTGTGGGCTACGCCCTGGAGACCCCGGCTCCATGACCCGGCCCGGTTCCGGACTGCGTCCTTTCTCGATCAAGGCCAAGATGAGCACGCTCGTCGTGGTCTCGGTCTTCATCACCACCGGCCTGCTGATGGTGGCCGTGCGCACCAGGACCGAGCTGCGGTTCATCACGGTGTTCTCGGTGATCGCGACCCTGCTGATCACCCAGTTCGTGGCGCACGGTCTGACCTCGCCGCTGGACGAGATGACCACCGTGGCCCGGTCCATCTCGCACGGCGACTACACCAGACGGGTGAGCGGCGCCGACCGGCGCGACGAACTCGGCGACCTGGCCCAGACGATCAACCGCATGGCGGACGATCTGGAGGCCGTGGACCGGCATCGCAAGGAGCTGGTGGCGAATGTCTCGCACGAGCTGCGCACACCCATCGCGGCGCTGAGAGCCGTGCTGGAGAACGTCGTGGACGGGGTGTCCTCGGCCGATCCCGAGACGATGCGTACCGCGCTGAAGCAGACCGAGCGGCTCGGCAGGCTGGTGGAGACGCTGCTGGACCTGTCCCGCCTGGACAACGGCGTGGTCACGCTCAAGGCCCGCCGTTTCGAGGTGTGGCCGTATCTGTCGGGCGTGCTGAAGGAGGCGAACCTCGCCGCCTCGCACCGCCGGCTGTCGTCCGGTTCCGGGAACCACATGCGCAAGGACGTGCATCTGCATCTGGACGTGTCGCCGCCCGAGCTGACCGCGCACGCGGACGCGGAACGCCTGCACCAGGTGGTGGCCAATCTGATCGACAACGCCGTCAAGCACAGCCCGCCGCACGGCCGGGTCACCGTGCTGGCCCGGCGCGGGCCCGGACCGGAGTCCCTGACGCTGGAGGTCCTGGACGAGGGGCCGGGCATTCCGGAGTCCGAGCGGTACCGGGTCTTCGAGCGCTTCAACCGCGGCGAGGTGCCCTCCCCGCACGGGCCGGGCAGCGACGGCGGTACGGGCCTGGGCCTGGCGATCGCCCGCTGGGCGGTGGATCTGCACGGCGGACGCATCGGTGTGGCCGAATCCGTTCGCGGCTGCCGCATCCAGGTCACTCTTCCGGGGGTCCCTCAACCGCGAGGTTGACATAGGGTTCGAACCGGAAGGGCACGTTCTACGTGTTCCGTTCAAGGGGGTACGGCCCAAGGGGCCGTAGCCGCGATGCCGCGTACCCAAAGCGAAGCGGAACCGTGCATGTTTCCCGCCAATTCCTGCACCGAAACCCGCCTTCCAATGTGACTTGCGCGACGAAGACCGGCCCGGCCTGCGTGGAACGGCTGGGGAGGCGTAGCCTTGATTTCCGCTGTCCATCACCTTGTGAAGCGGAAGAGGGCGGTTGCCGCCGTGTCGTCTCAGTCCCCCAGTAACTCGAGCATCTCGACCGACCAAGCCAGCCCGGGTTCGAACCCGGCTGCTGCTTTCGGGCCCAATGAGTGGCTCGTCGACGAGATCTACCAGCAGTACCTCCAGGATCCCAATTCGGTCGATCGTGCCTGGTGGGACTTCTTCGCCGACTACAAGCCGGGTACCTCCGGCACGGCGGACAAGCCCGTTCCCGGCGCCCCGGCCACAGGGGCTGCGGTGACCCCGGCCCCGGCCGCGCCCGCACAGGCCACCCCGGCGCAGGCCCCGGCTCCGGCCGCACCCGCCCCGGCTCCCGCGGCTCCGGCGCCCGCACAGGCCGCCCCCGCCGCCGCTGCTCCGGCAGCCCCGGCGAAGGCCGCCGCCCCGGCTCCGGCCGCACAGGCCGCCGCCCCCGCCCCGGCCAAGGCCGCGGCAGCGCCGGCCACCGAGGCCGCGGCCGGCCCGGAGTACGTGACGCTGCGTGGCCCGTCGGCCGCCGTCGCGAAGAACATGAACGCCTCGCTGGAGCTGCCGACGGCCACGTCCGTCCGCGCCGTCCCGGTGAAGCTGCTCTTCGACAACCGCATCGTCATCAACAACCACCTCAAGCGCGCCCGGGGCGGGAAGATCTCCTTCACGCACCTCATCGGGTACGCGATGGTGCAGGCCCTCAAGGCCATGCCGGCGATGAACCACTCCTTCGCGCTGAAGGACGGCAAGCCGACCCTGGTCAAGCCGGAGCACGTCAACCTCGGTCTCGCCATCGACCTGGTGAAGCCGAACGGCGACCGCCAGCTGGTCGTCGCGGCCATCAAGAAGGCCGAGACGCTCAACTTCTTCGAGTTCTGGCAGGCCTACGAGGACATCGTCCGCCGCGCCCGCAACGGCAAGCTCGGCATGGACGACTTCACCGGGGTCACCGCCTCGCTGACCAACCCCGGCGGCATCGGCACCGTCCACTCGGTGCCCCGCCTGATGCCCGGACAGGGCCTCATCATGGGTGTCGGTGCGATGGACTACCCGGCCGAGTTCCAGGGCACCTCGCAGGACACCCTGAACAAGCTGGGCATCTCCAAGGTCATGACGCTGACCTCGACGTACGACCACCGGGTCATCCAGGGCGCCGCCTCCGGCGAGTTCCTGCGGATCGTCGCCCAGCTCCTGCTCGGCGAGAACGAGTTCTACGACGAGATCTTCAAGTCGCTGCGCATCCCGTACGAGCCGGTCCGCTGGCTCACGGACATCGACGCCTCGCACGACAACGACGTGACCAAGGCCGCGCGGGTCTTCGAGCTGATCCACTCCTACCGGGTCCGCGGCCACGTCATGGCCGACACCGACCCGCTGGAGTACCGCCAGCGCAAGCACCCCGACCTGGACATCACCGAGCACGGCCTCACCCTGTGGGACCTGGAGCGGGACTTCGCGGTCGGCGGTTTCGCCGGCAAGTCGATGATGAAGCTCCGCGACATCCTCGGTGTGCTGCGCGAGTCGTACTGCCGCACCACCGGCATCGAGTTCATGCACATCCAGGACCCGAAGCAGCGCAAGTGGCTCCAGGACCGGGTGGAGCGCCCGCGCGCCCAGCAGCCCGAGCGCGAGGAGCAGCTGCGCATCCTGCGCCGGCTGAACGCAGCCGAGGCGTTCGAGACGTTCCTGCAGACCAAGTACGTCGGCCAGAAGCGGTTCTCGCTGGAGGGCGGCGAGTCCGTCATCCCGCTGCTCGACGCGGTCATCGACTCCGCCGCCGAGGCCCGCCTCGACGAGGTCGTCATCGGCATGGCCCACCGCGGCCGGCTGAACGTTCTGGCGAACATCGTCGGCAAGTCGTACGCGCAGATCTTCCGCGAGTTCGAGGGCAACCTCGACCCCCGGTCGATGCACGGCTCCGGCGACGTCAAGTACCACCTGGGCGCCGAGGGCACCTTCACCGGTCTGGACGGCGAGCAGATCAAGGTCTCGCTGGCCGCCAACCCCTCGCACCTGGAGGCGGTCGACCCGGTCCTGGAGGGCATCGCCCGCGCCAAGCAGGACATCATCAACAAGGGCGGCACGGACTTCACGGTCCTGCCCGTCGCGCTTCACGGCGACGCGGCCTTCGCGGGCCAGGGCGTCGTCGCCGAGACGCTCAACATGTCGCAGCTGCGCGGCTACCGCACCGGCGGCACCGTGCACGTGGTGATCAACAACCAGGTCGGCTTCACCGCCGCCCCGGAGTCCTCGCGCTCCTCGATGTACGCCACCGACGTGGCGCGCATGATCGAGGCGCCGATCATCCACGTCAACGGCGACGACCCCGAGGCCGTCGTCCGCGTCGCGCGGCTCGCCTTCGAGTTCCGACAGGCGTTCAACAAGGACGTCGTGATCGACCTCATCTGCTACCGCCGCCGCGGTCACAACGAGGGCGACAACCCGGAGTTCACCAACCCGCAGATGTACACCCTGATCGACAAGAAGCGCTCGGTGCGCAAGCTCTACACCGAGTCCCTCATCGGTCGCGGCGACATCACGCTGGAAGAGGCGGAGCAGGCACTCCAGGACTTCCAGGGCCAGCTGGAGAAGGTCTTCGCGGAGGTCCGCGAGGCCACCTCGCTGCCGGCCCCGGCGCACACCCCCGAGGTCCAGCCCGAGTTCCCGGTCGCCGTGACCACCGCGATCTCCCCGGAGATCGTCAAGGTCATCGCGGAGTCCCAGGTCAACATCCCCGACCGGATCACCGTCCACCCCCGCCTGATGCCGCAGATGCAGCGCCGCGCGGCCTCGGTGGAGAACGGCACGATCGACTGGGGCATGGGCGAGACCCTGGCCATCGGTTCGCTGCTGATGGAGGGCACCCCGGTCCGGCTCGCCGGCCAGGACACCCGCCGCGGCACCTTCGGCCAGCGGCACGCGGTCCTCGTCGACCAGGTGACCGGCGAGGACCACACCCCGCTGCTCTACCTCTCCGACGAGCAGGCCCGTTACAACGTCTACGACTCGCTGCTCAGCGAGTACGCGGCGATGGGCTTCGAGTACGGCTACTCGCTGGCCCGTCCGGAGTCGCTGGTCGTCTGGGAGGCCCAGTTCGGTGACTTCGTCAACGGCGCGCAGACCGTCGTCGACGAGTTCATCTCCTCGGCCGAGCAGAAGTGGGGCCAGACCTCCGGCGTCACGCTGCTGCTGCCGCACGGCTACGAGGGCCAGGGCCCGGACCACTCGTCCGCCCGCCCGGAGCGCTTCCTCACGCTGTGCGCGCAGAACAACATGACGGTCGCCATGCCGACCCTGCCGTCGAACTACTTCCACCTCCTGCGGTGGCAGGTGCACAACCCGCACCACAAGCCGCTGATCGTCTTCACCCCGAAGTCGATGCTCCGCCTCAAGGCGGCCGCGTCGAAGGTGGAGGAGTTCACCACCGGCGGCTTCCGCCCGGTGATCGGCGACGACTCGGTGAACCCGGCCGACGTCCGCAAGGTCGTCTTCTGCGCCGGCAAGGTCTACTACGACCTGGAGGCCGAGCGCACGAAGCGCGGCGTCACGGACACCGCGATCATCCGGCTGGAGCGCCTGTACCCGCTGCCGGGTGCCGAGCTCCAGGCAGAGATCGCCAAGTACCCGAACGCCGAGAAGTACCTCTGGACCCAGGAGGAGCCGGCCAACCAGGGCGCCTGGCCGTTCATCGCCCTGAACCTGATCGACCACCTGGACCTGGCCGTCGGCGCCGACGTCCCGCACGGTGAGCGCCTGCGCCGCATCTCGCGTCCGCACAGCTCGTCCCCGGCGGTCGGCTCGGCCAAGCGCCACCAGGCCGAGCAGGCCCAGCTGGTCGCCGAGGTCTTCGAGGCCTGACCGGTCGCTGTACACAACCCGAAGGGCCCGCCCCCGCGAGACGATCGCGGGGGCGGGCCCTTCGGCACGCGGGCTGGGCGCCCCGCGTCAGATGATCTGTGGTTCGAAGTCCCAGTACGGACGGTTGCGGGAGCGTGCCGACACCGTGTGGACGTGCTGGGCGCCCAGCGTCGTGACCAGGTCGCCCAATGCCTCCCGCTCGACCTTCTCCGCACGCTCGCGGTCACGGATGCCGCGCAGGTCCGCGGCGTGTGCGATCCGGGCGGAGAGGGTCAGCGGATGGGTCCGGCCGAGGACCTCGGTGGCCCTGGCGATGATCGCGTCCGTCAGCGCGGCTGCGGATTCCGGGTCGCCCACCAGGTTGCGCAGCGCCGAGGCATTCACCGCGCAGCCCAGGGTCCAGGGGTGGTGCTCGCCCACGGCTCGCGTCATGTCGGCGAGCGCCTCCTCCAACAGAGCGTGCGCGTGGTCGCGTTCACCCACGTTGCGGAGGATCAGAGCGTGGTTCGCCCGGGTTCCCGCCACGTACGGGTGTTGCTCGCCGAGCATGTCCACATAGCCGTCGACCACCTGCTCGCTTATGGCCCTGGCCTGGTCGATGTCGGCGTGCTCACGGGCGAAGAAGCTCTGGCTGGCCGCGAACATCATCGTCAGCGGGTCGCTCTCGCCGAGCACCCGCTCGCTCCGTTCGAGAACCCGGGTGAACAGCGTCGCGGCCTTGGCTCGCTCGCCCGCGCGGTACTGGCACAGCGCGAGATTGTGTTCGGCGCGCAGGGTCTGCGGGTTGTCGGATCCCATGACCAGCCGGTGCACCCGGACGCTCTGGTTCTGGAGCGAGAGGGCGTCGTTGTAGCGGCCGAGGAGCCGTAGGTCGGTGGCGTAGTTGATCTCGGAGTAGAGCGTCCAGCCGTGGCGATGGCGCAACACCTGCCGCCTGGCCTCCAGCGTCCGCCGGTTCAACTCCAGCGATTCTTCGTATCTGCCGAGCAGCCGGAGCGAGATGGCCAGGTTGTTCTGTGCGCTGAGCGTGCGCGAGTCCTGGTCGCCCAGCAGTTCGCGGTACGCCGCGAGGATCCAGCCGGACATCTCCAGCGCCTCGTCGTACCGGCCGAGGCCCCGCAGGTCGGCGGCGAGGCCGCCGGCGGCGCGGAGGTGTTCCAGGTCCTGTGCGCCGCGCTCGGCGCGGAGGTGGTCGACGGCGGCGCGTTCGATGGCTTCGGTGCCGGCGTAGTCGCCGACGGCGCGCAGCAGGTTCGCGTAGTTGTAGCTGAGGTCCCAGACCCTCGGGTGGTCCTCGCCGAGGAGTTCGCGCCAGGCCTTCATGGCGCGCTCGCCCAGCTTGATGCCGGCCCGGTACTCGCCGGAGAGGTACATGTAGCGCAGGCAGTTGAGCACCAGGGTGTGCACGGCCGGGTCGGTGCTCTTGAGTACGTCGGCCCACTTCAGATGCGGGGTGATCTCGGCGTAGGCGGGCCACAGCCGGGTGTCGGTGGGGCGGCCGGGGTCGGCGGCGGCGAGGGCCCTGCGCACCACGTCGATGAACTCGTGGCGGTCGCGTTCCGGCATGTCCTTGCGGACGATCTGATGGACCATGCGGTGCATGTAGAGCGATTCGCCGGACGAGGCCTCCTCGCCGGCCATCTCGTGGGACTCCAGGCGGACCACGGAGTACTGGCGGAGCTGGCCGATCGCCCTGTTCCACAGCAGCGGGTCGTTCATCAGGCCGGAGAGCTGTTCCGGCAGTTCGCCGGGAGGCATTTCCCTCAGCAGCCGCACGGGGATGGAGCCGGGGGCGAAGAAGCTGCACAGGCGCAGCAGGTCGACGGATTCCGGGACGGTTTCCTTGAGCTTGTTCAGCAGTATCGACCAGGCGGTCTGGAAGGCGAGCGGGAAGTCGGCGGAGACCTTGACGACGTCCTGGTCGATGCCGCCTTCGAGGAGTTCGATGTACTCCTCGACGGACATGTCGGAGTCGTTGAGCCAGCCCGCCGTCTGGTCGAGGAGGAGCGGGAGGTCTTCGAGTGCCTCGGCCAGCTGGTCGGCGTCGTCCGGGGTCAGGCGCGGTGCCCGGCGGCGGATGAAGGCGACGGACTCGTCGCGTTCGTAGACCGGGACCTCGACGAGGTTGCTGTTGTGCTCGCTCCACTCCGGGTTGCGGGAGGTGATCAGCACATGGCCGGGGCCGGTCGGTACCAGGTCCCAGATGTGTTCGGGCTCGTCCGCGCCGTCCAGGACCAGGAGCCAGTGGGAGTGCGGTTCGCCGCGGCGCAGCGCGTCCCGGACGGCCCGCAGCCGCTCGCCGTACTCGGCGCCCGTGGACAGGCCCAGTTCGGGGGCGAGTTCGGCGAGCTTCTGGCGGTAGAGGGCGCGGCGGTCGGCGGGCACCCACCACACGACGTCGTACTCGGAGCCGAACCGGTAGACGTACTCCGCCGCCAGCTGGGTCTTGCCCACCCCGGACATGCCGTGCAGGGCTACGACCCCGGCGCCGGGTCCGGCGTCCTGGAGGGCCTGGTACGCCTTGCTGAGCAGCTCCTCGCGGCCGGTGAACCGGGTGTTGCGGCGCGGCACCCCGCCCCACACCTCGGGGGTGTCGGCCGGATAGCGGGGCCCCTGCCTGGCCTCGACGGGCTCGGGCAGCGGGTCGGTGGGCAGGCCCAGGCGCACCAGGAGCCGTCGCTCGGCCTCGTCGGCGCCGACGTTGGTCAGGTCGGCCGCACCGAGGGCCGCGGTGGCGCCGGGCAACGCGGACGTGGTGACGCAGACGGCGGTGAAGCGGTCGGGGTCGGGGGCGACGACCTCGCGCAGTGCCCTGTTCCACTCGTCGTGGCTGCGGGGGCCGAGCTGGAAGTACCAGTCGCTGAGGATCACCAGGACTCGGCCCCGGGAGAGCGTCAGATC
Organism: Streptomyces sp. NBC_01363; assembly: GCF_026340595.1. Classification (GTDB taxonomy): domain Bacteria; phylum Actinomycetota; class Actinomycetes; order Streptomycetales; family Streptomycetaceae; genus Streptomyces. The sequence goes on from NZ_JAPEPF010000001.1 coordinate 124,719, forward strand.
GCGCAGGGACTCCTCCAGCGGAACCTCCACCGGGGGGTCCCAGCGCTGCTGGACGACCGTCACCCCGCGCCGCTCCAGACGGTCCCCGATCCACGTCGCCCAGGCCCGGTTGAAACCGGCGAAACTGATGGTGACGGTTTGCGCCCCGGTTGCTCCAACTTGCCTACGCGTTCCGGGCATTCAACCGTCTCCCTGCCTCGATTCGAGCCTTGTCAACATACACCGGAGCATGGTCGTTCCGGCGGACAATCCCGGGGTCTCTCACGGCCTGTGCGGACCGTTCCTCTGCTGCCATATCACCTTGGCGGTGGCCACGTACGCCTCCGCGCGCGCGAGGTGCCCCGTAGGAGGCGGGCAATCGTCCAGACGGTGGTAGAGCGTGATCATCTCGTTGACCAGTACCCGGCCTTCGCGGGTCAGCGCCGCCGATCCGGCCAGCACGGGCAGGACCGCTCCGACCTGTTCGCGGCAGCGGGCGTGCTCGGCCCAGGCCAGGTCGCGGTGGGTGACGCGCCGGGCGGAGAGCGCGAACCGCTGCCAGTAGTCGGCGAGCGCGATGTGCGAGTAGGCGCCCTGGAGGAGGCCGTCGAAGGGGCGGGGGTCGGAACGCCACGGTGCGAAGTGACGTGGCTCCGGGTCCTCGTGGTGCAGCGGTACGAGGGCGCCGAGCGCGGCCAGTTTGGTGTGCTGGAGTTCGTGGACGAGGGTGGAGGCGAAGTAGGCGGGGGTGGCCGGTTTGCTGCTGAGGACGGCGCCGAACGCCTCGCGCCTGGTGCCGCTGCAGTGAGCCGCGCTCTCGCCCATGGGTCCGGAGCCGGGCGGCGGGCCGAGCGGCACCAGGCAGCGCAGCAGGACCGCCACTTCGGTGAGGCGGTGTTCGCCGCCGACGCGGAGCAGGGGCGCCGCTCCGGTCCAGGACTCGGCCCACGCCTTGCGTTCGTGGTCGTCGATGTGGGTGGCGGCGCTCAGTCCGTGTGGCTGGGGTCCGCTGCCGTCGGTGCGGTACGGGTCGACGTCGTCCAGGGGTACGGGGCCGATGCCGGACTGCACGGCGGGCAGGGCGAGCACCGGCAGCCAGCGCGGGTCGGCCGATCCGGTCGTGCCGTCCGGCTGCGTGTGTGCCGACAGGGGTCCCCCCACTTCCTGACGTATCGACAGGTCGCCGTCCGAGAAGGTGATGTCGACCGCCTCGGACGCCGTGCGCAGCGCGCCCAGGGTGGGCAGGGACAGGAGCCCGTCGTGTGCGGTGAGCCGGGTCGTGAACGGGATTCCGGCACGGATCGCGGCTGCGGCGGCCAGGGCGCTCAGGTGGTCGAGGTCGGCGCGGAGTCCGGGTCCGGCGACGGGACCGGAGCCGGAGAGGCCGCGCAGGCAGCGCTGCGCCCAGGGGCCGGCGAGGGGATGGAGCAGCACGGTGCGTACGGCGGTCCGGTCGGCGCGCTCGGCCGTCTCCAGCAGCGCCCAGTCCTGGCGCAGGCGGTCGAGCGACCGGGGCGGGCAGACGGCCGCGGGGGCGGCCTCGGCCGCGTCGAGCAGGGCCCGCAGCAGGAGCAGCCGGCGGGTGTCCTGATCGCGTACGAGGACATGAAGGGTATCGGAGTCGCCCTCGGTGCGGCCGAGTTGGCGCAGCATGTGGTCCGGGAGTGGGGGGATCATCGGCGTTCTCCTGCGGTTGCGTCGGACAGCCGGGCGGCCACATGGCGTACCAGCCGTTCGAGGTCTGCGCAGTAGACGGACGGGTTGGCGAAGCCGTTCTCTGCGCGGTAGCGGTGTGCGTAGTGGCCGCCCCCGCAGACGGTCAGCAGCGGGCAGGCGCGGCAGGCTGCGGCGAGTGCGTCGGCGCCTGCCCGGCGGGCGGCGACGCCGGGGTGGCGCAGGGCGTCGTCGAAGGTGTGGCGGAAGACGTCGAGCCCGGTGGCGGCGGCCGTGTCGTAGGCGGACTTGAGGGAGTCGACCTGTTCGATCGCCCCGTCCGTCTCGATCACGATCGCGTCGACCGGGTCGAGGCCGAGGGATTCGGTGGCGCCGGGCAGCCCCAGCAGCAGGGCGATGCACTCCTCGAAGAGCCGGACCCGGGTCTCCCGCCGTCCGGTGCGCCACCAGCGGTCGAAGACGGTGGTGAGCCAGTCGCCGTACGGGGTCGGGCGGCCGGTTCCGGTGAGCGGCAGGCCCGGTGGAGGGGTCGTCCAGTTGCCGTGCGGCAGCAGCAGGTCCAGGGCCGGGGGGTGCAGTTCGAGCAGCGACTCGTACATCTCGATCGGGTCGGTGTCCGGGTCGACGACGGTGAGGATGCCCGCGTACGCGTCGGGGTGCCGGTCGGCGAGGAGCCGGGCGCCGCGCGAGGCGGCGGGCCAGGAGGGGCGTCCGGCGTGGTCGGTGCGCCGGCTGTTGTGGGCGGGACGGCCGCCGTCGAGGCTGATGCCGATGCGTATGCCGTGCCGGGCGAGGGTGGCGACGCGGGCCTCGGTGAGGAGGGTGGCGTTGGTCTGGACGGTGGTGTGGACGGTGCAGTCGCCGGGCGTCAGGCCGCGTACCCGGTCGGCGAAGGCGGCCAGCCGGTCGGCGCCCGCGAGGAGGGGTTCGCCGCCGTGCAGGACCAGCGCCACGTCCCGCAGTCCGTGGGTCGCCGCGTGTTCGGCGATGCGGTGCGCGGTGCGGTCGAGGACCGCGGGTGCGGCGGCGGCCGGACGGTCGCGCCAGGTGTGGTCGGGGCCCTCGTAGAGGTAGCAGTAGCGGCAGGCGAGATTGCACCGGCCGTGCACTTTGACGATGAACTGCCCGAAGGGGAACGGAGGTCGGGCGCCCTCGGTACGCGGGCGCGGTTTCGGCGTCGCCTGTCGAGACACTCCCGCACCCCCGCGCCGTTCACATCCGCCGGTACGGCCCCCGTCGCCGTCCCGAGGCGAGTATCCCTGGCCTGCCGCAGGGGCAAACCCGTCCCTCACCACGATGTCCTGTTCAACCGGGCTCCGGACCGAAATCGTGCGGCCTCAGAAGGCGTTGGTGAAACCCCACAGCATCTCCCGCGGCTGTTCGGCCCGCCCGCGCAGATCCGCGACCACCTCGGCGAGCACCGGATGGTCCAGCGTCCGCAGCGACTCCAGATCGAGCCCCAGCAGATCGGGCAGTGCGCCCGGCCCGCCGGACGCACTGCCGTCGGGTATGCCCTGGTGTGCCGTCTCGCTCATCGTTCCTCCCCGTAACACCGCATCGTGCTCGCGGTGGTGTGCTCGCCCTTGAGCGCACCCGTCGAGCCGCGTCCCTGATCCGTGCACCGGCGCGGATCCCGCCCGCACCGGCCGCCCCTGTACGGATGCCCCGCACGACCGGGCCTACGCCTCGTGAAGCATGCCGTCCACCGGTGCCGGTCGTGCGCCGGTCGTACGACGGCGGCACACCCGCGCACCGGAAGCACCGTTCCGCCGGGCGCTCTCCTTCGAGCGGCTCAGCGTTCCAGTTCCGCCAGCCGTTCGGCAGTCGCCTCGCCCGCCGAGCCGCCGCCGTCCGGCAGTTTGCGCCATTCCCGGTGGGCCGCCCGGTACGCCTCGCGTGCGGCCCGGGGGCGTCCCGCCCTCTCGTACGTCATACCCCGCCAGTGGTTGGCTGTAGCACTCAACTCGGCGGCCTGTCCGAACTGTTGCGGACTGTCCAGCTCCGCCTCGGCCGTGCCGGCCGCCTCGGCCGCACCCCGGAACGCCTCGGCCGCCTCGTCCAGCCGGGCCGGACGGTGCAGCACCCGGGAGGCGTCGAGGTGGGACCGGCCCAGCTCCAGCCAGCAGCGCGCCTCGGTCAGCGGGTCGGCCGCCTCCTGGGCGGCGAGGCCGAAGAGATGCTCGGCCTCCCTGAGATCGACCCGGTCCTCGGTGGCCCGGTGCCGCAGCATCAGTGCCCGGCCCAGCATCAGCAGCCGCTCGGCCTGGCGCGCGCTCCCCGCCGCCGTCTCCGTACGGCAGTCGCGCAGCACCCGGATCGCGGCGCCGATGTGCGGGCGCCCGTCCGGCAGCCTGGCCCGGCGCAGCAGGGTGCCGCCCCATTCGGCGAGCAGGTCGGCGTGGGCCCGCGAGTCGCGCGGGACGCCCCGGGCGGCGCGGGCGAACCAGTCGGCGGCTTCCACGAGTTGGTCCGGTTCACCGGTGTGCTCGTACCGCGCGACACCGACCCGGCCCGCCCTGATCTGGAGCGAGGCGCGCAGCCGCTGCTCGCGTACGGTCGCCAGGGCCTGCTGGATCAGGGTCGCGGCCTCGTCCGGTTCCTCGCCGGAGCCGAGCAGGGCGTCCACCAGGTCCAGCAGGATGCGCACCTCGGTGCCCATGGTGTGCCGGCCACCGCCCTGTTCGAACGCGGTGCGCAGGGAACGTGCCGCCTGGCCCGCGTACACCCGGGACTGTTCGGTGTCGACGGTGGCCCCGGCCAGCTTCAGCAGGGTCCGCCCGTGTGCCAGGGGCAGGGTGGTGGGGCGGTTCTCCTGGTCGGGCCAGACATCGGCGAACGCCTCCAGCATGCCGCACGCGGCCTGGAGCAGGGCGGTGTCGCCGTCGAGCCGCCACTGTGCCTCCAGGGCCCGGACCCGTTCCAGCGTCAGCCGGAGGGCCTCGGCGGGTTCCAGTCCGGGGGCGGCGCAGGCGGCCGTGTACTCGCGGTCGGCGCGGCGCAGCAGCTCCAGTGCGCCGCGCCGGTCGCCGCGCCGCCGCCGGTCGTCGGCCGCGGCGTGCAAAACCTTGGCCAGTACCGCCCGTTCGCGCACGGCGGCGGGGTGTGCGGCGGCCCGTTCGGCGGCGTACTCCGCCTCGCGGAGCAGTTCGGCGTCGCCCTGGACCTCCCACAGCCGCAGCACGCAGCGGGAGTACTCCGCCCACAGCCCGGGGTCGGCGCCCGGCCGCTCCTCACGTTCGGTGGCGCCGCGCAGCAGCTGCACGGCGTCGATCAGGTACTGCACCATGCTGTCCGATTCGAACTGCCGCAGGAGGGCGCGGGCGCTCTCCACCGCCGCGTTCGGGGTCCGGACGGAGCCGCGGTGGCTGCCCCGTCCGGTCTGCATCACGAACTGCTCGGGCAGGGGCATGAAACGCTCCAGTACGCGGACCGCGACCTCGGCGAAGGGATGGGGGACGCGCGATCCGCCGCCTGCGTCGCCCTCCCCGTTCTCGCCACCCTCCTCGATCTCCTCGTCGGGTGCGCCGTTCTCCATGGGGTACGTGCCGCGGGCGGCTGACGGGGCCGCGTACCTGCCTTCGCCGAGCTGGGCGAAGGCCAGGGCCGGGAAGTTCGGCCCGCCCTTGCCGAACCGCTGCTCGATGTACTGCGAACAGTGCTTGAGCACGAGCAGCGCCTCGTCGCGGCCCAGCGGCCCGAGCAACGCCTCCCGGACGCCGGGCACGAATTCGTACCACTGGCCGTCGTACGCGCCGCCGCCCTCGCTCCTGCTCCGTGACAGCAGACCGCTCAGCAGCACCTCGGCGAGTTCGGAAGGGCCCGAGTGGGGCAGCATCGTGCGCTGCACCAGCTGCATCACCGGCAGGTGCAGCGGGGCCGCCGCGAGGTAGACCGCCAGCTGCCCGGCGGTCGGTGAGGCCGCCGCACGGAAGCGGCTGACCAGCTGGAGCGAGGAGAGTCCGCCGCCCGGCCGCTGCGCGGCCGCCGCCGGATGATCGGCCCGCACCCAGCCGACCGCGCCGGAGATCTGTCCCGAGCCGGTGCCGGAGAGCAGTCTCGCCCAGGCCGCCAGCGCCCCCTCGACCGGCGGGAGCACGGGTACGGCGAGGGCCCCCGGGTGCACGGCGGGACCCGTGCCCGGCTGCTCGACGACCTTGAGCACGGCGGCTCCGCCGGGTCCGTCGCCCCGGGACAGCGAACCGTAGGTGACCGGCAGTCTGGTCCGGTTCCACATCCGCTGCGGCAGCGGCTGGAGCACGGCGGCCGGGGCCTGTGCGGCCAGCTGGTGCAGCAGCCGGTGGGCCCGTCCGCTGTGCCAGAGCGGACCGGCGCAGTCGCTGACCAGGACGGTGACGCGGCGGCCGGTCGGGTCGCTGAGCCGGTCCGCGGAGTGCAGTGGCGCCGCGGCCGGGTCGGGGCTGCGGCTCACCGCGGCCGCGCCGTCGGGCCCCTGGTGCAGATAGCGCACCTGGACATCCCGGAAGGCACCCAACTGGCTGAAAATCTGCTGGAGTTCACCGAACATGCGGTCCCACACCAGCATCGAGGACGAGGCGTCCATGACGCACTGCAGGACCGCCTCGCGCCGGGACACACCGCGGAAGACCGGCAGGATCAACCCGCCTGCCCTGGCGCTGAGTTCGGCGGTCGCCGTCTCGTCGAGGGTGCTGCGGAGCGGTGGCGAGGCGGGGTGGTATCGCTGCAACGGTCGTAGTGCCCGCTGAAGTTCGAGGGGTGCGGGGAGCGCCGGGGCGGCGGGCACGCCGAAGGTGAGGGCGGCAGCCCGGCCCTCCCGGGCAGCACCCGGGCCCGCCCCCGACGGGCCGCCGGTTCGGGCATGGTCCGAGGGGCCGTTGCGGGGTACGGGGTAGAGGGTGATCCGGTCCGCGTCCCCGGGATCCGCGCGCGGCGGGGGTTCCTCGCGCGGCGCGGACCGCGCGGGTCCCACGGCGTCGGGCCCGGGGTCGGCGGGCCGCCCGTCCGCCCGCTCCGGGGGGAGGAGAGGGAGCGGAGCACTCCCCCGCTCCTCGTCGCCCTCCGGCGGTGCGTCCGGGTGGCGGGCCCAGCGGGCCAGCCAGAGCGCGTCGCGGAGCTGCTCGACGTCGGGGTCGAGCCCGGCCTCGCGCAGCCGTGCCACGAACGCGGGGTAGAGCCCCGCGTCGTCGGCGCCACGCGCGTCGGGGGAGCCCTCGGGTCCGGCGCCCGCCATCAGCACATCACCTCGGCCGGTCGAGTCGCTGGATGAGCAGGTCGGCGAGGCGGTCGCGGCCGGCCGGGGCGGCGGCGTCGGTGAGGTAGATCGCGTTCAACAACTGGTCCGTGGCGAGGAGTTCGCTGCGGGACCGCTCCAGGAAGTGGGCGATGAGATCGTCCCCGGAGCGCGCCGCCTCGTCGCCGAGGTGGGCGCGTACGAAGGTCGCGAGACGCTGGTGGTCGGGGCGTCCGAGCTCCAGATGGATGCACCGGCGCATCAGGGGCGCCGGGAAATCCCGTTCGCCGTTGCTGGTGAGGACCACGAACGGGAAGGACGTGCACTGCACCCGGCCGCCCCGCACCTTCACCTTGTTGCCGTCGTCGTCGAGGACCTCCGCCTCGCCGTCGGGCAGCCGGTCGGCGATCCGTTCCAGTTCGGGAATGCCGAACTCGCCCTCCTCCAGCACGTTGAGCAGGTCGTTCGGCAGATCGATGTCGCTCTTGTCGAGCTCGTCGATGAGCAGGACCCGGGGCCGGTCCGAGGGAAGGAGCGCGGTGCCGAGCGGCCCGAGCCGGATGTAGCTGCCCACACCGTCGGCGGCCTCGGCACCGCCCGCGCCGTGTGCGGCGATCTGCACGTCCTGGAGCCGGGCGATGGCGTCGTAGTGGTAGAGGCCGTCCAGCAGCGTCGTCCGACTCACGATCGGCCAGCGCAGGACCCGCCCCAGCCCCAGCTCATGGGCGACGGAGTGGGCCAGGGTGCTCTTCCCGGCGCCGGGGGTGCCGGTGACCAGCAGCGGGCGCCGCAGATAGAGCGCGGCGTTGATCATTTCGAGCTCTTCGGCGCCCGGCCGGTGGAGTTCGGCGATGTGCCGGTGGCCGCCGAGGCGGCGGTCGGCGGAACCGTCCCCGTCCGGCTCGTCGGGGGCCGGGGTGCCTCGGCTCGCGAAGTCGCGCCAGGGCGGCGGCGGCGGCAACTGCTCGATGCCTTCGTGCGGTTCGCCGGCCCCTCGGTAGATGAGCCACTCGCTGGGTTCACTCATAACGTGTTCCTCGTCATCACTCGTCCGCCAGGGGCAGCAGTCGAACGTGGTTCACCGTAGCCATCCGGTCCACACCCCGTAAGGGGATTCACGGCGCCTGCAACAACGGGCCGGGCGGCGGCGGTTGCGGATTGCCGTAGATCAGGGCAATGCCGTCCGACCAGAACATGTCGGTACGACCCTCGCGCACCCCTCTTCTCAGCTCATGGATCTTCTGCGGGAGCCGGTCGACCACGCCCGCACCGTCGACCGTGTCGACGGCACGGAGGTGGAACTCCGTGCAGGACGCGGCCCGTTCGGCCCTCGGGCGCCGCCACAGGACCACGTCGAACCCGCCGTCGAGCACCCGCCCGAACCCCGCGAGGCTCTGGGCGTCGGTCCGTCCGCCGTACCGGCAGAGCACCGGGACGGTCTCGTACGCCAGTCCGCGCAGCTCCGCCATCACGGGCACGGGTACCCGCATACCGTCGTCGCAGTCGACGACGGCGGCCCGCATCGGGCCGGTGTGGATGCGCTTCCAGCGCGCTTCGCGCTCCGGGAGGGCGTCCTCGGGCGGGGCGGAGCGCTCGTCCGAGCAGCGGATGACGACCGGCCGCTGGACTCCGAGCGGCCGGCTGTCCGCGGGCAGCTGCCACTTCTCGACCTCCAGGTCGAGCAGCGCCGGTTCCACCACGACCTGGAGGATCGCGGGGTTGTCGGGTTCGTCGCACATCCGGAACGCCTTCCCGAGGGAGGCGGCGAGCCTGGCCGGCAGTTCGTCGGCCCTGGTGCCCTGGTAGTTCTCCGTCACGGGCAGGTCGTCGGCGGACAGGCGGGCGACGACCCGCCAGTCGTAGTGGTCCGGCTGCCAGGCGCGGGGCTCCAGGTACAGCACGACGGACGACGGGGAGCGCGGCGGCCGGACCGGCTCGTCGGCCGGTTCGGGGGTTCGCAGGTGCTCGACGCCCCGGTCGTACCGGCCCTGGTACCGGAGCCGGGCCATCTCACGGCGGAACGGCCGCCGGAGCCGGTCCTCGGCGGTCTCCTTCACCCAGTCCCACAGGGCGTCCTCGGCGAGTTTGGTGGACGGCACCACGTACGGGCGTTCGGCGGCGATGGCGCTCATGCAGTAGCGCAGGATCCGCTCCAGCGCCTCGTCGCCCTCGCGCGCGTCGTAGAGGACGCCCAGCCCGTCGCGCCAGCCGCGAGGGGCCGGGACGCCGACGGTCCGGTACCCGTGGCCCAGGCCGCCGAGGATGTCGAGAAGGCTGCGGGTACTGACCGGTGGGGGCAGCTTGGCGAGCCGCCCCAGCAGGTCGACGCGTTGCTGCGGGGTGAGCGCCGGGCCCGCCACGGAGCCCAGGTCCCGCTGGACGTCCGCCCAGGTCTCCTCGTCGTCGACGGGGTTGTTGTGGCGGTCGGCGTGGTAGCGGTCATGGGCGTGGAACACGGCCTGGTACGGGTCGTCGGACTCGGCCGTCGCCGCCCGCTCCGGCACGGGCAGCGTGCGCAGCCGCTCCACGCCGATCGCCGTACCGCCGTTGGTATCGGTGGCGCGCGACTTGAGTACGCCGACGACCTCGCCCCGGACCAGGTCCACGACGGGTCCGCCGGACATGCCCGCGTACAGCTGGCTCGCCTCGATCAGCACCTGTTCGTCGCCGTCGGCCCAGTCGTCGACGGTGCCCACCACCCGGCACTCCCGGCCGAGCCGCTTGAGCGTGCCCGCGCCGCCGTCCGCCCAGCCCGCGAAGTAGTACGCGCCGCGGTTCATGCCCGTGGAGCGTTCGCTGAGGTACACACAGGGGTGTTCGACGGGGCGCAGCAGCTGGATGAGGGCGAGGTCGGGGGCCGGCCAGCCGCCCGTGCCGGGCCGCTCCTCGGGCAGGGCCGCCCTGACCGTGCCCCCGACCCGGACGGCGTCGCCGCCGCGGGCGGTCTTGTACACCACGTTCACCTGACGCCCCCTCCCCTCCATCGCGACATGCGCGCACGTGAGGACCCAGTTCGGGGCGATGAAGAAGCCGCTCCCCAGGAAGTCGCCGTCGGATCCTTCAGGGGCATACCCGGGCTCCGGACGATGGATGCGCACCGTCGCGTCCTTCACGAGGCTCATCAGCGCGGACTCCGCGTCGTTCGGCCCCTGCCATGCGCCCCCGCCCGGCGGGTGCGTCACGATCCGCTTCCGTCGTCCGGCCCGGTGCCGCTCGCGTGCGCCGATGCGCCGGTGGGTGCCCCGGCGGAAGGAGCGGGAGAAGCGGGAGAAGCTGGAGAGGCGGAGGGGGCGGCCGGCTGCTGCCCCGGCGCCTGCGCGGGCACCTGTGCCGGCGGCGGTGGGTCGAGGGGCGGCCCGCCGCCGCTCCACGTCAGCGTGACCTTGATGGACCCCTTGGCCTCGCCGTCCGCGAGGAGTCCGACGACCTTGCCGGACTTCGCGGTGAGTTCGATGCCGAATTCGACGCTGACCTCGTCGGGCCGCACGGCCCGCAGCGGCTCGGCGAGCGAACGCGCGACGCTGGTCACGACCCCCTGCAGGCTCTCGACCCGGGCCTGCACCCGATCGGCGATGTTCCCGGCGCCGATGTCCGTGAACGACGGGCCCGAACCGGGTCGCGCCAGCTCCTCCTCGGCACCGGAGATCCGCGCCCAGACCTCCGTGCCGTCGGGCATCTCAATGCGCGTAATACGGGCGTCACTGTCACCCATGAAACCCCCCGTTCCCCAACTACCCGCAGGTTAACGGCAGTACGCGCCCGATGCGAGGTACATGGCCCAGGACACGGGGGTGGTGCGGGCCGGTTCTCGGCGGGCTCGCGCGGCTGCCGGGAACCGCGGCCCGGGGTCCCGCTCCCGGCCTTCGTGGGGCTGTCACCAGGCATTAGGCTGGCCGCATGTACTTCACCGACCGCGGTATCGAGGAGCTGGAGAAGCGGCGAGGCGAGGAAGAGGTCACTTTCGAGTGGCTCGCCGAGCAGCTCCGTACGTTCGTCGACCTCAATCCCGACTTCGAGGTGCCGGTCGAGCGCCTCGCGACCTGGCTGGCCCGGCTCGACGACGAGGACGAGGACGAGTAGTCACCCAGGGCGTGTTTCAGAAGCCCCGCCCTCGGCGCCCCTGATCCGGTCGTAGGCGAGCCCGAGCGCCCCGTGCGCCAGCAGCAGCGTCCCCGCGAGCACCCATCCGCCGCCGCGGCGGCGGAGCCCCCAGAGGGCCAGCGGCAGTCCGGCCGCGAGCTGGGCACCGGCCAGCACCCGGGCCCTGGGGCCGCGCATCCAGGGACCGAGGCGGCTGCTCTCGACCGCGTCGAGTTCGGCCCGCACCACCTCGCGCCACCCGGTCCAGACGAGCGGTTCCGCTTCGGGCCGGTCGTCGGCCGCCGCGTACAGCCGGTCGCCGGGGGTGTCCGGGTCCAGGCCGGGCGGAAGGACCAGCCCGATCCGGGTCAGGACGGCGAGCAGCCCGCGCAGCCGGATGCGCGCGTCGGCGTCCGGGTCCGGGCGGGTCAGCCCTTCGAGCGACTGGACGTCCAGCACGGGATCGAGGCCGAGGCGCTCGGCGAACGTACGCATGGCCTCGTCCTCGCCGGCCGGGGTGCCGTCGACGAGCCAGACGTAGCCGACCGGACGGCGGAATCCGGACGCGAGCGTGCAGCCCGCCCGGTCGCCGTCCCACCACAGGGCGAGCACGGGCCACGTCGAACCGACCGCGAGCGCGGTGACCCAGCCGGCCACGACCCGGTCGACCGGTTCCACGTCCGTATCACCGGCACCGGCACCGCCCTGCCAGGGCCTTCCCTCGGGTACGAGGACGGACCAGCCGTCTCCGGCGGGAGCGAGCAGCATCCGCTCGCGCAGCAGATGGGCCACCGGCCGTACGGTCTCCGGTTCGGCACGGCACAGCAGCAGCGCCCCCGCGGGGGATGTCGCGTTCATGCTCCACACGCTAGGGCAATTTGCCACCATTTGGCGCCCTTTGGTCCATCGACGACCGCGTGACGCACCTTGACTTCCCCGATCCGCGATATATCGTGTTGAGCAAGAGACGCGATATGTTGCGTCATTCCGTGCTCCCGGGAGGTCAGATCCATGCCTGTGTCGACATGGGCCATCGCCGAGCCCCAGAAGCTGACCTTCGACGACCCCGTGACGTCACTCAGCGTGCGCATCGTCGGAGGCGCCGTCAATGTCGTCGGCACCGAGGAACCGACCGCCCGGCTGGAGATCTCCGGGATCGAGGGACCGCCGCTGATCGTGACCCAGGAGGACGGCACGCTCACCGTCGCGTACGAGGACCTGCCCTGGCAGAACTTCCTCAAGTGGTTCGACCGCAAGGGCTGGCACCGCAGCGCGGTCGTCTCGCTCGCCGTCCCGGCCGGGTCGGCGGTGGAGGTCGGCGTCGTCGGCGCGGGCGCCGTCGTGTCCGGAATCCGCGGGCGTACGGACGTCCGCGGCGTCACCGGCGACACCACGCTGGTCGGGCTCGCGGGGCCGGTCCTGGCCGAGACGGTCTCCGGCAGCGTGGAGGCCCAGTCGGTCACCGGCGAGCTCCGCTTCCATTCGGTCTCGGGCGATCTGACGGTCGTCGAGGGCGCCGGGGCCTCGGTACGGGCGGAATCGGTCAGCGGCAACATGGTGCTCGACCTGGACCCGACCGGGAAGCCCACGGACATCCGACTGACCACGGTCTCCGGCGAGGTCGCCATCCGGCTGCCGCACCCGGCGGACGCGACGGTCGAGGCCAACACCGCGAGCGGCTCCGTCTCCAACGGGTTCGAGGACCTGCGGGTCAGCGGCCAGTGGGGGGCGAAGAAGATCACCGGCACGCTCGGCGCCGGGACCGGGCAGCTGAGGGCGACGACCGTCTCGGGATCGATCGCCCTGCTGCGCCGCCCGCCGGCCGAGGACGGTCCGTACGATGCCGAGCCGACCGGAAAGGTGCTCTGACATGCCCCCCGTATTCGCCCACGGCCGCCTCCGCCTCTATCTGCTGAAGCTCCTAGACGAGGCCCCCCGCCACGGCTACGAGGTCATCCGGCTCCTGGAGGAGCGTTTCCAGGGGCTGTACGCCCCCTCGGCGGGCACGGTCTACCCGCGCCTGGCCAAGCTGGAGGCCGAGGGCCTCGTCACCCATGCCACCGAGGGCGGCCGCAAGGTCTACTCGATCACCGACGCGGGCCGCGCCGAACTGGCCGGCCGCACCGGTGAACTGGCCGATCTGGAACTGGAGATCCGGGAGTCGGTCTCCGAGCTGGCCGCCGAGATACGGGACGACGTACGCGGCGCCGCCGGCAAGCTGCGCAGCGAGATGCGGGCCGCGGCGGACGAGACCAGGCACACGGGTTCCGGTTCCGGTTCCGGCCGCAAGGGCGACCGGGAGTTCCCCTTCGGCGACTTCGGGGACTTCGGGGACTTCGGCGACAAGGAGGCGTGGCGCGCCGCGAAGGAGGAGCTGCGCAAGGCCAAGCAGGAGTGGAAGGAGCAGGCCCGCCGGGCGAAGGACGAGTCCCGCCGCGCCCGCGAGGAGGCCCAGCAGGCCCGCCGTCAGGCCAAGGAGGCCCAGGACCGGGCGCGCGAGCAGATGCAGAACGCCGCCCGCCAGGTCCAGGAGCACTTCGCCCGGGGCGACTGGCCCACGGGCGTACGGGAGGGGCTGGCCGAGATCACCGGCCAGCTGAGCGGCTTCGCCAGGGCGGGCGCCCGGCCCCCGTACGTCAAGCCCGAGCCCGCCGACGTCGACCCCGCCTGGGGCAAGGACACCGCCTCCACCGGCGACCCCGCCCGCGACCTGGACCGCCTGCTCGACCGCTTCCGCGACGACATCCGCGACGCGGCCCGGGACCGGGGTGTCACGGAGGAGCAGCTGGCGGAGGCCCGCGGCCATCTGTCGACGGCGGCGGCCCGCATCGGGGCACTGCTGCGGAAGGGCGGCAGCGGGGAGAAGTGACGGGGCGGGGACGGGGGCCGGTCCCGGGCACGACCCGGGTGGCCCCGGCCCCGGGGCTCAGCCCGCCTTCCTGAGCTGCCCCGCGTCTCCTCCCCGTGGTAGGAGGTGCTCGTCGCCGAAGAAACGGTCGTGGCGCCCCACCGCGATCCGCAGCAGCTTCGTCAGGAGCGTTGACACGACATGGCTGTCAACCGTGATTGACAGTCATGCCGTACGAAGCACTCAGCCGCGCGCCGTCCCGGTCACCGTCACCGTGACGCGCGTCCCCTTCCGGGCCCGGACGGTCACCTCTCCCCCGCGCCTGCGGACCTCGGCGCGGCCGTCCACCGAGACCCGCCACCGCCCGGCCGTCGGCGGCAGCGAGATCTCCGTGGTGCCGCGGCGGCCCGCCGTATAAGTGAGCCGGTACACGCGGGCGTTGTCGTCGTACGTGTCGGAGTGGACGGTTCCGGCGACGGCGGGGGCGTACGGGGTGGCGGTCCGCTCCTTGTTGGCGGCGAAGTCCCCGTTCTCGTCCAAGGCGCAGTAGCCGCCGCCGTAGCACCACACCCAGCCGGCCCAGCCCGAGGTGTAGCGGTTCAGGGAGGCCATCGCATCCTGGTAGAAACGACCCATCTGGGGAAGCGTGTTGTTCAACGGGCCCCACTCGCCGACGACGACCGGAATGTGCCGCTGCTCCGGGTAGGTGGTGACGGCGGCCTCGTACGACTCGATCCAGCCCGCCGACGGGTCGTAGTCGGCGCCCGCCTCCATCGCGGTGTTGTAGAAATGCGGTGCGTAGACGATCCGGTGGTCCTTGATCACGCCCAGCCCGGTGGGGACACCCTCGCCGACGGCGGGGGTGGGTTCGACGAAGAGCCAGGTGGAGCGGTCCACCGAACGAATGGCGCGGGCCAGTCTGTTGTACATCGGGGTGAGCTGGCGGGCCTCGATGCGCCGGGCGGCCGTCGGCAGGTCCTCACTCTCCTGGAGCTCCCCCATCGGCTCGTTGATCAGGTCGTAGCCGATGACGGCGGGGTGATGCGCGTAGCGGTCAGCGACGACCTTCCACATCTGCGCCTGGGCGTGCTGGAGATCGGGGTCCTCGTAGAGATGGGTGAAGGCACGCTGCACAGCGGGCTCGAAGTACTCGGCGAACCAGTCGTCGGGGTGCGGGGTGAAGGGCAGACCGTCGGTACGGGTCGCCCAGGCCGGGATGCCCCGACTGCCGAACGCCGGGCCGAAGACGTCCTGGTGGGCATCGAGCACCACCCGGATGCCGTACTTCCGCGCCCAGCCCAGGACCCGGTCGATCCGGCGCAGATACGCGGTGCTGTACTGGCCCCGGCGCGGCTCCAGGTCGTCCCAGAAGATGAGGAGCCGGGCGAAGTCGAAGCCCTTGGCATGCAGATCGCGGAATTGTTTCTCGGTGATGGCGGTCAGCGCCTGGTCACCGCTGTTCGTCTTGTCCGCGAAACTCCATCCGCGCAGGGTGAGGGTGCGGCCCTCGTCGTCGGTGAGACGAGGGATGCCGGGCCGATCCGGTGGTGCGGGATGTGCGTCGGCGACAGGGGCGAGCGCCCCCGCCGCGAGCACAACCGAAGTGACGACCGACGTGAGTACGCTGCCTAAGCCCATCCGCATTCGCATGGCGCAGATCAGAGCAGCTCACCCATCACACCTCAAGAGCAGGTGAGCACAATCTTTCCGAACTGGTCGCCCGATTCCAGCCGTTCGAACCCCTCGCGGGCCCGGTCCAGCGGCAGCACCTCGTCGATGACGGGCCGCACGCCGGTGGTCGCGCAGAACGCCAGCAGGTCCTCCAGCTCGTCCTTGGAACCCATGGTCGAGCCGACCACCTTCAGCTCCAGGAAGAAGATCCGGGTCAGCTCGGCGTGCGAGGGCCGGTCGCCGCTGGTCGCGCCGGAGATGACGAGCGTGCCGCCGGGGCGCAGCGACTTCACGGAGTGGGACCAGGTGGCCGCGCCGACCGTCTCGATGACCGCGTCGACGCGCTGCGGCAGCCGCGCGCCCGGCTCGAACGCCTCGATCGCGCCGAGTTCGACGGCGCGCTTGCGCTTGGCCTCGTCGCGGCTGGTGGCGTAGATCCGCAGCCCGGCCGCCCGGCCGAGCACGATCGCGGCGGTGGCGACGCCGCCGCCCGCGCCCTGGACGAGGACCGAGTCGCCGGGGCGCACCCCGGCGTTGGTGAAGAGCATCCGGTACGCGGTGAGCCAGGCGGTCGGCAGGCAGGCGGCCTGCTCGAAGGTGAGCTCCTTCGGCTTGGGCAGCACGTTCCAGCTGGGGACGGTGACCTGTTCGGCGAAGGTGCCCTGGTAGCGCTCGGTGAGGATGGAGCGGGGTTCCTTCGGGCCGACGCCGTGGCCGGTCTGGCCGATGACGGAGTGCAGGACGACTTCGTTGCCGTCCTCGTCGGTTCCGGCCGCGTCGCAGCCGAGGATCATCGGCAGCTTGTCCTCGGCGAGGCCGACGCCGCGCAGGGACCAGAGGTCGTGATGGTTGAGGGAGGCGGCCCGGACGTTGACGGTGGTCCAGCCGGGTCGTACCTCGGGGGCGGGGCGTTCACCCAGCTCAAGGCCGTTGAGGGGCTGGTCGCGGTCGATGCGGGATGCGTAGGCGGCGAACATGGCCCCGACGATAGGCCGGGGCGCGGCCGGGCGTAACCGGCCACGGGTGTGACGCGCGCCGCGCGTTCAAGCGCCTCCGGCGATTGAGGAGCGGGGGTCCGGGGGCGGAGCCCCCGGTTACGGGAAGGGGCGGGGTGGGGAACAAGCCCGCCGCAGCCGCACCCCGCACCCGGGAACCCGCACCCCACCCGCCCCGACGTCAGCGCCGGGCCACGCCTTCCGCCCGTGCGGCGGCCGCCACCGCGGCGGTGACCGCCGGGGCCACCCGCTCGTCGAACGGCGACGGGATCACGTAGTCCGCCGCGAGCTCGTCGCCCACGACGTCGGCCAGCGCGTTCGCCGCGGCGATCTTCATGCCCTCGGTGATCCGGGAGGCCCGGACCTGGAGGGCGCCCGCGAAGATGCCGGGGAAGGCCAGCACATTGTTGATCTGGTTCGGGTAGTCGGACCGCCCGGTCGCCACGACGGCCGCGTACTTGTGCGCGATGTCGGGGTGGACCTCGGGGTTCGGGTTCGCCATGGCGAAGACGAACGCGCCGGGAGCCATCGAGGCGACGGCCACCTCGGGAACCGTACCGCCGGAGACGCCGATGAAGACGTCCGCGCCCGCCAGCGCGCTCTCCAGCGAGCCGGAGATCCCGGCCCGGTTGGTGAGCTCGGCCAGCTCGCGCTTGACCTCGGTCAGGTCCTCGCGGTCCCGGCTCACGATGCCCTTGCGGTCGGCCACGGCGACATCACCGAGCCCCGCCTCCAGCAGGAACTTCGCGATGGCCACCCCGGCGGCGCCGGCGCCGGAGATGACGGCGCGCAGATCGCCGAGGCTACGGCCGGACAGCTTCGCGGCGTTCCGCAGGGCCGCGAGCGTCACGACGGCGGTGCCGTGCTGGTCGTCGTGGAAGACCGGGATGTCGAGCCGCTCCTGGAGCTTGCGCTCGATCTCGAAGCAGCGCGGCGCCGAGATGTCCTCCAGGTTCACGCCGCCGAAGGAGGGCGCCAGCCGGACGACCGTCTCGACGATCTCGTCCGCGTCGGTGGTCGCGAGCGCGATCGGTACCGCGTCGACGCCGCCGAACTGCTTGAAGAGGATCGCCTTGCCCTCCATCACCGGGAGGGAGGCCTCGGGTCCGATGTCACCGAGGCCGAGCACCGCGGTGCCGTCCGTCACGACGGCGACGACCTGCGACTTCCAGGTGTAGTCGTGGACCAGCTCGGGATTCTCCGCGATGGCGCTGCACACCTTGGCGACGCCGGGCGTGTACGCGAGGGACAGGTCGTCCTTGTCACGGATGGGAACGGTGGCCTGCACGGCCATCTTCCCCCCGCGGTGGAGAGCGAAGGCCGGATCGAACGGCTCATCGGTGGTGCTGTCAGTGGTGCTGTCGCTGCGAGGATTGACGATCTCCGCTGCCATGGTGTTGACCCCTTAAGTCTTCATCGTTTGAGGGTGGCCACTCCTGGTTGAGGAGGGGTGGGCGGGCACCGCGTACGTGCCCCGCGTCGACGGTTGGCCCGCCCCGGCAGGGGGAAATACATACGCGCGGGCGCGCCGCACACGCGCCCTGAGCCCCGGATGAGGGGTGTAAAGGTCTTTCTTACCCGAAGGACCACGTCATGGACGAGTCCAAATCGGCTCGGTGACGTGACTCATAGTCGAATATCTGGACAAGTCCGCCGCGCGACGAAAGCGTCCACCAGTCGAGACGCGCCACAGATCTTCCGGCGTGAAGAGGGAAACCCCGCGGATGGTCCGGCCTCGCGTACCGGCCTCCTGAGGTTCGGGGATCACCCGTTATCCGATTTTGATATGAGCAGCGGCAAGTTTGAGCCAGTCCGAATGGCAAGATGCCCTAATCACACAGGGGGGCGAGTCCACAGTCGTGTGTCCATACCGCCTGGTAACACCACCCTCACCTGCCGGAGGAACCCCAATCATGACCGCACGCACCACACGTCGCCCGGCCGCGAAATCCCGGATCGCAGCGGTCGGCGCCATCGCGGTCGCCGGCACCATGCTGCTGGCCGCCTGTGGCGACCAGACCAAGAACGGGTCGACGAACAGCTCGGGATCGGCCCCGCTCTCCGGTCTCCTGCCCAAGGAGATCAGGGACAAGGGAGTCATCAAGGTCGGTTCGGACATTGCCTATCCGCCGGTCGAGTTCAAGGACAAGTCCGGCAATACGGTCGGCATCGACCCCGACATCGCCGCCGCGATCGGCAAGCAGCTCGGCGTGACCCTCCAGTTCCAGAACGGCACGTTCGACACGCTGATCACCGGCCTGCGCTCCAAGCGCTATGACCTGGCGATGTCCTCGATGACCGACACCAAGGACCGCCAGCAGGGCATCGACTCCGAGACGAAGAAGAAGGTCGGCGAGGGCGTCGACTTCGTCGACTACTTCACCGCAGGTGTCTCGATCTACACCCCGAAGGGCGACGACCAGGGGATCAAGACCTGGGCCGACCTCTGCGGCAAGAAGATCGCGGTCCAGCGCGGCACCGTCTCGCACAACCTCGCCAAGGCCGAGTCGAAGAAGTGCACCGGCGGCAAGAAGATCGCCATCGAGACCTTCGACAACGACCTGGAGGCCCAGACCCGGCTGCGCAGCGGTGGCGTCGACGCCGGTTCCTCCGACTTCCCGGTGGCCGCGTACGCGGTGAAGACCTCGGGCGGCGGCAAGGACTTCCAGATCGTCGGCGAGCAGGTCGAGGCCGCCCCGTACGGCATCGCCGTCGCCAAGGGCAACGACCAGCTGACCAAGGCCATTCAGGCGGCCCTGGAGGCGATCATCAAGAACGGCGAGTACAACAAGATCATCTCCAAGTGGGGCGTGGAGGCCGGTGCGGTCACCGAGGCCAAGCTGAACGGCGGATCCTGAGCAGGCACCGGCGCTGAAAGGTTCTTCCTGTGACTGACATCGAGAAGACGTGGCCGGCCGACCAGCCGCCCATACCCTCCACCCCACCATCCGGACCCGAGGCGATCAGGGCCATTCCGGTCCGGCACTACGGCCGGTACGTCTCGGCGGTCGTCGCGATCGGGGCACTCGCCGCGATCGTCTACGCCTTCAGCCAGGGCAAGATCAACTGGGGTGCGGTCCCCGACTACTTCTTCGACCACCGCATCCTCAAGGGCGTCAGCCAGACCCTGCTGCTGACCGCGCTGTCCATGGTCATCGGCATCGTCGGCGGCATCCTGCTGGCCGTGATGCGGCTGTCCAGGAACCCGGTGACCTCGTCGATCGCCTGGTTCTACATCTGGTTCTTCCGCGGCACCCCGGTCCTGGTCCAGCTGTTCGTCTGGTTCAACCTGGGCCTGGTCTTCGAGTACATCGACCTCATGCCGATCTACAAGGACTACTGGTCGAGCTTCATGACGCCGCTGCTGACGGCGCTGCTCGGCCTGGGTCTCAACGAGGCCGCGTACATGGCCGAGATCTGCCGCGCAGGTCTGCTCTCGGTCGACGAGGGCCAGACGGAGGCGTCGCACGCGCTGGGCATGAGCCACGGCAAGACCCTGCGCCGCGTCGTGATCCCGCAGGCCATGCGGGTGATCGTGCCGCCCACGGGCAACGAAGTGATCAACATGCTCAAGACCACGTCGCTGGTGGCGGCCGTGCAGTTCTACGAGCTGTTCAAGAACGCCCAGGACATCGGGCAGGCGTCCGGAGCCCCGGTCGAGATGTACTTCCTGGCCGCGGCCTGGTATCTGATCATGACCTCGGTGCTGAGCATCGGCCAGTACTACCTGGAGCGGTACTACGCGCGGGGTTCGAGCCGCAGCCTGCCGCCCACCCCGTTCCAGAAGGTCAGGGCCAATCTCCTGTCCCTGGGCCGCCCGAAGGGAGGCATGGCATGACCGCCATGGTGAAGGCCGAGGGCGTCCACAAGTCCTTCGGCGCCGCGCACATCCTCAAGGGCATCGACCTGGAGGTCGCGCCGCAGGAGGTCTTCTGCCTGATCGGCCCGTCCGGTTCCGGCAAGTCGACGTTCCTCCGGTGCATCAACCACCTGGAGCAGATCAACGCCGGCCGGCTGTACGTCGACGGCGAACTGGTGGGCTACCGCCAGAAGGGCGACAAGCTCTACGAACTCAAGGACAGCGAGGTCGCGCTGAAGCGCCGGGACATCGGCATGGTCTTCCAGCGCTTCAACCTCTTCCCGCACATGACGGCGATCGAGAACGTCATGGAGGCCCCCGTCCAGGTCAAGCGCGAGTCCAGGGCCGTCGCGAGGGCGCGGGCCGAGCGGCTGCTGGACCGGGTCGGCCTCGGCGACAAGGCGAAGAACTACCCCTCCCAGCTCTCCGGCGGACAGCAGCAGCGGGTGGCCATCGCCCGCGCCCTGGCCATGGAGCCGAAGCTGATGCTCTTCGACGAGCCGACGTCGGCGCTCGACCCGGAGCTGGTGGGCGATGTCCTGGACGTCATGCGCGGTCTCGCGGAGGACGGCATGACGATGATCGTCGTGACCCATGAGATGGGCTTCGCCCGTGAGGTCGGCGACGCGCTGGTCTTCATGGACGACGGCGTGGTGGTCGAGTCGGGCCACCCGCGCGACGTGCTGACCAACCCGCAGCACGACCGGACGAAGTCGTTCCTGTCGAAGGTGCTGTAGGAGCGCGGAAGAAGGGTGGTACGGACCCGGCGTCCGTACCACCCTCTTCCGTACCCCCTACTTCTTGGGCAGCAGCTCCGGGCTGAGCAGCAGCGCCCGCAGCTGGGCACGGGTCAGCGGCGTCGTCTTCATGACAGGCCCCTGCGCCCGCTCGCCCTTGAAGCCGGTGCTGTCACGGATGCTCAGCACACCGCCGTCCTTCAGCACGAGCCGGCCGGCCAGCTCCCGTCCCCACTTCGGCGCACCGTCGTAGTTCATCGGGTCGCTCCAGATCGTCAGCACCCCGCCGCCCGGCACCTTCTCGTTCACGCAGTCCGCCATGCCCGGCACCCCGTGGGCGGGCTTGCACGGATCACTCCCCGCGACGCGGCTCCCGGTGTCCAGGTAGCCGATGACGAGATAGCCGACGCCGCCGTCCTTGCGTACGGAGTAGTGCCCGTCCAGCGGTCCCGCCAGATGCGGCATCTCCTGTTCGGAGGTGTCGCCCTTGAGGATGACGGAGAGCGAGACCTGGTCGACGTCCCCGACGCCCTTGGGCAGCACCTTCACCAGTTCCTTCGCCTGGCCGCCGTTCCCCGCGAGCTCGACCGGGGCCGCCACCGTGGTCTCCTGCGTGTCCCCCTTCGGGGCCAGGTTCGGCGCGGCGACGGCTCCGGCCGCGACCACGGCGACCGCCGCGACCGAGACGCCGACCCGGCGCCGCAGCCGCACCCGGGCGGCTCCGGCGTACACCGTCCGGGTGGAGGTGGCCGGCTCCCCCGCGTCCTCCGCGGCCCGCCCCAGCAGCTCGTGCACGTCGTTGTTCATACCAATTCCTCCGCCATCTCGGCGCGCAGCGCCGCCAACCCCCGAGCCGCGTGGCTCTTGACCGTGTTCTCCCGCATCCCGAGCAGTCCGGCCGTGTCCTCGACGCTCAGGTCCTCCCAATAGCGCAGCACCAGTACGGCGCGCTGCTTGTCCGTGAGCCGGGCGAGTGCCGCCCGTACCGCAAGCCCGGTGTCCGTGTCCGGCGCCCGTTCGGCGCGGTCGGGCAGTTCGCCGTAGGACTGTTCGCGTCGCCAGAACCGGCGACGGGATGCGATGAAGGTGTTGATCAGCGTCTTGCGCGCGTACGCCTCGATGTTGTCGAGCCGTCCGTACCGCCGCCCCCCGAGCACCACCTTGACCAGCGTCGCCTGGACCAGGTCATCGGCCTCGTGCCGGTCGCCGCAGAGCAGGTACGCGCTGCGGAACAGCGCGGTGCGTCTGCCTTCGACGAAGGCGTGCAGCGCGGCATCGTCATCGATCCGCATCGTCGGCGCCCCTCTCCGGGTCCGCGGGTGCGGACCGTCTCACCCTTCCAGTGCGGCGGGAGGCACGGCGGGTTGCAGCAGATGACGGAAAAGGAGGGGCGGTACGGGCAACCGCCCGTACCGCCCCTCCTCGCCGGTGCCGCCGCTACTTCACGGCGAGCACCAAGGTGTCCGAGGGCGAGGCCCAGACGGCCCGCGCCTCACCGAATCCCGCTTCGCGCAGGGTGTCGGTGTGCCAGTGCACGGAGGGCATGTCGCCGTCCGCGTGCTCACCGTAGATCTCGTACCGCTCGGCGGTCGGTCCGGCGAGGACCGGGTCCTTGGCGGCCAGTGCCCACCAGTCGGCCCAGTCGACCGCGCCCGCGGCCTTGGCGCGGTCCATGGCGGCGTGCCGGTGGGCGCGTTCGGCCGCGTTGATCCGGGGCGTCGCGGTGTCGATCATGTGGTCCGCGTTCATGAACACCCCGCCGTCCCGGACGAGCCCGGCGATGTGGCCGTAGAGCGCGGTGAGCGGTTCGGTGTGCAGCCAGTGCAGGGCGGTGGCGGTGAGCACGGCGTCGTACGAGTCGTACGGCAACTGCCCCGGCCACTCGGGGTCCTTGAGGTCGGCGGTGACGAAGGAGACGCGCTCGTCGCCGTCGAAGTGGCCTCGCGCGATGGCGAGCAGCGCCGGGTCGAGATCCACCCCGGTGCTGGTGGCTTCCGGGAACCGCTTGAGCAGCCGGTCCGTAATACTTCCCGTACCGCATGCGAGATCGAGCACCCTCGGCCGCGGCCCCACCAGGGCCTCGACCATGTCCAGCATCACCCGGAACCGCTCCTCGCGGTCGGGCATGTACCACTCCTGCTGCCGGTCCCAGCTCTCCTGCCAGGCCCGCCAGTCCGTACCTGTCGATGTCTCCGTCACCAGGAACCTCCATGTAATACCCTGGAACCACAAACGACCATTACACCGTTCGCTGCATCGACCATAGACCGACGCCGTAAGGACTACAAGTGGAACTGGCCTATTACTCGGACTACGCCGTACGTCTGGTCAACACCGAGGAGCCGGCCCGCAACAAGGACTCCCTCACCTCCGTGGAGGCGGTCCGCGAGCTGTTCGGCGCCAACGGCCAGGCGGCCCGGCGGGCGACCGACGCGGACGTGACCCGATTCAGGTCCGTACGGGGGCGGCTGCGCTCGGTCTTCGAAGCGGCCGACGACGGTGACGAGACGCTCGCCGTCGACCTGCTCAACTCGCTGCTGCTGGAGTTCCCGGTCAGCCCGCAGATCTCCGGGCACGACATCCGCGACAAGGACGGCAAGCCGGACTGGCACATGCACCTGGCCGACCACCCGTCGAACGCGACGGCCGGGTACGCCGCCATCGCGGCGATGGGCCTCGCCTTCCACCTCACCTCGTACGGGGTCGACCGGCTCGGCCTGTGCGAGGCATCGCCGTGCCGCAACGCCTACGTCGACACCTCGACCAACCGGTCCCGCCGCTACTGCTCGGACCGCTGCGCGACCCGCGCCAATGTGGCCGCCTACCGGGCCCGCAAGCGCCTGGAGACGGAACGGGCGGCCGACACCGGCCGCAGCGCGGAGACCGCCCAGGCCACCACACCCCGCACCGACCGCTGATCCTTCTTCAGCGGCCGGTAGCGCGCCCGGACCCTGGCCAGTACGAACTCCTCGGGCACCACCCCGTAGTCCGTACTGTCCCCGCCCGCGAAGGTGTTGTCGGCCAGCACCCACCAGCCGCCCCGACGGCGCTCGACGGCCCGCTTCACGACCAGCAGGTCCTGCTGGAACGGATGCCGCAGGATCACCACGTCACCGGGGCGCACCGTCGCCCCGTACTGCACGAGCAGCCAGTCCCCGTGATGGAGCGTCGGCACCATCGACGGCCCGGTCACCTCCACCACCTGGAACGGCACCCGCGCCGCCAGCCCCCGGCCGGGCTGCTCCTGCGTCAGCTCAGGCACCTCCGGCACCTCCCGCATCTCTCCGGCACCTCCCCGGTCCGTCCAGTACACGTCCTGTACAGCGTTCCGCGCATTCGGCCACTGGTCCCATCCTCGCCCTGGACTTTTGGCCTAAGCCCATGGGGGCACCCACGAAAACACGTCTCTCACGGAGTAATGTCCCACCTGAGAAGACGATCACGAGGAAGGACAGCTCAATGCTTTCCCGCCTGTTTGCCCCCAAGGTGAAGGTCAGCGCCCACTGCGACCTGCCCTGCGGCGTGTACGACCCGGCCCAGGCCCGCATCGAGGCGGAGTCCGTCAAGGCCGTCCAGGAGAAGTACCAGGCCAACGAGGACCCGCACTTCCGGGCCCGCGCGGTGGTCATCAAGGAGCAGCGCGCCGAGCTCGCCAAGCACCACATCTCGGTGCTGTGGAGCGACTACTTCAAGCCCCCGCACTTCGAGAAGTACCCGGAGCTGCACCAGCTGGTCAACGACGCCCTCAAGGCCCTGTCGGCCGCGAAGGCCTCCACGGACCCGGCGACCGGCCAGAAGGCGCTGGACTACATCGCCCAGATCGACAAGATCTTCTGGGAGACCAAGAAGGCCTGATCTCCGGCCAGGCCGTTCGACCTGCGGTTGTCGCGGGTCGCATCGCCTACCTTTCCGCACCCGGTCCGCGGGTCGCCGAGCACGGCGTCCGTGACGGACCGGGTGCGGTTTTCTTTGCCCGGCATGCGGCACGGTCGACGAATCGATCCCCTTCATGGCCGACAGGGATCGTGTCGCATACGAACGCCTGCGGGCCGAGTGCAGTCGGCGCCCACAGGACACCGGGCTCACGGCCGGAAGCCTGGCCGGACGGCTCCCGCTGGACGAGCTGATCGGCGCCGCCTGCCCGCTCCGGGAAGCAGCCGCCTTCGAGGACCTCAGATCGAACGTCGGGGTCTGCACCATTCTGGAGCCGTAGGCTCCTCGACCACGGCCCCGCGGCACCCTGTACGCAAGACCGGCCTCCGGCCTCCACACCCCCCAACACTTCCGGGAGACTTGATGTACGCCGTCACCGACCCGTCCACCGGCACGACCACAAAGACCTATCCGACCGCCACCGACACCGAGATCGCGGCGGCCGTCGACGCTGCCCACGCGGCCACCGCCTGGGGACGGAACAGCTCAGTGGCCGAACGTGCCACGCTCCTGCGCCGACTCGGCGATCTCCATGACCGGCACCGTGCCGAACTGGCGGACAGCATCGTGCGGGAGATGGGCAAGCCGCTCGAAGAGGCCGAGGGCGAGATCGACTTCTGCGTCGACATCTACCACTACTACGCGGACCACGCCGAGGCGTTCCTGGCCGATGAGGAACTGCGGGTGACCTCGGGTCCCGGCCGCGCCGTCATCCGTCGCAGCCCGGTGGGCGTCCTGCTCGGAATCATGCCCTGGAACTTCCCCGCCTACCAGGTCGCGAGGTTCGCTGCCCCGAACCTCGCCCTGGGCAACACCATCGTCCTCAAGCACGCCCCGCAGTGTCCGGCCACCGCGGCGCTGCTGGAGCGGCTGTGCACCGAGGCCGGCTTCCCCGCCGGGGCGTACGTCAACGTCTACGCCACCAATGAACAGGTCGCCGGGGTGATCGCCGACCCACGCGTCCAGGGCGTGTCCCTCACCGGCTCGGAACGGGCCGGCGCCGCCGTGGCCGAGATCGCCGGACGGCACCTGAAGAAGGTCGTCCTCGAACTCGGTGGTTCCGACCCGTTCATCGTGCTCTCCACCGACGACCTCGATTCCGTGGTGGAGGCCGCGGTCTCCGCCCGGCTCGACAACACCGGCCAGGCCTGCAACGCCGCCAAGCGGTTCGTCGTCGTGTCCGACCTCCACGACGCGTTCGTCGAGAAGTTCACCGCCCGGCTCCTCGCCCGTCAGTCCGGCGCACCGCTGTCGTCGGTCGCCGCCGCCGAGGCCCTCGGCCGCCAGGTGGACGCCGCCGTCGCCGAGGGCGCGACGCTGCACACCGAGGGCGAGCGCGACGGTGCCCACTTCCCGGCCGGGGTCCTCACCGGGCTCACCACCGACCACGCCATGGCGCGTGAGGAGCTCTTCGGACCGGTCGCCATGATCTTCCCGGCGATCGACGAGGACGACGCGCTGCGCATCGCCAACGACACCCCCTACGGCCTCGGCTCCTATCTCTTCACCACGGATCCCGCACAGGCCACGCGCGTCGCCGACCGCATCGAGGCCGGCATGGTCTTCGTCAACGGCGTCGGCGCCGAGGGCGCCGAGCTGCCCTTCGGCGGCATCAAGCGCTCCGGGTTCGGCCGGGAACTGGGCCGACCGGGCATCGAGGAGTTCGTCAACAAGAAGCTCATCCGCACCATCGCATAGGTCCCGACGGGCGGCCGGCGCGGCCGCCCGTGTCGCCGCTGAAGCGCCCGCTCCAGCCGGACGAGCAAGTCGACGGGCCCGACCGCTTCGCTTCGAGCGGTCGGGCCCTTCCCGCGTGTGCGGAGCTGTTCGGGAGGCGGACGGGAGGCCCGGTCCGCCGGCGGTCGACCGCGGTGCCGACGGGATTCGAACCCGCGGACGGGGAGGGCAGGTCCGCCCTCTACCCCCCAGTCGGCGTACGGGTGACCTCCGGACGCCGATCGCAATGGGCCGCTCTGCCACGGCGCCGCAGTCTGCGGGACCGCGCGATCCCGCTGCGGTGATCGTAGGGGCAACTCCCCAGCCCGAGAAACCCGTTTACGAAGGCGTGTGCGGAGCCGTTCGCGAAGGTGTGCGCGAAGGTGTGCGCGGAGGCGTACGGAGGCGCGTACGGAGGCGTTCGGGAACGTGTTTGCGAAGCCGTTTACCCGGAACGCGGCCGTGTCGCCGAAGGTTTCGCCTCTCCCGAGGGGACCATATGAAGTCGGCCGATGCCGGTCCCCCGTCGATTCGCTCCTCGTACCACCGATGAACTTTCGGTGCAGGATCGGTCGATATGGGTGGACATGCGCAGACGATGGGGCTGCGTACACGAGGGGAGACAGCGATGACCACCGAGGGCTTCACCACATGTCTGTGGTTCGACGGGCAGGCCGAGGAGGCGGCGGAGTACTACCTCTCGGTCTTCAAGAACTCCCGCCTCGGCAGGACCGGCCGATACACCGAAGCGGGACCCGGGCCTGCCGGATCGGCGATGGCGGTCGAGTTCGAGATCAACGGCCAGAAGTTCGTCGGACTGAACGGCGGGCCGCAGTTCACCTTCAATGAAGCCATCTCGTTCCAGATCCGGTGCTCGGACCAGGACGAGGTGGACTACTACTGGAGCAGCCTCACCGACGGGGGCGAAGAGGGACCCTGCGGCTGGCTGAAGGACAGGTACGGCGTCTCCTGGCAGGTCGTCCCCGAGGCGCTGATCGACCTGATCGGCGATCAGGACGCCGAGAAGGCCGCGCGGACCACCGCGGCGATGATGACCATGAAGAAGCTGGACATCGCCGCGCTGCGGAAGGCGCACGACGAGGGCTGAGACACGCGGACGCGGAGATACCGGAGGACGGATCCGACGGAAGTCGGTGGATCCGGCCGGCATCTCCGCGCCGAGGGGGAGCGGGTGGCGCGGTGGTCGCCCCACCCGCCGTCACCGCCGCGCGCCGCTCCTCGCACACCGTGGGCCGAGGAAGGCGCCCGCGAGCAGCGCGCCGGCCAGGGCCAGCGCCGAGTTGACCAGGATCGCGACCGAGACCCCCGAGAGGACACCTTCGGGGCCGGTGTCGCCGAGGGCGGACATCCGGGCGGTGGCGACGGCGCTCATGACCGGGATGCCCATGGTGATGCCGACCTGCTGGGTCAGGGTGGCGAGGCCGGTGGCCAGCCCCTGTTCCTCGTCGGGGAGTCCGGAGGTCGCGGTGACCATGAAGCCGACGATCATCAGCATGTTGCCGATGCCACCGACGAAGGTGGCCACCAGCAGAAGCGTGATCCACTCCCCCGACGTTCCGAGCGCCACCAGGGAGAGGGTCGCGACGGCCTGGCCGACTCCGCCGGTGACGATGGTCGTACGGCTCCCGAACCGGCCGACGGCACGGCCGCCGAGCGTGCCGCCGATCACGGTGCCGATGCCCAGGACGCCGAAGGCGAGGCCGGTGGCGAGCGGTGAGTAGCCGAGGACTTCCTGGAGATAGAGGGTGAGCAGGAAGACCAGCGAGGTCTCGGTGACGAAGGCGATCAGGCCCGCGGTGTTGCCCCAGATGACGCTGCGCCGCTTCAGGATGTGTACCGGGACCAGCGGCGCCGCGGCCCTCTTCTCGACGGCCCGGAAGGTGATGAGCAGTGCGAGCCCCGCGAGGAGTGCGGCCAGGGTGGTGGGCGTGGTCCAGCCGGACTCGCCGGCCTGCGTCAGACCGTGGACGAGCAGCAGCAGGCCGCCGGTGACGGTCACGGCGCCGGGGATGTCGAGCCGGGGGCGCCCGGCGGGCCGCGAGTCGGTGATGACGGACGGGGCGAGGGCAACCACCAGGGCGGCCACGGGCACATTGATGAAGAACGCCCAGCGCCAGGAGAGCAGATCGGTGAGCAGGCCGCCGAGGATGGCGCCCGCGGTGAATCCGGCGGACATCAGCGCCCCGTTGAGACCCAGGGCGCGTTCGCGCAGCGGGCCCTCCTTGAAGGCGGTGGTCAGCAGCGCGAGTCCGGCCGGGGTGACGGCCGCCGTGGCGAGTCCCTGCAACACTCGTGCCACGAGCAGCACTTCGGGCGAGGTGGCCAGCCCGCCGAGGGCGGAGGAGAGGCCGAGGACGGCCATGCCGACGAGGAACAGCCGCTTGCGGCCGACGAGGTCGGCGATCCGGCCGAAGAGCAGCGTGAAGCCGGCGGCGGCGAGCGCGAACGCGGTGGCGATCCACTGGAGGTGGGAGAGGGAGAAGCCGAGCCCCTCACCGACGACGGGCAGTGCGACGTTCAGGATCGAGAAGTCCACGGCGATCATGAACTGGGCGCCGAGGAGGAGTGCGAGGACGAGCTTCTGCCGTCCGGCCATGCGGGTCTTCGACGGGGAGACGGCGGGAGCGGCGGCGGGGCCGGTCATATCCGACGGGGCGTGACTGGGTGCGGACATGATGGGTCTTCCTCAGGGAGAGGTTTTAACGGGACTTGAGTTCCGTTAAGATGGAGTCACCGTAACAGAGGAAGGGTTGCTAATGGAACTGGAGACCCGTTATGGCATCTGAGGGTGTGGAGCCGGGCAGCGTCCGGCCCGGTGGGCGTACTGCCCGGGTCCGCGAATCGGTCCTGCGGGCGGCGGGCGACGCCCTGGCCGAGCACGGCTTCGACCGCCTGGACCTCGCCGATGTCGCGCGCCGGGCGGAGGTCGGCAAGACGACCGTCTACCGACGCTGGTCCACGCCCACCGGTCTGATCGCGGACCTGCTCGACGACATGGCCGAGCAGTCCTCGCCCCGTACGGCCACGGGTTCCCTGGCCGAGGACCTCAGGGCCAACGCCCGGCTGGTGGTCACGACCCTCTCCGACCCGCGGCAGGGCGCGCTCTTCAAGTCCGTGATCGCCGCGGCCACCTGCGACCCGCGCACGGCCGAGGCGCTGCACCGGTTCTACGCGATCGGCATCAAGGAGTGGTCCGGCTGCGTCACCGAGGCCGTCGAGCGCGGGGAACTGCCGACGGGGACAGACCCGGACGAGGTGATCCGCGCCGTATCGGCGCCGCTCTACTACCGGTTGCTGGCCAGCGGCGACCCGCTCGACGAAGCGGCGGCCGACCGTGCCGCCGAGGCCGCCGCGGCGGCGGCCCGGTCGGGCGCGTACGTGAGCTGACGGCCGGCCGCCCCGTCAGCCCGCCGGGTGGGCGCGCAGGCGGACCGCCCACGGGTGCCCGGCGCCCTGGGCCAGGGTGATGGTCTCGGTCAGCCAGGCACGCTGGTCCGCGGTGAGGACCGGCAGCGCCTTCGCGAAGTCCTCCTCGTCCTTGGGGCGCGGGGACCCGGCCTTGTACAGGAGCTGCACCTCGGGGCAGAGGTACGGAACGCCGTCCCCGGAGACGCGGCCGAGCCGGTCGAGCGGCAGGCGGATGCGGGGATCTCGGCGGAACAGCCAGTCGTCGCCCTCCGCGTCGTCGAGCATGAGCTGGACGCGCCAGGGTTCGTCGGGCCCCGGGCGGCACCAGATGTCGTGCACGTACGGCGGCAGCACCTCGCCGGGAAGCCAGGGGCGCAGCGTGCCGGGCGGGTCCGCGGCCCACCACTCCCAGCCCGCCAGAAGACGCTGGGCGGCGAGCTGGTCGCGGCGGAGCAGGAGCACGTCGATGTCGCCGTGGTCCCGGAAGGCGTGGCCCACGGCGAATTCGACCGCGTATCCCCCGGCCATCCACCAGGGGACGCGCAACGGCGCGAAGAGGCGGGCGGCCTCGTCCGGCGGGGGCGGATCCCAGGGACCCCACGGAGTCTCCGTACGCATGGCCGCAGGCCCCCTTACCCTCTCCGGCACCGCCCGCCCTCCGGCACCGCCCGCCGTGGGGTCAGTCCGTCTTCAGCAGATGCCGGTAGCTGTCCGGATGCTCCCTCAGGAAGGTGGCCAGACTCGTCGCCGGATGGCCGGTGAGGTCCGGCACGGCGTCCGAGACCGTGGCCATCTCGCCGGTGGCGATGGCCTCGTAGGACGTCACCCAGCCGGCCACCTCCCAGTCCTCGGCACCGTACTGCGCCCGGGAGGCGTAGGCCTCCTCACGGGTCTCCGCCACGTAGGTGATGGTCCGGCCGGTGACCCTGCCGAGCTCCTCGGCAGCCTCGGCGAGGGTGAATGCCTCGGGGCCCGTCAGGTCGTAGGTGATCCCGTCGTAGCGGGTGTCGGCACTCTCGGTGTCGGCCAGCAGGACGGTGATCGCGACGTCCGCGATGTCGTCGTGCGCCACCGCCGCCACCCGACCGTCGCCACCGGGGCCGCGCAGCACCCCGTCGGCGCCGGTCATCGCCGGGATCCCGGCGAGATACAGGCTGTCGCGGAGAAAGGTGTAGCGGACATCGGCGGCTCGGATGTGCGCCTCGGTGTGCCAGTGGTCCCGGGCGAAGGTGAACGTGGCGTCGGGTGCCGCGCCCAGGAAGGAGACGTACACGATGCGTTCGACGCCCACGGCGACCGCCGCGTCCACGGCCGTCGTGTGCTCGCGCACACGGTCCGGGCTCTCGTGCGCCGAGACGAGGAACAGCGTGTGCGCCCCGGCCAGGGCACGGCGCATGGCCTCCCCGTCGCCGTACGGGGCGGGCGGGGCGGCGACGGCGCCGGGCAGTTCGGGCAGCCGGGACGGGTCGCGCCCGAGGAGCCGCACGGGCACTCCGGCGCGCGCCAGGCGCCGGGCGACACGGCCGCCGACGGCTCCGCTCGCGCCGGTGACCGCGACGATGGGGGAGCCCGGATTCTCCGGGCCGGTGGGGGGTGGGTTGTTCATGCGGGGTCGCCTTCCTTGCGCGGCCAGGGCCGCACCTCCACGACCGCGTCCACCGGGACGGGGCCGTAGATGTGCGGGAACTCCTCGCCGCCGGGCGGGACGGACTCGTACCGTACGGGCACCGGGAGCCGGTCGGGATCGATGACGAGGACCACGAGTTCCTGGTCGCCGGTCCCGGCCCCGCTCCCGGCGCCGTACAGCATCTCGGCCACGCCGGTGAGCTGGTGCGGCAGCGAGCAGTGGATGAAGCCCTCTTCGTGCAGGGTGCGGCCGCGGGTGGACATCTCGTACGTCCCGATCCCGCGGGCCGCCTCCCACAAGGGGCCTTCGGTGAGGTGCAGCAGCAGTTCGGCCATGGGCCAAAACTAGCCGCGTCGACGCGCCCTGCGGGCCATCAGCGTGGCCGCCGATCCGGCCACGAGCAGAGCGGCGGCGATCCCGCCCAGAATCCACTCACCGCCGCGCGCACCCGTGTGCGGGAGCTCCGCTCCGGGATGGGGCTTGTGCGGCGAGGCGCCGGGCTCGTCGGGCCCCTCGGACTTGTGCGCCCAGCTCCCGGGCTCGTCGGGCCCCTCCGACTTGTGCGCCCAGCTCCCGGGCTTCTCAGGCCCCTCCGACTTGTGCGCCCAGCCCCCAGGCTTCTCAGGCCCCTCCGACTTGTGCGCCCAGCCCCCAGGCTTCTCAGGCCCCTCCGACTTGTGCGCCCAGCCCCCAGGCTTCTCAGGCCCCTCCGACTTGTGCGCCCAGCCCCCAGGCTTCTCAGGCCCCTCCGACTTGTGCGCCCAGCCCCCAGGCTTCTCAGGCCCCTCCGACTTGTGCGCCCAGCCCCCAGGCTTCTCAGGCCCCTCCGACTTGTGCGCCCAGCCCCCAGGCTTCTCAGGCCCCTCCGACTTGTGCGCCCAGCCCCCAGGCTTCTCAGGCCCCTCCGACTTGTGCGCCCAGGTGTGGGTCGGCGTGGGCTTCGGCCACGGCGTGTGGGTGGGGGTGCCCGTCGGAGTCGGGGTCGGCGTGGGCGTGGGCTCCTCGCCGCAGGTCGGCAGATCACCGTCGAAGGGGTAGGCGTGCAGTTCCTGGCCGCCCGACTGGCCCGCCGAGGTGTGGGTCAGCGAACCGGCGGTGTAGAAACGGCCGTTGGTGCCGCTCATGTCCAAGGTGGCCGTACTCGACTGCTGGCCGATCAGCACGCTGCCCTGGAACTGACCGGTGCCGTGCAGCCCGACCTCGGTGGCGTCCGGGAAGTTCCACAGCAGGCGCTCGCGGAGCCCTGCCTGGGGCAGCGAGCCCATGTAGGTGCTGATACTGCGGGTGCTGCCGTAGACGTTGACGAGGACGGTAGCGCCGTCCGGGATCGCGTTGAACGTAATGCCCTGCTGACCGCCCTGGACCGTCGCCAGATCGGGGTCGACGGCGAAGACCTGGAGGGGCGAGGTGCCGTCACCGGTGAAGACGGTCTCGGAACCGGCGTTCACCACGGTGCCCGTGGCGGGACGGCGGTGGTCCTGGTTGTCGTCGTACGCGTAGCAGTGGCTGGCCGCGGTCAGCTGGTCGCGCAGCGCCGTGTACGGTTCCGTGGCGGCCGGGTCGCGGAGCGGGGCCGGGATCACCGTTCCGCTGACGTTCCCGGCGTGCTTGACCACACCGTGGTTCGCCCCCTCCTCGGCGGCGGCCTCCCGGACCAGGAAGTCGCCGCCGCCGAGGATATTGATATTGCTGTCGTGATGGGTGACGGGCTCGTTGTTCGGATCGAGCCAGGTCGTCGGGCAGTCGCTGCCCAGACACGGGCCGAGCCCGCCGGGCAGCGGGTCGGCGAGAGCGATGGACGCCATCGTGCCCACCATGGCCGCGGCTGCCGCCATGGCCACCGCCGCCCGGATACCTTTGCCGCGCCTACGCGCTTGATTTGCCATAAGGGGCAATATGCAGCTTTACATACCAAACGATAGGAATGCCACGCCCGGATCGAGCCCGATGCACCCGGATACACGGGGCCGCGACCGGCTACGCCCGTGCGTGCGAGCGCGCGCCGGACCGTCCCCGGCAGCGCGCCCGCGGTGTCCGACGGTGCGTCAGGCCGAGTCCGCCAGGAGTTCGGCCTCCACGCGCGGGTCCAGGCCGACCGCGGGCCGGTCCGGGCGCTGCGGGGCCTGTCCGCCCAGCTCCTCCAGCCACTTCCAGGTGTCGGCGACCGTCTCCTCGACCGGGCGGCAGCGCAGGCCGGTCGCGTACGCCTTGCTGACGTCACCGCAGTGCAGGGTGTCGTACAGCTCGCCCGGCGGCAGCCATACCGGCAGATCGCTCCACGGCTCCACGCCCGCCGCGAGGATCTTCTCCGCGGGTGTCCAGCGCAGTGCCGCGTCGGAGCCGGTCACACGCACACAGGCCTCCAGCAGTTGCCCCATGGTGGCGTGGCCCGGACGGCTGACCAGGTTGTACGGCCCGTGCAGACCGCTGCCGGCCGCGTCCAGCAGCCAGTTCGCGAGGTCGCGGGCGTCGATGTACTGAAGCCTCAGATCCGGTGTGCCCGGGGCCAGTACGGGTCCTCCGCAGGCGATCCGCAGCAGCCACCAGGGCAGCCTGCCGATGTTCTCCCAGGGGCCAAGGATCAGCCCCGCGCGGGCGAGGAGGGCCCGGTCGCCGAAGGCGTCGAGCGCGGCCAGTTCGCCGCCGCGTTTGGCCAGGGCGTACGAGACGTCCCCGCCCGCGTCGGGCGAGGCACCGGCCACCAGCGGACCCTCCTCCGACAGACCGGCCGGAGCCGGG
This sequence comes from Streptomyces sp. NBC_01363, assembly GCF_026340595.1. Classification (GTDB taxonomy): domain Bacteria; phylum Actinomycetota; class Actinomycetes; order Streptomycetales; family Streptomycetaceae; genus Streptomyces. Next base: position 159,215 of record NZ_JAPEPF010000001.1, read on the forward strand.
TAGTCGTACACGGAGCGGCTGGAGACATAGGCGTACCGGGCGGCCCGGCCGGCCAGCAGACGGGCCGCGTCCCGTACGGCCGAGGGGGCACCGCTCCAGGTGTCGACCACCAGGTCCCAGGCGTACCCGCCGGGGCCCTCGCCGGATCCGGCCAGGGCGGCGAGGCCGTCCTCGGTGGTGCGGTCGCCGAGGAGTTCCGTCACGCCCGGCGGGGGTGCGTGCCGGCCGCGGTGGAACACCGTGACGTCCCAGCCGCGCGCCAGCGCCGCCTCGGTGACGGCGCGCCCCACGAATTCCGTACCACCCAGCATCAGAAGCCTCATGGGGCCGACTCTGCCCGCCGGGCGGCCCGGTGGGAACCGGTCCTCGCTCTCGGCGGAATCGGGAACCGGCCCCTCATGGCGTGCGGGCCAGCGGGCTGCGGTTGCGCAGCAGCCACTGGTGGTACCCGGCCGCGCGCCGGGCCGCCTCCCGGTAGGCCGCCTCCAACTCCCCGTACACCGTGGCCGTGTCGGCGCCCGGCCGGGACACCAGCAGCAGCCGTACGGCGAGGGGGTCGTCGCGCAGCGGGCGGATCGCCATGTCGTCGCGCGGTCCGGAGGTGGGCTGGCAGGGGGCGACCGCCTCGCCGAGCACGACGAGGGAGGCGGCGGTGAGGTAGTCGCCGTGCAGGACGGTCGGTGCGAGTCCGGCCTCTCCGAACACCCGGCGCAGCCCGTCCCATTCGCCGTCCACCGTGGGGTCGACCATCCACCGGTCGGCCGCCAGGTCGACGAGGTCGACCACGGGGCGGGCGGCGGCGGGGTGGTCCCGGGCCATGGAGATGAACTGCGGTTCGCGGTCCAGGAGTACGCGCTGTTCCAGGCCGTCCGGGACGACCAGCGGGCAGCCCTCGACCTCGTGCACGAAGGCGACGTCGAGCCCGCCCGCCCCGACGTCGCGGAGCAGTGCGCCGGCCGATACGTCGACCCGCAGCGAGATGTCCGTACCGGGCAGCCGGAGCCGCAGCCTGCGCAGCCAGCCGCCGATGACCCGGCTCGCCGTGCAGCCGATGCGCAGCCGGGGCCCGGAGGCCCGGACCGCGTCCGCCTCCGCCTTCGCGTCGCTGACCAGGGCGGTCATTCCGTCGACCAGGGGGCGGGCCCGGCTGAGGACGGAACGGCCGAGCAACGTCGGGCGGCAGCCGGTCCGTTCACGGCGGAACAGCTCGGCGCCCAGGGTGTTCTCGATCCGGCGCAGCTGAGTGGTCAGGGAGGGCTGGCTCACGCCCAGCCTGCGGGCGGCTTGGTGCAGGCTGCCCGTATCCGCGATGGCGCACAGCGCCCTGAGGTGTCTCACCTCAAGCTCCATACGGTCGAGCGTAGGGCGGCGGGCGACTTTCGCACCAGACTCCCCAATCGCACCAAAGTCCTTTAATTCACCTGGAGTTGGTGGACCCTTCGGCGGCGGTACCGAGTTGGCGATAGCCCGGTGCTATCGCCGGTTGACATCATCCGCCGCGGCTTCCGCTCCCCGACACTCTCTCCGTACCGCACCCGTCCGAGTCCGATCATCGGACGGGTTCATCTGACCGGTAACGGTAGGAGACCCCCCATGAGACACCCCAGGACCGTCATGTCGGCCGTGGTCGGCCTCGGCTTCGGCCTCGCGGCCGCGCTGGGCACGGCACCGGCGATCGCCTCCTCGGCCCCCGCCGCAGCACCCGTCACCACCACGTCGGACGTCCGGGCGGGCTACACCGCCTACGCCGGGTCGCACGAGAACGCCGCCGCGAACAAGGCGTTCTTCGAGGCGGTCGCCAAGTCCGTGGCGAAGAAGCGGGCGGCGAACCCCGGCGCCCAGTCGGTCACCGTCGTCTACAGCACCGCCAACGCGCCGAGCTTCCGCACCCAGATATCCAACAGCGCGCAGATCTGGAACAGCTCCGTCTCCAGCGTCCGGCTGCAGGAGGGCTCGAACGCCGACTTCACCTACTACGAGGGCAATGACTCCAGGGGCTCGTACGCGAGCACCGACGGGCACGGCAACGGATACATCTTCCTGGACTACGCGCAGAACCAGCAGTACGACTCGACCCGCGTCACCACGCACGAGACCGGGCATGTGCTCGGCCTTCCGGATCACTACTCCGGTCCGTGCAGCGAGCTGATGTCGGGCGGCGGCCCCGGCCCGTCCTGCACCAACCCGTATCCCGACGCGAACGAGCGAAGCCAGGTCAACTACCTCTGGCAGAACGGCTTCGCGGCCGCACTCGCGCGCAGCGCCTCCTGACCCCGGTCCGGACGCATCGCACCATCGGGGCCACCTCGTAGGACGGGGTGGCCTCTGCGCCCTGCCCACCGGCTTCCGAACGCGGTACGGGTCAGGTGGCACAGCACCACGCCGCCTTCCCGGACCGGACCGGGCCGGGCCGAGCCCACGGACCGACTGCCGGGCCGGGCAGTCGGTCACGGCCCGGGGGCCGGGTCGATCAGGCGTGTTCCAGCGGGAAGGCGCCGCGGTGGCCCGTACCGGCACCCTGCTCCGGGCGGGGCTCGTACTCGCGGCAGCTCCAGATCTCCTGGACGAATCCCGTGCGCCGGTCCCACAGGTCCAGGACATCGCCCTCACCGGCCGCTCCGCGGTAGGCGTCCTTGGCGCCCCGGAAGCAGGCCAGGCCGCCGGACAGTCCGCGCACCGCGGCCGGGGCCGGGAAGTAGTCCGAGAAGGCGCAGGCGATGCAGGTCTGGAGACGCACGCCGGGCGGCAGGGCGCGCTGGATCGTGGCGAGCGCGGACGCGAAGTCGTTCTCGGCGCGATGGGACGTGTAGGCCGCTCCGCCGAACTGCAGCTCAAGGCTGAGATGCGAATCGGGGCGGCGCAGCGACAACAGGCAGCTGAGCGTGGCCTGGTGGACGGCTCCCTCCCAGATGACCGGGAGCGGGAGGTCCCACTCCAGGACGCAGTCGCTCAGCGCACCGTCCACCAGGGTGAACCGGTCGTCGGCCGGTGGCGTGCCGACAGCCGGGGTGAGGCCGTCGAAGCTCGCACCCTCGAAGTCGATGCCCCTTGTCCGGAGGCGTAGTTGCTGTCCGTCGGTGGTGAGGACGACGGCGTCGGAACCCTGTCGGTCCCGGTACCACCCCGCCCACGACTCATCTGTCATGGGCACGGACTGTAGCCCGTGCCCATGACAGTCGCCCTCTCGCCCTCCGTTTCGGCTCACGGGCCTTGTGACCTCGGCACCTTGTTCCGTTCTCCTTCCTCCGCCCCCTTCACCGTTCTCGGCTCCGTGCCCTGCTCTCCGCTCCCCGCTCTCAGTGCGTCCGGCGGGTGACGAACTCCGCCAGGGTCAGGAGGTCGCCGGCGCCGGCGAGATCGGGGACCGCCCGGGACAGGTGGTGGACCGCGCGGGCCATCCGGTCCGCCGCGGCGATCTGCGCCCAGTCCCGGCCGCCGGCCCGCTCGACGGCGTCGGCGGCGCTGCTCACCTCGCCGGGTGTGTTCATCGATCCCCGGTAGAGCGTGTCGAGTTCGGCCGCCGCCGGGGTGCCGGAGGTCAACGCGGCGACCACGGGGAGGGACTTCTTGTGGGCGACGAGATCCGCCCCGACCGGCTTCCCGGTCCGTGCCGGGTCCCCCCAGATGCCGATCAGGTCGTCGATCAGCTGGAAGGCGAGGCCCGCCTCCCGGCCGAATCCGTCCATCGCGCCGACCGCCCGCTCCCCCGCGCCCGCGTACAACGCGCCCAGCGCGCAGGCGCAGCCGAGCAGGGCGCCGGTCTTGGCGGTGGCCATGGTCAGGCACTCGTCCAGCGTGACCTCGTCGGGGCCCCGGTCCTCGAAGGCGCAGTCGGCCTGCTGGCCCGCGCACAGCTCGATGACGCAGGTCGAGAGCCGTGCCGAGGCGAGGGCCCCGGCCGGGGACGGATCCTCGGCGAGCAGCCGCTGGGCGAGGGCGAGCATGGCGTCGCCCGCGATGACCGCGTCGGGGATGCCGAAGACCGCCCAGGCCGTGGGCCGGTGCCGACGGGTCCGGTCCTCGTCGATGACGTCGTCGTGCAGCAGGGTGAAGTTGTGGGCCAGCTCCACGGCGACGGCTGCCCGTACCGCCTGTGCCGGGTCGCCGCCCAGTGCGCGGGCGGCGGCGAGGACCAGTGCGGGTCTGACCGCCTTGCCCGCCGGTCCCGAGGACGGGCTGCCGTCGGCCTCCTGCCAGCCGAAGTGGTACATCGCGACGCGGCGGATCGATCCGGGCAGGGATTCGACGGCGGCGCGCAGTTGGGGATCCACGAGGGCCCTGGTCCGCTCCAGGAGGACCTCGGCCTCCTGGCCCTGCGCCGCGGGGATGGGCGGGTCGTCGGCGCCCCGCATCGCGGGGACGGCCGGGGCACCGACGGGTGGGGCGTTGCCGCCCGGGGCCCGGGGTGTGGGTGGTTGGGGTGCGTGATGGGTCTTCACTGGGGCGTCCTCCCGAGGCCGCCCCGGGCACGGCTGCCCGGTGGCGGAGGTTGACGGGGGCCCGGACATCGTCGTCCGGGCCCCCGAGGGGCTACCGCCAGCGGCTGACCTCGACGTTTTCCAGTACGCCCAGGGCGTCCGGCACGAGGATGGCCGCGGAGTAGTAGGCCGTCACCAGGTAGGAGATGATCGCCTGCTCGTCGATCCCCATGAAGCGGACCGAGAGGCTGGGCTCGATCTCGTCGGGGATGCCGGACTGCTGGAGTCCGATGACGCCCTGCTCGGCCTCACCCGTCCTCATGCAGATGATCGACGTGGTCCGGGCGTCGGTGATCGGGATCTTGTTGGACGGGAAGATCGGCACCCCCCGCCAGGCCGGCACGTGGTGTCCGCCGATGTCGATGCTCTCCGGCACCAGGCCGCGCCTGTTGCACTCGCGGCCGAATGCGGCGATGGCCCTCGGGTGGGCGAGGAAGAGCTTCGAGCCGCGGCGGCGCGAGAGCAGCTCGTCCATGTCGTCGGGGCCGGGCACACCGTCGTGCGGCTGGAGGCGCTGCCCGTAGTCGCAGTTGTTGAGCAGCCCGAACTCGCGGTTGTTGATCAGCTCGTGCTCCTGGCGCTCGCGCAACGCCTCGACCGTGAGCCGCAACTGCTGCTCGGTCTGGTTCATCGGCTGGTTGTAGAGGTCGGCGACCCGGCTGTGGACCTTCAGCACGGTCTGGGCCACGCTCAGTTCGTACTCCCGCGGCGCCGCGTCGTAGTCGACGTACGTGTGCGGGACGACGGCTTCGCCGACATGGCCGGCGGAGAGGTCGATCGCGGCCTCGCCGTACTTGTTGGTGCGCTGCTCCGGGATGCTGAGCAGTCCGGCGAGATGTTCGCGGAGCGAGTCCGCGCGCTCGGCGAGGTTCAGCACGTCCGCCCGGCTCAGCTTCAGCACCGTGCAGGCGGTGACGGCACGGGCCGTGTACTCCCAGACGGCGTCGCCGTCGACCAGGGCCTGGTCCCCGAAGTAGGCCCCGTCGGCGTGGACCCCGAGCACCGTCTCGTCCCCGTAGGGGCCGGTGCCGACCCTCTCGACCTTGCCGTGCGCCAGGAGGTAGACGCTGTCCGCCGCGTCCCCCGACGCGGCCAGTACCTGTCCCGCCGCGATCTCGCGCTGTTCGCACCGCCGGGCGAGCTCGCCCAGCACCTCCTCGTCGCGGAAGTCCCGCAGGGCGGGGAGCTCTCCGAGCTCGGCGGGGATGACCGCGACCCGGTCACCGGTCTGCACAAAGGTCACCCTGCCGTCCCCGACCGAGTAGCTCAACCTGCGGTTCACCCGGTAGGTACCACCTTGCACCTGCACCCATGGCAGCATCTTCAGCAGCCACCGCGAGGTGATCTCCTGCATCTGCGGGGCGGACTTGGTGGTCGTCGCGAGGTTCCGCGCCGCTGCCGTCCCCAGACTCTGCTGCGGCGGCACCGACGCGTTCTGAACCTCTTCACCAACGGACATCTGTGGTCCTCTCGATTTCGGCTGACCTGCGAGAAGGAGCCTTTCAGCACGGAGAGCGCCCGCGCCATTACACAAAAGAGTGTGACTAATCGGCTTTGGGCTGGGCACCACGCACAGCGATGCCCGCGTGACACTTTAATTTGCATCCTCGATGCAACTTATCTACGGTGATTGTCATGCGGCTGACGAGATTCACCGACGTGGCGCTGCGCGTACTGATGCGCCTCGCCGTCGCGGAGAACGAGGACCCGCCGACCACCCGGGAGGTGGCGGCCACCATGCAGGTGCCGTACACCCACGCCGCCAAGGTCGTCGCCAAGCTCCAGCACCTCGGCCTCATCGAGGCGCGACGGGGCCGCGGCGGCGGGCTCAGCCTCACCGGAGCGGGCCGCTCCGCCTCGATCGGCGAGCTCGTCCGCGAACTGGAGGGGCCCGGCGACGTCGTCGACTGCGAGGGCACCACCCCCTGCCCGCTGCGCTCGGCCTGCCGGCTGCGCGGCGCCCTGCGCCGCGCGGAGGAGGCCTTCTACGCCGCCCTCGATCCGCTCACCATCACCGAACTCGTCGCATCCCCCACCGGACCGCTGCTGATCGGCATCAGCCGCGGCCGCCCGGACACCGGCTGAGCCGCCACCGACCACACCACGAGCCCCACGCCCGGCCTCGCTCCACCCGGTTCGGCGCTGCCCGGTTCCACCCTGCCCAAAAATACGAATCTCAAATACCAATTAACATCGAAGGAGTCCCGATGCTCTCCGAGGCGTCGACCACCACCGTCCGTGCCACCCTCCCCGCCTTGGGCGCGGCCGTCGGAGACATCGCCGATCTCTTCTACCGCAAGCTCTTCGACGCCCACCCCGAGCTGCTGCGCGACCTCTTCAACCGCGGCAACCAGGCGTCCGGCGCCCAGCGGCAGGCCCTCGCGGGCTCCATCGCCGCCTTCGCGACCCAGCTGATCGAGCACCCGGACACCCGCCCCGACGTGATGCTCGGCCGGATCGCGCACAAGCACGCCTCGCTCGGCGTCACCGCCGCCCAGTACGACGTCGTGCACACCCACCTGTTCGCCGCCATCGCCGAGGTGCTCGGCGACGCGGTCACCCCGGAGGTCGCAGCCGCCTGGGACGAGGTCTACTGGCTGATGGCCGGCGCCCTGATCTCGATCGAGGAGCGGCTGTACGCACAGCAGGGCGTCGTCGCCGGCGACGTGTGGCGCGAGTGGGAGGTGGCCGCCCGGATCGAGGAGACCGCCGACGTCGCCACCTTCCAGCTCCGCCCGGCCGACGGAGCGCCCGCGCCCGCCTTCCGGCCCGGCCAGTACGTCTCCGTACAGGTGGAACTCCCCGACGGGGCCCGCCAGATACGCCAGTACAGCCTCTCCTGCGCCCCCGGCTCGCGGCTCCGCTCGATCACCGTCAAGCGGGTGCACGGCGGCGGCTCGCCCGACGGCGAGGTCTCCCGCCATCTGCACATCGAGGTGGCGGCCGGTGACGTGCTGCGGGTCTCCGCCCCGTACGGCGATCTCGTGCTCGACTCCACCGACGCACCGCTCCTGCTCGCCTCCGCGGGCATCGGCTGCACCCCGATGCTGTCGATGCTGGAACACCTCGCGGCGACCGGCCACCGCGCCCCGGTCACCGTCGTGCACGGCGACCGCTCCCCCGCCACCCACGCGATGCGCACCGACCACGCCCTGCTCACCGGCAAACTCCCCGACGCCGCCGCCCACTTCTGGTACGAGGACCCCGAGACCGGCCACCCCGCCACCGGCCAGGTCGATCTGAGCGGCCTCGCCGTCGCCCCCGGCACCCACGCCTATCTCTGCGGCCCCCTGCCCTTCATGCGCGCCGTACGCACCCAGTTGCTGGCCAAGGGCATCCCCGCTGCCGACATCCACTACGAGGTGTTCGGCCCCGACATGTGGCTGGCACAGGGCTGAATCCGGCCCCCTGCTCGCGGAGTTGACCGGATCGGATCGCACACAGTCCGAACAGCCGCCGAAGGGATGGCCCGGAGAGCGACATTCCGGTAAAAGCGGATCAAGGCTGCTTCCCCCCACGTACGAAGGAGACGGCCATGTCCTCCCCCATGTCCGCGAGCAGGTTCCTGGAAGTCCTGATGAACGAGGGGCTCACCGTCGTCCAGGTCGGCGACTGGCGTACCCACAACCGCGACCACAAGGGCCCCTGGGGCCCGGTCAACGGCGTGATGATCCACCACACGGTCACCGAGGGCACCGAGTCCACCGTGCGCATCTGCCGTGACGGCTACCCGGACCTGCCCGGCCCGCTCTGCCACGGCGTGATCGCCAAGGACGGCCGGGTCCATCTGGTCGGCTACGGCCGCGCCAACCACGCCGGACTCGGCGATGACGACGTACTGCGCGCCGTCGTCGCCGAGAAGCGCCTCCCGGGCGACAACGAGGCCAATACCGACGGGAACAGGCACTTCTACGGCTTCGAGTGCGAGAACCTCGGCGACGGCAAGGACCCCTGGCCCGACGTCCAGCTCGAAGCCGTCGAGAAGACCGCCGCCGCGATCTGCCGTCACCACGACTGGGGCTCCCGCTCGGTGATCGGCCACAAGGAGTGGCAGCCGGGCAAGGTCGACCCGCGCGGCTTCACGATGGACTCCATGCGGTCCCGGATCCACGAGCGCCTCAAGTGACCGGTGCCCGCCCGGCCCGGCGACAATTGCGGCATGCCCTCCGAAGCTCTCGACCTCTCCCGGCTGCGGCCGGTGCTCCCCTCGCCCCTGCGGCCGGTCGAGGACGAGCGCTTCGCACGCCACGGCGTACGGCTGCTGCTCAAGCGCGACGATCTCATCCACCCCGACCTGCCCGGCAACAAGTGGCGAAAGCTCTCCCTCAATCTGCGGGCCGCCGCCGGGCGCACCGTGCTGACCTTCGGCGGCGCGTACTCCAACCATCTGCGGGCCACCGCCGCGGCCGGGCGGCTGCTCGGCTTCCGCACCGTCGGGGTCGTGCGCGGTGACGAGCTGGTCGGCCGCCCGCTGAACCCCTCGCTCGCCCGGTGCGTCGCCGACGGGATGACTCTGCACTTCATGGACCGCGCGACCTACCGCGCGAAGGGTGATCCAGAGGTCCTGGCGGGGCTGCTGAGCGCCTTCGGGGAGTGCTGTGTCATCCCGGAGGGCGGCAGCAACGCCCTGGCCGCACAGGGCTGTACAGAGCTGGGGCGCGAGTTGCGTGGCCGGGCCGACGTGGTCGCGGTGGCCTGCGGCACCGGGGGCACCCTCGCCGGTCTCGCCGTCGGCCTCGCGCCGGGGCAGCGGGCGCTCGGCGTCCCGGTGCTGCGCGGCGGCTTCCTCGGGGACGCGGTGCGGGAACTGCAGGAGGAGGCCTTCGGCGGCCCGGCCGGGTCGTGGGCCCTGGACGAACGCTTCCACTTCGGCGGCTACGCCCGTACGACTCCGGCCCTGCACGCCTTCGCCGACGACTTCGAGCAGCGGCACGGCCTGCCCGTCGAGCGGCTCTACGTCGCCAAGCTGCTGTACGCGCTCACCGAACTGGCCGAGGAGGGTGCGTTCCCTGCGGGAACCACGGTCGCGGCGGTCGTCACGGGCAGCCCTCAAGGAGCGCCCGACTCCTCCCGGTAGGCCGCCGCCTCCTCCAGGTCGAGCCGTCTGAGCAGCGTCCGCAGCATCTCGTCGTCGATCCGCCGCTCGTCCCGCAGCGTCACGAAGACCGAGCGCTCGGCCTCGATCATCTCCCTGGCCAGGCGCCGGTAGGTGTCGTCCGCCGACTCCCCGGTCACCGGATTGGCCGCACCCAGCCGCTCCCACACGGCGTTGCGGCGGCGCTCCAGAACGGCGCGCAACCGGTCGGCGAGGGGTCCCGGCAGCTGGTTGCGGTCATCGGCGAGCAGCTCCTCCAGCCGCGCCTCGGCAGCCGCGGAGGCCTCGCTCTGGGCCTGCGCCTCGGCCAGCGTCTCGGCCTTCGCGTCGCGCCCCGGAAGCTTCAGGACCCGCACCAGCAGCGGCAGGCTGAGCCCCTGGACGACCAGGGTGCCGATGACGGTGGTGAACGTCAGGAACAGCACCAGGTTGCGGGCCGGGAAGGGGCTCCCGTCGGACATGGCGAACGGGATGGAGAAGGCGATGGCGAGCGAGACGACCCCGCGCATCCCGGCCCAGCCGACGATCAGCGGCGCCGTCCAGTTGGTATCGGGCTCGCGTTCCCTGATCCGTTTCGACAGCCACCGGGGCAGATACGTCGCCGGGTAGACCCAGATGAAGCGGACCACGACCACGGCGAGGAAGACGAGCACCGCGTACCGGGCGGCTTCACCAACGGCGTACGCGCCGAGCCCCTTCAGCACGAAGGGCAGCTGGAGCCCGATCAGCGCGAAGACCGCGGACTCCAGGATGAACGCGACCATCTTCCAGACCGCCGCCTCCTGGAGCCGGGTCGCGAAGTCCACCTGCCAGGACCGGTGCCCCAGATAGAGCGCCACGACGACCACGGCGAGCACCCCGGAGGCGTGCACGCGTTCGGCCGCCGCGTACGCCACGAAGGGGATCAGCAGTGACAGCGTGTTCTGCAGCAGCGCCTCTTTGAGGTGGGTGCGGAGCCAGTGCAGCGGCACCATCAGCACCAGGCCGACCACGACGCCGCCGACCGCGGCGAGGAAGAACTCGCCGATCCCCGCGCCCCAGCTGATGCCCTCGCCCACGGCGGCGGCGAGCGCCACCTTGTACGCGGTGATCGCGGTGGCGTCGTTCACCAGGGACTCGCCCTGCAGGACCGTCGTGACCCGGCCGGGCAGCCCGACCCGGCGCGCGATCGCGGCGGCCGTGACCGCGTCCGGCGGGGCGACGACCGCGCCGAGCACCAGCGCGGCGGTGAGCGGCAGGTCGGGCACCAGGCGGTACGCCAGCCAGCCGACCGCGACGGTCGCGAACAGGACGTAACCGACCGAGAGCAGCGCGACCGGCCGGAGATTGGCCCGCAGATCGAGGTACGAGCTGTCGACGGCCGCCGTGTAGAGCAACGGCGGCAGCAGCAGCGGCAGCACGACGTGCGCGTCCAGGGTGTACGTGGGCACCCCGGGCAGATAGGAGGCGATCAGGCCCACGGCGACGAGCAGCAGCGGGGCCGGCACCGGGGTACGGCGGGCCGCCCCCGCGACCGCCGTACTGGCCGCGACCAGTCCCACCAGCGGCAATACGTCCATTCCACGGTCCTCGCATCCGCATTTCCCGGTCCACGCATCCGTCGTAACCTGACAATCATGAGTGACTGCCCTCACGTGTCCGGACTGCCGCGCCCCGAACCGGCCCCGCTCAGCGAGACCTGTCCGGGCTGCCTCGCGGCCGGCACACACCCCGTGCAGCTGCGGCTCTGCCTGGTCTGCGGCCATGTCGGCTGCTGCGATTCGTCGCCCCTGCAGCACGCCACGGGGCACTACAAGGAGACCGGTCACCCGGTGATGCGGAGCTTCGAGCCCGGCGAGAGCTGGCGCTGGTGCTTCGAGGACGGTTCGATCGTCTGACGTCTGGGTACGTCAAACCGGCGCCGGTTGTTCGTAATTGACCGCCGCAGACCTCTAGCCACTGTGTGTACTCATGGGTTTACCATGAGTGACAGCCATGGGCTGGGGCTCTGGCGACACGGCATCATGGGTCGCGATAGCGTCGCGGACCAGAACCGAAGACGTACCACATGGCTCCGGGGCACCCTTCCCGGATCCTCGAAAGAGTTTGTGCCACCTTGGAGGTGAGGGTGTCCCAGATCGCAGGCGAGCCCGGGAATCAGGACTTCGTAGAGGTCCGGCTGCCCGCTGCGGGTGCCTACCTGTCGGTGCTGCGTACGGCCACGGCCGGTCTCGCAGCACGCTTGGACTTCACTCTCGACGAGATCGAGGATCTTCGCATCGCGGTCGACGAGGCTTGCGCGATCCTGCTTCAGCAGGCCGTGCCGGGCTCCGTCCTCAGCTGCGTCTTCCGGCTCGTCGAGGATTCTCTCGAAGTCACGGTGGCCGCCCCCACGACGGACGGACGGGCACCGGAGCGCGACACCTTCGCCTGGACGGTGCTCTCCGCACTGGCCGGGAAGGTCGACTCCTCGGTGGCCGACGACCGTACGGTCAGCATCAGCCTCTACAAACAGCGCGGCGCGGGACCCGGGCCGGCGTGAGCAACGGGAACGGGGACGGTCCTGTGCGGGACGAAACGATGCGACCAGGGGTGGTGCGCGCAGCAGGCATCCCGGAACAGCAGGCCCTGCCCCATCCGGTGGACGGGGCGGACGGGCCTGTGGGCCGTACGGTCGCGGTGGAGCAGTCGCAGGCGGAGCGGGCAGGCCAGATGAGCGAGCACGGGCACCACGATCCACACGACCGCAGCGGGGCGCGGGCGCTGTTCATCGAACTGCGCGCGCTGCCCGACGGGTCGCCCGAGAAGGCTGAGCTGCGCAATCGGCTGGTGCGGATGCATCTGCCGCTCGTGGAGCATCTGGCCCGCCGGTTCCGCAATCGCGGCGAGCCGCTGGACGACCTGACCCAGGTCGCCACGATCGGCCTGATCAAATCGGTGGACCGGTTCGACCCGGACCGTGGCGTCGAGTTCTCGACGTATGCGACCCCGACGGTCGTCGGCGAGATCAAGCGCCACTTCCGCGACAAGGGCTGGGCGGTCCGGGTGCCGCGCCGGCTCCAGGAGCTGCGGCTCTCGCTGACCACGGCCACCGCCGAGCTCTCCCAGCAGCACGGCCGCTCGCCGACGGTCCACGAGCTGGCGGAGCGGCTGGGCATCTCCGAGGAAGAGGTCCTGGAGGGCCTGGAATCGGCGAACGCGTACAGCACGCTCTCGCTGGACGTGCCGGACACGGACGACGAGTCCCCCGCGGTCGCGGACACGCTGGGTTCCGAGGACGAGGCGCTGGAGGGCGTCGAGTACCGGGAGTCGCTCAAGCCGCTGCTGGAGGACCTGCCGCCGCGCGAGAAGCGGATTCTGCTGCTGCGCTTCTTCGGCAACATGACCCAGTCGCAGATCGCGCAGGAGGTCGGCATCTCGCAGATGCACGTCTCGCGACTGCTGGCCCGCACGCTCGCGCAGCTGCGCGAGCGGCTGCTCGTCGAGGAGTAGCGGGCAGGGCCGCTCGCGGGCGCGGGCCCTCCCGTGCCCGCGGCCGTCCGGTGCCGCCGTGCCGCTCCGCCCGGACATCGGGCGGTCGGCTCAGCCCTCCGGCGTGGTGCCCGGCCGGCGGATGCCGAGTGCCTCGATGGTCGTCGGCCTGACCAGCTGGTAGAGCGCCGTCAGCGTCACCGCGGCGAGAACGATCCCGGCCGGGATCAGCACGCCGTGCGACCTCAGCAGCGTCCAGGCCACCGGGAGCGCGATGATCTGCGTGATGAGCGCGGGGCCGCGGCTCCAGCTGCGCCGCCGCAGCAGACCACGGGCGGCGAACAACGGGATCAGGGCGAGCGCGATCAGCGTCAGACCGCCCGTCTCCGCCTGCTGCGGGCTCTCGGGGCGTCCGAGCAGACCCATGACCAGCATGTAGATCCCGCCGATGGCCAGCGCCGCCCCTTCCAGGGCGGTGAGCGCGGCCACGAGAGTGATCCTGCTCGGCTTCGCCGGTTCGAGCCTCGGCGAGGGCGACGAGGCGGGCGTGTTCTGCTGAGTACTCACCCTTGCAGGTTGGCATCCCGGCGCCGCGAAAGCGAAGCCGGGGTCGCAATCGGTACGGGAACGGACGGCCGGCCCGCCCCGCAGCACCCGGGTCGTCACCGAGCGTGAATGCCATGGGGTGGGACTTCAGAGTGATACCGCGCGGTAGGTAGTCTGGCGGTCATGCGCGCACTCCTCGTGGTCAATCCAGCTGCTACCACCACCAGTGCGCGGACGCGTGACGTGCTCATCCACGCGCTGGCCAGCGAGATGAAGCTGGAGGCCGTGACCACGGAATACCGGGGCCACGCCCGGGACCTGGGGCGGCGCGCCGCGGATGCCGACGACATCGATCTGGTGGTCGCCCTGGGCGGCGACGGCACGGTCAACGAGGTCGTCAACGGTCTCCTCCACGACGGCCCCGATCTGGATCGCCTGCCGAGCCTCGCGGTGGTTCCCGGCGGCTCCACCAATGTCTTCGCGCGCGCCCTGGGCCTGCCCAACGACGCGGTGGAGGCGACCGGCGCGATCCTGGACGCGCTCGCCAACCGGACCGAACGCACGGTCGGCCTCGGACTGGCGGCCGGCACCCCCGGCACCGAGGACGAGTCGGTCCCGGAGCGCTGGTTCACCTTCTGCGCCGGACTCGGATTCGACGCGGGCGTGGTCGGCCGGGTCGAACAGCAACGCGAACGCGGCAAGCGTTCCACGCACGCGCTCTATGTACGTCAGGTGGTCCGGCAATTCCTCGACGAGCCGCACCGCAGACAGGGCGTGATGACCCTGGAGACCCCCGGGCACGAACCGGTCACCGACCTGGCACTGTCCATAATTTCCAATACCGCGCCCTGGTCCTACCTGGGCAATCGTCCGTTGTACGCGTCACCGAAGGCCACTTTCGACACCGGCCTGGACGTGCTCGGACTGAAGCGGCTCTCCACTCCGGCGGTCGCCCGTTACGGCACCCAGCTGCTCACTTCGAGTCCGGAGAAGGGCCCGTCCGGCAAGCACGCCGTTTCACTTCATGACCTCACGGACTTCACCTTGCATTCAAAGGTGCCGCTGCCTTTCCAGATGGACGGCGACCACCTGGGAGTGCGCACAAGTGTGACGTTCACAGGCGTACGCCGTGCACTGCGTGTGATTGTGTGAGTAGAAGGGACCAAAGTCCTTTAACTCGAACGTTTGGGCTGGGCTCCACCCCATAGAAGTACGGCTGTGACCTAGTCGACACCGAGGAATCAAAAAAAAGTTTCCAGAAGGGGTTGTATCCGCCGCTGAGGTTTGCGAATCTCTACATGGCGATCGGGACGGCCCGCAACACCAGCCTCCACTGAAAGCCAGAACCCCTCCTCACTGCACAGGACCACAACCAGTTCATCTGGGCGTCGGCCCATCACCTGCGGGGGGATTCGTGAAAGCGTTCACATTCACAAGCACCAGTATGTAATACCAAGGAGAGGTAGCAGCCATGGACTGGCGTCACAACGCCGTTTGTCGTGAGGAAGACCCCGAGCTGTTCTTCCCCATCGGCAACACCGGTCCTGCGCTGCTGCAGATCGAGGAAGCCAAGGCCGTCTGCCGTCGCTGCCCCGTCATGGAGCAGTGCCTGCAGTGGGCGCTCGAGTCCGGCCAGGACTCCGGCGTCTGGGGTGGCCTCAGCGAGGACGAGCGCCGCGCGATGAAGCGCCGTGCCGCTCGCAACCGGGCGCGTAACGCCAGCGCCTGACCGACGCCACCGCTACGAGCCTCAGCCAGGCGGCGCGTACAGAGCGTACGCACAACCCCGCCCCCGAGTCGCAGCGCGCAGTACCCCCGAAGCGCATGCATGAACAGTGAGCCCGGACCGTGACAACGGTCCGGGCTCACTGCTGTGTTCATGGCCGCGTTCATGCCGCCGCCCATCCGTCCACGCGGGCGAACGGACGAACAGGCGGACCGGAAGGGCTACTTCTCGGACCGGACCGGGATGTCGAGCACGACCTGGGTGCCGCGCTCGGGGGCCGGGACCATGCCGAAGGTTCCGCCCAACTCGCCTTCCACCAGCGTCCGGACGATCTGCAGCCCCAGATTGCCGGCGCGCTGCGGGTCGAATCCCTCGGGCAGACCGCATCCGTCGTCCTGGACCGTGATCAGCAGTCGCGTCCCGGCGGAGGAGCCGCCGCGCACCGCGGACACCTCCACCGTGCCGGACTCGGCGAGCGTGAAGGCGTGCTCCAGGGCGTTCTGCAGGACTTCCGTGAGCACCATCGCCAGCGGCGTGGCCACTTCGGCGTCGAGGATGCCGAAGCGTCCCGTCCGGCGGCAGGTGACCTTGCCCGGTGAGATCTCGGCGACCATCGCGATGACGCGGTCGGCGATCTCGTCGAATTCCACCCGCTCGTCCAGATTCTGGGACAGCGTCTCATGGACGATGGCGATCGAACCGACGCGCCGTACCGCCTCGTTGAGCGCCTCGCGGCCCCGTACGGAGTCCATCCGCCGAGCCTGGAGCCGCAACAGGGCGGCAACGGTCTGGAGGTTGTTCTTCACCCGGTGGTGGATCTCCCGGATGGTGGCGTCCTTGGTGATCAACTCACGTTCGCGACGGCGGAGTTCGGTGACGTCCCGGAGCAGGACCAGGGAGCCGATGCGGACGCCCTTGGGCTTGAGCGGGATCGCCCGGAGCTGGATCACCCCGCCCGCGCACTCGACTTCGAACTCCCGGGGCGCGTAGCCGCTGGCCAGCTTGACCAGGGCCTCGTCCACCGGACCCCGGGAAGGGGCGAGTTCGGCGGTGATCCCGCCCAGGTGCTGGCCGACCAGGTCGGAGGCGAGGCCGAGCCGGTGGTACGCGGACAGGCCGTTGGGGCTGGCGTACTGGACGACTCCGTCGGCATCCAGCCGGATCAGCCCGTCGCCGACGCGCGGCGAGGCGTCCATGTCGACCTGCTGGCCGGGGAAGGGGAAGGACCCGGCGGCGATCATCTGGGCCAGGTCGGAGGCCGACTGGAGGTAGGTGAGCTCCAGCCTGGACGGGGTCCGGACGGTGAGGAGGTTGGTGTTGCGGGCGATGACCCCGAGGACCCGGCCCTCCCTGCGTACGGGGATCGACTCGACCCGTACCGGCACCTCCTCGCGCCACTCCGGGTCGCCCTCGCGCACGATCCGGCCTTCGTCCAGCGCCGCGTCCAGCAGCGGACGCCGGCCGCGCGGCACCAGATGCCCGACCATGTCGTCCTGGTAGGAGGTGGGGCCGGTGTTTGGGCGCATCTGTGCCACGGACACATAGCGGGTGCCGTCACGAGTGGGGACCCAGAGCACGAGGTCGGCGAAGGACAGGTCGGAGAGCAGCTGCCACTCCGAGACCAGCAGATGCAGCCACTCCAGGTCGGTGTCGCTGAGGGCTGTGTGCTGGCGGACGAGGTCGTTCATGGAGGGCACGTGTGCGAGCGTACCCGCGGATGGGCAATGGTTCCGAACCGAACGACCTGGCCGCGCGTGCAGAGGGAGGAGGCCGGAAAATTGCGGCTCTCCTATGGATGGACACGAGTGAATGGTCTAGTCCACAATGCTGAAGACAGATCTTCCGCTCTCCCCGCACAGGAGGGCGGATCGAGGTACCGCGCTCTCTGCCCTGACCGCGTCGGTACCTCTCCCCGGCCGGGGGCACCGCACACCGCCGGCCGAACAGACCGTCCGTGATGGCCGGTCTTACTCCGGGCTGCGGTGCCGGACGGGCTGAGGGTCCCGTCCCGGCGCCGTGGCCCGCGGGTGTTCCCGGGGCCGTCCGCCGCGTTCAGCGGGTCTCGGTGACCTTGGCCAGGGCGCGGGGCGCGTCCGGGTCCTGGCCCCGGGCGATCGTCACCTCGTACGCCAGCATCTGCAGCGGCAGGATCTCCAGGACCGGCTGGAGCTCCTCGGCGACCCCGGCCGTCGGCAGTACGAAGCCCGCGGACGCCGCCTCCACCTGGGCCTTCGGGCCGACCACGAAGAGGTCCGCGCCGCGTCCGCGCAGCCGGTCCAGGACCGGCTGGAGCGCCTCGCCGCCCCGGCCGTCGGTGACCACGGCGATCACCGGGGAGATGTTGTCGACCATGGCGAGCGGGCCGTGCAGCAGGTCGGCGCCCGAGTACGAGAGAGCCGGGATGTAACTGGTCTCCATCAGCTTCAGGGCGGCTTCCTTGGCGGTGGGGTAGCCGTAGCCGCGGGAGGTGATGACCATGCGCTCGGCGAAGCGGTAGCGCGACGCCAGGGCCCTGACCTCGTCCTTGCGGGCCAGGATCTCCTCGGCCCGCTCCGGCAGGACCTCGGCCGCCGAGCCGTCGCCGCCGGCCAGTCCCTCCACGAAGAGATAGAGGGACAGGAGCGAGGCGGTGTACGTCTTGGTGGCCGGGAGGGCCTTCTCCGGGCCCGCCAGGATGTCGATGTGGTACTCGGAGACGGCGGACAGCGGCGAGTCCCGGTTGTTGGTGACGGCCAGGGTGATCGCACCGGCCTCGCGCGCCGCCCTGGTGGACGCCACCAGGTCGGGCGAGCCGCCGGACTGGCTGACGGTGATGACGAGGACGTCCCTGAGGTCCGGCTTCGCACCGTACGCGGTGGTGGTCGACATCGAGGCGAGACCGCAGGGCAGGCCGAGCCGGATCTCCAGCAGGTACTTGGCGTACAGCGCGGCGTTGTCCGAGGTGCCCCGGGCGGTGAGCAGGACGAAGCGCGGCTTCCTCGCCGCGACGGCGGCGGCCACCTCACGGATCCCGGGGGCGCCCCGGTCGAGGATGCGCCGGAGCATCGCGGGCTGCTCGGCCATCTCGCCGGACATGATCCTGCCCGGCTGCTCGCTCTCCTCGGCCGGAGATGTGGCGGACATGTCGAGTGCCTCCCAGCGGGGTCCCGGTGCGTCGGCGGCGCCGTCCGGACCAGTCGACCACGCACGCCCGGACAGCCGCCAGCGGACCGCGTCCGGAACGGGCACATTCCCCGTGCCCGCCTTGCCGGGGTCTGCTAGATTGGAGACCGATTGGTCTATACCACCTGACTCAACTCTTCAGATCGGCAGGCCCCGCGTGGAAGTTGTCATCGTCCCGGACGCCAAGGCAGGCGGCGAACTCATCGCGGAGGCCATCGGCGCCCTCCTGAGCCGCAAGCCCGACGCCCTTCTCGGCGTTGCCACCGGCTCGACCCCGCTGCCCATCTACCAGGCGCTGGCGGCCAAGGTCCGCTCCGGCGCCGTCGACGCCTCGCGCGCCCGCATCTGCCAGCTCGACGAGTACGTCGGGCTGCCCGCGGGCCACCCCGAGTCCTACCGCTCCGTGGTGCTGCGCGAGGTCGTCGAACCGCTCGGCCTGTCCGAGGCGTCCTTCATGGGCCCCGACGGCTCCGCCGAGGACGTCCGGGCGGCCTGCCTGGCGTACGACCGGGCGCTCGCCGAGGCCGGCGGGGTGGATCTGCAACTCCTCGGCATCGGCACCGACGGGCACATAGGCTTCAACGAGCCGTGCTCCTCGCTCGCCTCCCGTACCCGGATCAAGACGCTGACCGAGCAGACCCGGATCGACAACGCGCGCTTCTTCGACAACGACATCGCACAGGTGCCGCACCACGTGATCACCCAGGGCATCGGCACCATCCTGGAGTCCCGTCACCCGATCCTGCTGGCCACCGGCGAGGGCAAGGCGGACGCCGTGGCGCAGACGGTGGAGGGGCCGGTCGCCTCGATCGTGCCCGCGTCGGCGCTCCAGTTGCATCCGCACGCGACGGTGGTGGTCGACGAGGCCGCGGCGTCGAAGCTGAAGCTGGCGGACTACTTCCGCGCCACGTACGCGGCGAAGCCGTCGTGGCAGGGGCTGTAGCCGTTCCGGACACGTAGAGAGGGCCGGGGCACCCGTGGTGGGTGCCCCGGCCCTCTCGTATGCCGTCGCGGGCCCGGTCGGGCGTGATGCGCCCCCGGCCCCGCATCACGCCCGACAGGCTCTCAGGCCGTCGGGCCGTCCGTGCCCCTGACGATGAGTTCCGCCGCCGCGAGGCCGCAGACGCGGGCCGCGCCGTGGGTGGCGATGTGCAGGGCGCCCCTGGGGGCCGCCTGCGGTACGCCCATCTCGACCACGACCGTGTCGGGGCGCTGTGCCACCAGGGCGTCGAGCGCCTCGCCCATCCAGGCGTGGCGGTGGACGTCGCGGACCACCACGACGATGCGCCGCTCCCCCGCCGCCCGCAGCACGGCCGCGACGGGCGCCTCGGTCTCGCTGCTGTACGTGTCGGTCCCGGTGCCCGGCAGCAGCCGGGCCAGCTCCGCGGCGACACCCCACGGAGTCTCGTCGCCGACGGCGATGTTCGACGCGGAGGTGAAGGCGGCGACGTACGCGGGCTCGGTCAGCGGTCCGGCGGAGCCGGTCGCCCGCACTGCCCGGCGGGCGGCGACCAGGCCGATGTCGGAGCCGATTCCGGTGCCGGGCGCGGTCCCCTCCCGCGTTGCCGCACCCGGCCCCGAACCGGATCCCTTGGCCTCCTGCGTCCAGGACGCGAGGGCACGTACCCGTGCGGCCGCGTCCGCGAGGCGCTCCTCGGCGAGTTCGCCGCTGTGCACCGCCCGGACCAGCGCGTCCCGCAGCCGGAGCACCGTGCCGTCGTCCTCCAGGCCGCCACCGACGCACAGCGCGTCGGCCCCGGCGGCGATCGCGAGGACGGAGCCGCGCTCGATGCCGTACGTCGCGGCGATGGCCTGCATCTCCACGGCGTCGGTGACGATCAGGCCGTCGTAGCCCAGCTCCCCGCGCAGCAGACCGGTGAGGATCTGCGGGCTCACCGTGGCGGGGCGGTCCGGGTCGAGCGCCGGCAGCAGGATGTGCGCGCTCATCACGCACTTGGAGCCCGCCGCGATGGCCGCCCGGAAGGGCACCAGCTCACGGGTGTGCAGGGTCTCCAGGTCCACGTCGATGCGCGGCATCGCGTGGTGCGAGTCGATCGCGGTGTCGCCGTGCCCCGGGAAGTGCTTGGTGCAGGCGGCGACCCCGGCGGCCTGCAGCCCCTCGATGTACGCGGCGGTGTGCCGGGCCACGAGCCGGGTGTCGGCGCCGAAGGACCGTACGCCGATGATCGGGTTGCCCGGGTTGGAGTTGACGTCCGCGGACGGCGCCCAGTTGAGGTTGACGCCGCACTCGGCGAGCCGGCGGCCGAGCTCCTGGGCCACCGCGCGGGTCAGGGCGAGGTCGTCGATGTGTCCGAGGGCGAGGTTGCCCGGGAACGAGGAGCCGGTGCGGACCTCCAGGCGGGTGACGTCACCGCCCTCCTCGTCGATCGCGACGAGGAGGTCGTCGCGCCCGGCCCTGAGCTGGGCGGTGAGCGCGGCCACCTGCTCGGCCGTCCGGATGTTGCGGCCGAACAGGGCGACGGAGGCGAGGCCTTCGTCGACCCGGCGCAGCACCCAGTCCGGGGCGGTGGTGCCGGTGAATCCGGGCTGCAGGACGGCGAGCGCGTCGCGGGTGACGGTGTCCGTGGCTGATATCAGGGTGGTCATGGGCGCGTTATCCCTTCACGGCACCGTCGGTGAGGCCGCTGACGGCCTTGCGCTGCAGGAAGACGAACAGGATGAGGATCGGGATGGCGAAGATCGAGGCCGCCGCCATGGTGGCGCCCCAGTCGTCACCGAACTGGCTCTGGAACTGGGAGAGCCAGAGCGGGAGCGTCTTGGCCTCGGGGTCCTTGTTGAGGATCAGGACCAGCGGGAATTCGTTCCACGCGGTGATGAAGCCGAAGAGCGAGGTGGCCATCAGGCCCGGGGCGAGCAGCGGCAGGATCACCTTGACGAAGGCCTGCGGGCGGGTGCAGCCGTCGACCATGGCGGACTCCTCCAGTTCCTTGGGCACCGCGGCAACGTAGCCGCGCAGCGTGAGGATCGTGAAGGGGAGCACCATCACCATGTAGAAGAGCGTCAGCGGGACCAGGCTGTTGAGCATGTCCGCGTCGCGGACCAGCATGTAGATCGCGATGACCATGACTTCCCACGGTGCCATCTGCGCGATCATGAAGACCAGGATCATGCCCTTGCGGCCCTTGAACCGCATCCGCGCCAGCGCGAACGACGCGAAGAGCGCGATGATCAGCGAGAAGGCCACGGCGAGCAGCGTGACAGTGAGCGAATTCCGGACCAGGGTCAGGAAGTTCGGTGCGTGGTACGCCGTCTTGAAGTGCTCGAACGTGACCTCGGTCGGGAACCAGACCGGCGTCTCGGTGATGATGTCGCCGGTCGGCTTGAACGCCGTACTGAACATCCAGTAGACGGGGAAGACCAGGGCGGCGAAGAGGACGATCGCCGTCGCGTTGGGCCAGATGCGGCCGAACAGTGAGCGCTTCACAGCTCGTCCTCCTCTTGCTTGAGAACGATGCGGAGGTAGTAGGAGGTCAGCCCCAGCATGATCAGGATGGTCAGCAGCGAGATCGCCGCGCCCATGCCGTAGTGCTGGTTGCCGACGCCCTCGACGAAGGCGTAGATCGGCAGGGTCTCGGTGAGGCGGTTGGGGCCGCCCTCACTGATGGTGAAGATCTGCGGGAACGCCTTGAAGACCCAGATGACTTCGAGGAACGTCGTGGCGTAGAGGAAGGGCCGCAGGAACGGGAACGTCACCGAGGTGAAGATCTTCCAGACGCCGGCGCCGTCGAGCGAGGCGGCTTCGTACAGCTCCTTGGCGATCGTCGTGGTCGCCGCGTACAGGTTGATCGCCACGAACGGGATGGACTGCCAGACGATCATCAGAGTGACCACGAAGAACGTGGAGAACTGCGATCCGGTCCAGTTGAAGTCGGCCATCGAGTGCCAGCCGAGCTTGTCCAGCACGTAGTTGACCACACCGAAGCGCGAGGCGAACAGCCACTGGAACACGGTGGACGCCGCCACGATCGGCATCGCCCAGGCGAGCACCAGGCCGACCATCAGGGTGAGCCGCATCTTCTTGCCGAGGCGGGCGAGCAGCAGTCCGACCAGGGTGCCGAGGATCATGATCAGGACGACGTTGACGCCGGTGAACACGATCGTGCGGAGCGTGACTCTCCAGAAGTCCTCACCGGTGAGGACCTCCTGGTAGTTCTTGAAGCCGTTCCACTCGGTGACATGCTGGATCAGCTGTCCCATATTGAGGTTCTGGAACGACAGCATGGCGTTCTTCACCAGGGGGTACCCGAGGAGGAGCGCCGTCACCGCGAGTGCGGGAATCATCAACAGGTACGGTGCCGCGCCGATACCCGGCTTCCGCTTGTTTCCCCCGTGCTGCCCGACGGGTGGTTTCCCGTCCTGCCCACGGACTGCGGCCGCCTTGGCCACATCCGAGGGATCGGTCTGCACTGCCATGCTCGCCATCTCTTCCAACAAAGCCCTACACGGAACGGTGCGTACAGCCGGGGCGGCGGGTCGGGACCCGCCGCCCCGGCGCGGGACGCGCTAGCGACTACTGCTGCTGGCTGAGGCGCTTGTTGAGCTCGCCCTCGACCTGCTTGGCGGCGTCGGCGGGCGACTTGCCCTGCAGGACCAGCGTCATGTAGGTCTTGATCGGGTTCGGCGGGTTCTCGACCGGCGCCCACTCCGGGATCAGCGGCGTGGTGCCACCGGACTTGGCGGCGGCCGGACCGGCGGCCTCGGCGGCGGGCTGGCCGACGGTGTACTTCTGCATGGCGTCGTTCTTCGGGGACCAGCCGGCCTCCTTGATGAGCGCGCCGTCGTTCTGCTCGGAAAGCGCGATCTTCAGGAATTCCTTGGCCAGGTCCTGCTTCTTGCTGCCCGCGGCCACGGCGAGGTTCGAGCCGCCGAGGAAGACGCCTTCGGGCTTGTCGGCGGTCTCACCGGGGATGGTGAAGAAGCCGATGTCGTCCTTGAGCTTCGGGTTGGCCTTGATGGCGGTGCCGGCCTCGTAGCCCATCGCGATGATCGCGCCGGTCTTGCCCTTGGCGAAGACCTCGGCCTGCTGCGGGGTGGCCTCGTCCTTGTCCTTGGGGGCCTTGGAGTAGGACTGGTACTTCTTGTACACGTCCATGGCCTCGGCGACCTTCGGGTCGGCCAGGTTGGAGACGTACTTGTCGCCTTCCTTCTTGACCGGCGAGACGTCCTTGCCGACGAGCAGGCCGTCGAAGAAGTACCAGTTCTGACCGGGCAGGTAGATCGGCTCGGCGTTGCCCTTCTTCTCGATGGCCTCGAAGGCCTTGAAGAGCTCGTCGCGGGTCTTCGGCGTCTCGGTGATACCGGCGTCCTTGAAGACCTTCTTGTTGTACATGACGACGCGGTTGCCCACGTACCACGGCAGGGCGTACTGCTTGCCGTCGTAGATGGAGGGCTGGTTGACGCCGTCGGCCCAGGCGGAGCCGATCTCCTTCTTCAGGTCACCGAGGTCGGCGAGGCCGCCGGTCTTGGCGTACGCCGGGGTCTGGGTGTTGCCGATCTCCAGGACGTCCGGCGGGTTGGACTCGGAGAGGGCGGTGGTGACCTTCTGCTGAATGCCGTTCCAGTCCTGGACTTCGATCTTCAGCTTGGCCTTGGTCTTCTTCTCGAACTCCTCGGTGACCGTCTTGGTCCACCCGTCCGGGTTCGAGCCGGACATCGTCCATACGGTCAGGGTCTGGCCCTTGTACGCGTCCGGACCGGCCTTCTTGCCACTGTCGCCGCCGTCGTCGGACCCACACGCCGCGAGGCCGATCATCATGCCCGCGACGCCGATCGCCGCGATGAGCTTGCGCTTCACGCCAAACCCTCCTCAGGGATACTGCAACCCCGCCCACCGCGAAGACATTCGACGAGTACTGCTGGGGCTGGACCTGGTCTTTAATGGTTTAGACCAGTACCGGGAGCTTGGCCTAGACCTTTAGGGGTGTCAAGGGTGTATAAGAAGTGCACTCGCGTCCGTTACAGGACCGACACCTAAGGGAGGGCGACCAGCCGTGACGGGACCGTGCCACCATGTGAGCCGCGACAGACGGAGGAGCCGGTGACGGCAGCAACGCAGCAGTCGGGAAGGCGGACCATGGGTGCCGACGGGGGCAGTACGGAGAACGAGACGGGCGCGGCCACGCGGACGGCGCGCGTCCCGAAGTACTACCGGCTGAAGCGACATCTGCTCGACATGACGGACACCATGCCGCCGGGCACCCCCGTGCCGCCGGAGCGGACCCTGGCCGCCGAGTTCGACACCTCGCGCACCACCGTGCGCCAGGCGCTCCAGGAGCTGGTCGTCGAGGGCCGGCTGGAGCGCATCCAGGGCAAGGGCACCTTCGTGGCCAAGCCGAAGGTCTCGCAGGCCCTGCAACTCACCTCGTACACCGAGGACATGCGCGCCCAGGGCCTCGAACCGGCCTCCCAGCTGCTGGACATCGGCTACGTGACGGCCGACGACACGCTCGCGGGACTGCTCGACATCACCACCGGTGGCCGGGTGCTGCGGATCGAGCGGCTACGGCTGGCCAGCGGCGAGCCGATGGCGATCGAGACCACCCACCTTTCGGCCAAACGCTTCCCCGCGCTCCGCCGTTCGCTGGTGAAGTACACCTCCCTCTACACCGCGCTTGCGGAGGTGTACGACGTGCGGCTGGCCGAGGCCGAGGAGACCATCGAGACCTCGCTGGCCACCCCGCGCGAAGCCGGCCTGCTCGGCACGGACGTGGGCCTGCCGATGCTGATGCTCTCCCGGCACTCGCTCGACGGACAGGGCGAGCCGGTGGAGTGGGTGCGCTCGGTCTACCGAGGCGACCGGTACAAGTTCGTGGCGCGCCTGAAGCGACCCACGGACTGACCCCGGCGCGGGGATGGACTCCAGCCGTCCCGCCCGTACGGAACGTCGCTCGCGGCCCCCGTGGAACGCACCACTCCACGGGGGCCTTTCGCATGTCCTGGTACGGACCAACTGCCGTACACCTGACGGATTTTCGAGCATACGTACCCGATCTGCGGACCGTTTCCGGACCGCAATGCGGACAGGGGGTGACGGTGACCGGAAGCCTCCCCTAGATTTCCTGCGCATTACAAGGTGATCAGCGAGGGGACGGAGTCGCCGCATGCCAGCAGACCCAGAAGGAAAACCACCCACCGTCACACCGGTCCGGGTGGTCATCGCCCTGTGTCTCATCGCGCCGTTCGTGGCGATGCTCTGGGTGAGTTCGTACGCGAAGGTGGACCCCACCTTCATCGGCATTCCGTTCTTCTACTGGTACCAGATGCTCTGGGTGCTGATCTCCACCGCGCTCACGATGACCGCGTACAAGCTGTGGCAGCGTGACCAGCGCGCCCGCAAGGGAGGTGAGTCGGCATGAAGGACGGTGTGAACGGCGTCGCGCTCGGCGTCTTCATCTTCTTCTTCGTGGCCGTCACGGTCATGGGCTTCCTGGCGGCGCGCTGGCGCAAGGCCGAGAACGAGGCCAGCCTCGACGAATGGGGCCTGGGCGGACGGTCGTTCGGCACCTGGGTCACCTGGTTCCTGCTCGGCGGCGACCTGTACACCGCGTACACCTTCGTCGCCGTTCCGGCGGCGATCTACGCGGCGGGCGCGGCGGGCTTCTTCGCCGTGCCCTACACGATCCTCGTGTACCCGCTGATCTTCACCTTCCTGCCGCGGCTCTGGTCGGTCTCGCACAAGCACGGGTACGTCACCACCTCGGACTTCGTCCGCGGGCGCTTCGGCTCGAAGAGCCTCTCGCTGGCGGTCGCCGTCACGGGCATCCTCGCCACGATGCCGTACATCGCGCTCCAACTCGTCGGCATCCAGGCGGTGCTGGACGTGATGGGCGTCGGCGGCGGCGAGAACACCCACTGGTTCGTCAAGGACCTGCCGCTGCTGATCGCGTTCGCGGTGCTCGCCGCGTACACCTACTCGTCCGGCCTGCGGGCGCCCGCGCTGATCGCGTTCGTCAAGGACGGACTGATCTACCTGGTCATCGCGGTGGCGATCATCTACATCCCGATCAAGCTGGGCGGCTTCGACGACATCTTCGCCAAGGCGGGCGAGGCGTTCTCCCAGACCAATCCGGCTACCGGGAAGCCGCGCGGCGCGCTCGCACCGGGCGAAGCGGGCCAATGGGGTTACGCCACCCTGGCGTTGGGCTCGGCGCTGGCGCTGTTCATGTATCCGCACTCGATCACGGCGACGCTCTCCAGCCGCAGCCGCAACGTGATCCGGCGCAACACCACGATCCTGCCGCTGTACTCGCTGATGCTGGGCCTGCTGGCGCTGCTCGGCTTCATGGCCATCGCCGCCGGGATCAAGGTGGACAACGGGCAGCTGGCCATCCCCCAGCTGTTCGAGAACATGTTCCCGGACTGGTTCGCGGGCGTCGCGTTCGCCGCCATCGGCATCGGCGCGCTGGTGCCCGCCGCGATCATGTCGATCGCCGCGGCGAACCTCTTCACCCGCAACATCTACAAGGACTTCCTGAAGCCGGACGCGACCCCGGAGCAGGAGACCAAGGTCTCCAAGCTGGTGTCGCTGCTGGTCAAGGTCGGCGCGCTCGCCTTCGTCCTCACCATGGACAAGACGGTCGCGATCAACTTCCAGCTGCTCGGCGGCATCTGGATCCTCCAGACGATGCCGGCCCTGGTCGGCGGCCTGTTCACCCGCTGGTTCCACCGCTGGGCGCTGCTCGCGGGCTGGGCGGTCGGCATGGTGTACGGGACGGTGGCCGCGTACGGGGTCGCCAGCCCGACCCAGGCGCACTTCGGCGGGTCCTCCGAGGAGATCCCCGGCATCGGCGAGATCGGCTACATCGGCCTCACCGCGTTCGTGCTGAACGTGGTGGTGACGGTGGTGCTCACCTTCGTCCTGAACGCCGTGAAGGCGCCCGCCGGGATCGACGAGACCTCCCCGTCCGACTACACGGCCGACGCGGGCGACCCGGGCGTGAAGACGGAACTCCCGCCGGCCACGGCGGGGGCGCCGGGCGGTCACTGAGACCCGCGCCAACGGCCCGTCGACGGCCCGCCGAGCCTCCTCCAGCGGGGCGCGGCGGGCCGTCGGCTTGATCCGGCCCGGCGGCCCGGGAAAGGGCCGTACGGCTCATTCTGTGGGCCTCGCCCAGCCTGCGCGACACAACATGTGGGGGCTGCCTCATCGGGCAGCCCCCACATGTATGCTCGTCCTCGCTGTCGCCGCAGGGGAATCCGGTGCGAATCCGGAACTGTCCCGCAACGGTGTATTCAGTGCGCTTTTGTGCACCCCCGAGTCAGTCCGATGACCTGCCGGCAGCGCATCCGGCTCGACCGAACCGGATGCCCAGACGTCCGGGCCTCGCGGTTGGGCCGGTGGACGCCGTGCGGAGTGCTGCCCTGCCCCGGGTACGCGCCCGTAGGGCTGCCCCGTTCCCCGCCGGCCCCGAGCCGAGCGAGGGAGAGCACCACGTGACCATCGCGCCAGCCGATCCGGCTTCAGTCGCCGTGTCCGCAGCAGCCGAGTCCGAGGCAGCCGCACAGGACGGGCCGGGAACCGCACTGCTGCGGACCCTGACCGACCTCACCGCCGATCTGCCCGACACCGACCCCGGCCGGGTCGCCGCTGCCGCGCTGCGCGGTCGCAGCGCCCGAGCGGACGAGGCCGAGCTGCGCTCGCTGGCCACCGAGGCCGCCGCGGGCCTGATCTCCGAGGACCCCGCCTACTCCCGGCTCGCCGCCCGGCTCCTGACCCTCACCATCGCGGACGAGGCGGCCGGCCAGGGCGCGGTCTCCTTCTCCGCCTCGGTCGCCGTCGGGCACCGCGAGGGCCTGATCGCGGACCGTACCGCCGAGTTCGTCGCCCGCCACGCGGCCGCGCTGGACGCGCTGGTGGAGCGTTCGCTCGCCGACGGCGCGGACGACCGCTTCGGCTACTTCGGGCTGCGGACCCTGCACAGCCGCTATCTGCTGCGCCACCCGCACACCCGCCAGGTCATCGAGACGCCCCAGCACTTCATGCTGCGGGTAGCGTCCGGGCTCGCCGAGGACGACTCGCAGCGCGCGGTGGACGAAGTGGCGGCGCTGTACGGGCTGATGAGCCGGCTCGACTACCTCCCCTCCTCCCCCACGCTCTTCAACTCCGGCACCCGGCACCCGCAGATGTCCTCCTGCTACCTGCTGGACTCCCCGCTGGACGAGCTCGACTCGATCTACGACCGCTACCACCAGGTGGCCCGGCTCTCGAAGCACGCGGGCGGCATCGGTCTGTCGTACTCCCGCATCCGCTCCCGCGGTTCGCTGATCCGTGGCACCAACGGGCACTCCAACGGCATCGTGCCGTTCCTGAAGACGCTCGACGCCTCCGTCGCCGCGGTCAACCAGGGGGGCCGCCGCAAGGGCGCCGCCGCCGTCTACCTGGAGACCTGGCACGCGGACATCGAGGAGTTCCTGGAGCTGCGCGACAACACGGGCGAGGACCAGCGGCGTACGCACAACCTCAACCTGGCGCACTGGATCCCGGACGAGTTCATGCGCCGGGTCGACGCGGACGGCGACTGGTCGCTGTTCTCGCCGGCCGACGTACCCGGTCTCGTCGACCTGTGGGGCGACGAGTTCGACGCCGCGTACCGGGCCGCCGAGGCGAAGGGGCTGGCCCGCAAGTCGATCCCGGCCCGCGAGCTGTACGGCCGGATGATGCGCACCCTCGCGCAGACCGGCCAGGGCTGGATGACGTTCAAGGACGCCTCCAACCGGACCGCGAACCAGACCGCCGAGCCGGGCAGCGTCGTCCACTCCTCGAACCTGTGCACCGAGATCCTCGAAGTCACCGACGACGGCGAGACGGCGGTCTGCAACCTGGGCTCGGTCAACCTCGGCGCGTTCGTCGCCGACGGAGACATCGACTGGGAGCGGCTGGACGCCACCGTCCGCACCGCCGTGACCTTCCTCGACCGGGTCGTCGACATCAACTTCTACCCGACCGAGCAGGCCGGCCGCTCCAACGCGAAGTGGCGCCCGGTGGGCCTGGGCGCCATGGGTCTCCAGGACGTCTTCTTCCAGCTGCGGCTGCCTTTCGACTCCCCCGAGGCCCGCGCGCTCTCCACGAGGATCTCCGAGCGGATCATGCTCGCCGCGTACGAGGCGTCGTGCGAGCTGGCCGAGCGGTCCGGCCCGCTGCCCGCCTGGTCGCAGACGCGCGCCGCGCGCGGTGTGCTGCACCCCGACCACTACGACACCGAGCTGAACTGGCCGGAGCGATGGGACGCGCTGCGCGCCCGCGTCGCGAAGAGCGGGATGCGCAACTCGCTGCTGCTCGCCATCGCGCCGACGGCGACGATCGCCTCGATCGCGGGGGTCTACGAGTGCATCGAGCCGCAGGTCTCCAACCTCTTCAAGCGCGAGACGCTCAGCGGTGAGTTCCTCCAGGTCAACGCGTACCTGGTGGATGAGCTGAAGCAGCTCGGGGTGTGGGACGCGCGGACCCGTGAGGCGCTGCGCGAGGCCAGCGGCTCGGTGCAGGGCTTCGCCTGGATCCCGGAGGACGTGCGGGCGCTGTACCGCACGGCGTGGGAGATCCCGCAGCGCGGCCTGATCGACATGGCGGCGGCCCGTACGCCGTTCCTGGACCAGAGCCAGTCGCTGAACCTGTTCCTGGAGACGCCGACGATCGGCAAGCTCTCCTCGATGTACGCGTACGCCTGGAAGCAGGGGCTGAAGACGACGTACTACCTGCGCTCGCGCCCGGCGACCCGGATCGCCCGTGCCGCCTCCGGCCAGGCCGCGACCGCCGCCCCCATTCCCGTACAGCAGGCTTCGGCGCCCGACGCGGACGCGATCGCCTGCTCCCTCGAAAACCCCGAGTCCTGCGAGGCCTGCCAGTAATGAGCTCCACCAACTCCGACAAGAACCTTCTGGACCCGGGCTTCGAACTGACGCTGCGGCCCATGCGCTACCCGGACTTCTACGAGCGCTACCGCGACGCGATCAAGAACACCTGGACGGTGGAGGAGGTCGACCTGCACTCCGACGTCGCCGACCTCGCCAAGCTGTCCCCGGGCGAGCAGCACATGATCGGCCGGCTGGTCGCGTTCTTCGCGACGGGCGACTCGATCGTCTCCAACAACCTCGTGCTGACGCTGTACAAGCACATCAACTCCCCCGAGGCGCGGCTGTACCTGTCGCGGCAGCTCTTCGAGGAGGCCGTGCACGTCCAGTTCTATCTGACGCTGCTGGACACCTATCTGCCCGACCCGGACGACCGTGCCGCCGCGTTCGACGCGGTCGAGGAGATCCCCTCGATTCGCGAGAAGGCGCAGTTCTGCTTCAAGTGGATGGACTCGGTCGAGAAGATCGACCGGCTGGAGACGAAGGCCGACCGCCGCCGTTTCCTGCTGAATCTGATCTGCTTCGCGGCCTGCATCGAGGGGCTGTTCTTCTACGGCGCGTTCGCGTACGTCTACTGGTTCCGCTCGCGGGGTCTGCTGCACGGTCTCGCCACGGGCACCAACTGGGTGTTCCGTGACGAGACGATGCACATGAACTTCGCGTTCGAGGTCGTGGACACCGTCCGCAAGGAGGAGCCGGACCTCTTCGACGACGAGCTCCAGCAGCAGGTCACCGACATGCTGAAGGAGGCCGTGGCCGCGGAGCTGCAGTTCGGCCGTGATCTGTGCGGCGACGGGCTGCCCGGCATGAACACCGAGTCGATGCGGCAGTACCTGGAGTGCGTCGCCGACCAGCGGCTCACCCGGCTGGGCTTCCCGGCGGTCTACGGCTCCGAGAACCCGTTCTCGTTCATGGAGCTGCAGGGCGTGCAGGAGCTGACGAACTTCTTCGAGCGCCGGCCGTCCGCGTACCAGGTGGCGGTGGAGGGCTCGGTCGCCTTCGACGACGACTTCTAGATCCTGGCCCAGCTTCTGAGGTAGGGGCGCCGCGCAGCCGTGACCGGCTGCGCGGCGTCCGCCGTTTCCGGGGGTCCGTCGCTCCGGGCCCGTTCCGCGGCGCGCAGCTCGCGGTCGATGCGGCGCTCGCGGGCGAATCCGACAAGGGTGGGCAGCAGGAAGAGAGCGATCAGCACGGCCGTGCCCAGGACGTTCTGGAATGTGTTCATGGCTCCACTCTCGTCCGCGCGGACACATCGCGGCAGTGGCAGGACTGTCATGGACCATCGAATTACTGCCACACTGGCTCCATGCTGAAAAATGTCGCCGCTCTGCTGCTCGACGAGGTCCACCCCTTCGAACTGGGCGTGCTGTGCGAGGTCTTCGGCCTCGACCGCAGCGACGAGGGACTGCCGGTCCACGATTTCGCGGTGGTCTCCGCCGAGGGCCCGGTGCTCCGGACCCATGCCGGCTTCACCATCAGTACGCCGCACGGCCTCGACCGCCTGGAGGAGGCCGACCTCATCGCCGTACCGGCCGGCAGCCACTTCATGGACCGGGAGTACCCCGAGGAGGTGCTCGGCGCCCTGCGTCGGGCGGTGGACCGGGGCGCCCGGGTGCTGAGCGTCTGCTCCGGCGCGTACGTGCTCGGCGCGGCCGGGCTGCTCGACGGGCGCCGCTGCACCACCCACTGGCGCCACGCCCCGGAGCTGGCCCGCCGCTATCCGCGGGCCGTCGTCGAACCCGATGTGCTGTACGTGGACGAGGGCCAGGTCATCACCTCGGCGGGCACGGCGGCCGGGATCGACGCCTGTCTGCACCTGGTCCGGCAGGCGTACGGCCCCGACGCCGCCAACGCGATCGCCCGCCGCATGGTGGTGCCGCCGCACCGGGACGGCGGCCAGGCGCAGTACATCGAACGGCCGCTGCCCCGCACCCCCTGCGACACCGTCGGCGAGACGCTGGTCTGGATGGAGCGCCACATCGACCAGGAGATGACCGTCGAGCAGCTCGCCGCCCAGGCACACATGTCGCCGCGCACCTTCGCCCGCCGCTTCCAGCAGGAGACGGGCACCACTCCGTACCGCTGGCTGCTGCGCCAGCGGGTGCTGCTGGCACAGCACCTGCTGGAGACATCCGACGAAACGGTGGACACGATCGCCGGACGCACCGGCTTCGGGACCGCCGCCGCACTGCGCCACCAGTTCGTACGCTCCTTGGGCACCACGCCGAACGCCTACCGTCGGACTTTCCGTGGCCCCGGCGCGATGGTCGAAGTGACCTGACCCCTCATCCACGCCCGACCCCCAACAGATCTGACGTCGGATCAATCGTCCAACAAAGGGCCCCGTACGCCGGTTCGGACGGAACCGGCGCACGGGGCCCTCGCACGTCAGACGCCGCAGTTCGGCGCCGACCAGTAGTGGCTGGGGCCCTGGTTGACGTGGATGTGGTCACCGTGGTCCGGGTAACCCGGGCCGAGGATCCCGTTGAAACCGTGATTGCGGGCCTGCTTGGCGAGGGTGCACAGGGAGTGCGGCCCGGCGCCCAGGTCGGCCGCGTCGCCGTACATGTGGCGGCTGTTGGACGCGCCGCCGACCGCGCTGTTGCAGGACGCGGAGCGGAAGCCGCTGGTGATCCGGATGGACTGGTCACCGAGCGCGTGCCGCAGCGCCTCCAGCTTCCACATGGTGCTCAGCGCGTTGGCCTTCGCCGTGCCCGCCGCGACGGCACCACCTGCCCAGGTCGAGTTGCACTGGTTGTGCTCGGCGTACGTGAAGTGCGCCGGGGTGCAGTCGTTGTCCTGGAGCTGGTAGATCTTGGCCTGGGTGGCCGGGCCCGCGATGCCGTCGGCGGCGAGGCCGTAGGCGGCCTGGAAGCGCTTGACGGCGGCGGTGGTGGCCGGCCCGTAGGAGCCGTCGACGGCGAGTACGGAGTTGTAGCCGGGGTAGCCGGCCACCCGGATCTGGAGCTGGACGACGTCGTTGCCGGTGGCACCGGGGGACATCGTGCGGGTCCAGGTGTAGCAGCCGTCGGCCTGTGCGGTGCCGGCGGTCACCACGGCACCACCCCAGGCAAAAGCCATGGTCATGACAAGTCCGAGCAGGAGTCGTGCGGTACGTCTGAGCATGGGGGCTCCCTACCGTGACGGAGATATGGGGAGAGAGCCTGTCGGACGAGTCGACGCGCGTCAACTACCCACGGATGAATGGCAGTTGGCGGTCATCCGGGGTTGAAGCCCGACGGGCCCGGCCCTCCTCGCGAGAAGGACCGGGCCCGTCGGTGACGGTCGGCTGCGCACTCAGTCGTTCGGCACGATCTCGTAGCGCGGCGTGTTCTCCGCCATCTGCCGCAGCGCGTCCTTGCGGTCCCGCTTCGAGAGCCGGTCGATGTACAGGTAGCCGTACAGGTGGTCCGTCTCGTGCTGGAGGCAGCGGGCGAAGTAGCCGTTGCCCCGGATCTTGACCGGGTTGCCCTTGGCGTCCTGTCCGCGCACCACCGCGTAGTCCGGGCGGGCCAGCGAGGCGTACGCCGTCGGGACGGAGAGGCAGCCCTCGTTGGAGTCGTCCAGGACCCGGTCCTCGGGCGCCAGCTCTTCGAGCACCGGGTTGCAGACGGCGCCGACGTGCCGCACGCCCTCGTCGTCCGGGCAGTCGTAGACGAAGACCTTGAGGTCGACGCCGATCTGGTTGGCGGCCAGGCCCACGCCCTCCGCCGTCCGCTGGCTCGCGAACATGTCGTCGATCAACCGGCCCAGCTCGTCGTCGAACGCGGTGACGTCCTTGCACTCCTTGTGGAGCACCGGGTTGCCCACGACCGTGATCGGACGGGAGGTACCGCGCTCGCGATAGGCCGCCTCGCGCGCCTCACAGTCCTCCGTGTCCACGACGAAACCCTCGTCGTCGACGCTGATCTGCTCGTCCGTCTCCTGCTGCGCCATGTCCGCCGTACGCCTTCCTCAAACCTGAAACCCGGTCATCCGACAGTTCCGGGGCCGGGCACCCGAGCACCGCGACCGGTGCCCGTACAGCCTACGGGCACCGGTCAGCAGACTTCTTCGAGATCCCGCCACTCACGGCTGTCCGGGCTGTCCGCCACCCAGCCGTCCAGCAGACCTCGCACCAGACCGGCCGGTGCCGCTATCCCGCACTCCCGTTCGGGCACCCACAGCTCACCGGCGGTGCGGTGGCCCAGCGGGCCCGGATGCCCCGGTTCGCTGTGGTCGTGCGGGTCGAGGTGCTCGCCGTCGCCCTCGTCGCTCTCCATCCGGCTCTCCGAGCAGGCCCGGCAGAGCAGCCGCACGGAGGACGACCAGTCCTCGGCGGCGAACCCGGCGTCGGACGCCAGCTGCTCCAGCGCGTCCCGGTCCGCCTCGGTGGCCGCTTCGAGCAGCACCACCCAGGTGGGCACGGGGGACGGCGCCCACAGCTCGATCTCGTCGAAGACGGGGTACGAGGGCCCGGCCGCGGTGACCCGCTCGCCGTGCGGCACCCCGTCGTGCAGGACGACCTCGCCCCAGCGGCGGCCGGACGACGGCAGCGGAATGGAGAGCACCTCCATCCGGGCCGGATCGAGCCTGCGGCCCCACACGACCTCGGCCTCGCCCTCCGGCGACAGCCGTACCGCGGCGCTGCCCAGCTCCATGCCGACCGGCTCGCTGTTGGCCGCCGAGGTGTGCTGGCCGGCGCCCGGCACCTTCAGGCCGTACGCCTGCCAGGCCCGGCGGGCCAGCGGCCAGTCCTGCAGCGCGGTGGCGGCGATCCCGACGTTCCACCAGTCGGGAGCGCCGGATTCCCTGTCGAGCAGCGCGACGGCCCGCAGGCCGGCGGCTCTCGCCTGTTCCCAGTCATGCCGGAATTTGTGCAGCAGCGCCAGGTTGAACCACGACTCGGAGAGCCAGGGTTCCAGGTCCGCCGCACGTGTCAGCAGTGCACCCGCGTCCTCGTACCGGCCGTCGCCGATCAGCGTGAACGCGCGGTCGGTGGCCTGCCGCCAAGAGGCGGAGGGCCGATGCCGTACCTTCCCGAAGATCCTCACGATTCCCGCCTGTCCCGACTGGACACCCTCGTTTTCCGCTCTTCTTCGCATCCAACCATGCCGGACCGGACGCCCGCTCATTACCCATGGGTTACCCGGGCAGGACCGGGGCCGGACCGCCCCGGGACAGGACCCTGGCCAGTGATTCCACGACTTCGGGCTGATAGTCGTGGGCGGTACCGAGCCTGAGTTGTTCCAGCGCGCCCAGCGGCCCGATGAGACTTTCCCCGCAGAGGTCGTCGTATGCGTTGACGACCCTGACGATCCTGGCGGACAACGGCTGCTCGCGATAGGGGTCGGCCTGCCGTTCCACGACGACGGCGACCTCGGTGTCCACCCCGGTCTGCCGGACCACGGCGCCGCCGAGCAGCGCGATGCGGCGCTGCTCGGCGGCGGGCAGGGTGGCCGTCGCCCCGTCCGGGACCGGGTCGACGAGCGAGAGCTGTCCGATGTCGTGCATCAGGGCGGCGTGCTCCAGCACGGTCAGCCGGATCCCGGAGAGCCCCAGCTCACGGCCGACGGCCCGGCAGAGCACCGCGACCCTGCGGGCATGCCCGTGCGGGGTGTACCCGGCGATCTCGGTGGACCTGGCGAGCGAGGCGATGGTCTGCCGGTACGTGGTGCGCACGGCGACGAACCGGCGGAACGAGACCTGGGTCAGCAGCAGCGGTACGCACAGGACCGGCAGCGCCCACAGCCCGGCGACGGCCACCCCGAGGGCCATCACGACCCCGGTCGCACAGACCGCCGACCCGATGCCGATGAGACCGCGCAGCTCATCCCGGAGCAGCGGCGGATAGGGATGGCGGGTGTACGAGCGCAGCAGCAGGGCCGCGAGCACGGCGTCGCACAACGCGGTCAGGACGAGGAACAGGAGCAGGACGAGCACGTAGTACGGCCCTTCGCCGAACCAGCTCCCGCTGCGGCCGCTGTTGTACAGCGGCTGGAAGCACACGGCGGCGAAGGTGACGGTCAGGACGCGGCGGGCCACCCGGTCGGGTGCGGGTCCCGTGCCACGCGCCACATGGGGCACACAGGCGACCAGCTGTGCCGCGACGAGCACGGCGATCACCTGGAGGACACCGTGCGCGGTCGCCTCGCCGCCGCTGCGGCCGAGGAGGGCGTACGCGAGTGCCCCGGCGGCCCCGAGCGGCGCGGGCTCGCGCTCACCGGGCAGCGCGCCCCAGCGGGCCAGTTCGCCCACCGTGATGAGCACCCCGAAGGCGAGGGCGTGGCCGGGGTCGTGGACGCCGTCCCAGAGGGTGTGTCCGAGCCCGGCGACGGCGAGCAGGGCCGCGGCGGCGCGGACGGCGAGGACTACGGGCGGCAGCCGTGTCCCGGCCCTGGCCCGGATCATCGGCGGCGGTCCGCGGGCGACTGCGGACCGGACACGGCGCCGAGCCCGTCCGCCGACGGCTGCGGGGAGGGTACGCGGTCGAGCCCGCCGGGCGGCCCGGGACGATCCGACGGGCGGCCGGGGAAGGCCCCCGCGTCCTCGCCCCTCGGCCTCGGGACCCCGGCCTCGTCCGCCGTCACGGCCGTCGTCACCGCCGACCAGCCGTGCCGTTCGAGACCACGCACCAGCGCCCGGACCATCTGCGGGTCGAACTGCGTGCCCGCGCACCGCTTCAGCTCCTCCAGCGCGGCCGGTACCGGTCTGCCCCGCCGGTACGAACGGGTCGAGGTCATCGCGTCGAAGGCGTCCGCCACCGCGACCACCCGGGCGAACTCCGGGATCTCGCGCCCGCTGAGCCCGTACGGATAGCCGCTGCCGTCGAGCCGTTCGTGGTGGTGCAGGATCGCGGCCCGCGCCTCGCCGAGGAATCCGATGCCGCGGACGATCTCGTGCCCGTACTCCGGATGCAGTTCGATCACCTGTCGCTCCTCCGGCGTGAGCGGCCCGTCCTTGCGGAGCACCCGGGTGGGGACGCCGAGCTTGCCGACGTCGTGCAGGATGCCGGCGAACCGGACGACCTCCAGGCGGTCCTGGTCCATACCGAGTTCGCGGGCGATGAGGACGGAGGCCCGCCCGACCCGTTCGCTGTGGCCGCGGGTGTAGGTGTCCTTGATGTCGACGGCCTGCACCAGCGCCCTGATGGTGGCGCGGTGGGCGGCGTGCTCGCGGTGGTACTGGGCGAAGACCCAGCAGGAGATGTACATCGGCAGCAGGACGATGAGCGCGGACAGCGGCCCGTACGGGCCCCGCCACAGGACCGCCATCATCAGCCCGGCGAGTCCGTGCACCAGATGCGGCCCCAGCGAGCGGGGCAGCAGCCCGCTCCAGGCCCGCCGCAGGGGCAGCCGTTCGGCCGCGACCAGGATGGAGCCGTCCAGCGCGGTCAGGACGAGGCTGAAGGCCAGGGCGGCGGCGCAGGCGGGCAGGATCGCGCAGGGAAGGTCGGGGATCCGGTCCGGGCCGGTACCGATGCCGCCGAGCGTGGCGGGTCCGCCGAGCAGTCCGTGGACGGACGAGGCCGCCCAGACCGTGACGGCGAGCTGCGCGGCCCGCCAGACGCGCCGCGCGATGGCGGGCGGCTGTTCCACCCGGCCGACGAGCGATCCGGGCACCGCGACGAGGGCGGCCGCGGCGGGCGGCAGCAGAAGGGCGGCGGCGAGCAGCAGCGGAAAGAACGATCCGGCACGGATCGGCACGGAGCTGCCGAAGAAGGGGCAGCGCCCGGGGAGTTCGCAGACGAGATAGAGCCCGGTGAGCAGTGCGACGGTGACCCACGGGGTCCCCGCACCGCTCCGCAACGCGGGGAGCACGCAGAGCAGGGCGCCCGCCGCGACCGCCGGAAT
The DNA here is from genome assembly GCF_026340595.1 of Streptomyces sp. NBC_01363. Lineage (GTDB taxonomy): Bacteria > Actinomycetota > Actinomycetes > Streptomycetales > Streptomycetaceae > Streptomyces. The sequence continues at coordinate 197,372 of NZ_JAPEPF010000001.1, forward strand.
GTACGCGCGCGCCGCCCCGCGTGTGGCTCTCACCCGCTCGGCCCGCCCCCCAACATGGTCAATGGAGGCGCCAGGCTAGCGAGTTGTGCAACCGGTCGAGCGTCGATGAGCCCGATTAGCACATTCGGGTGATTCGGTGGCGGCGGCCGGTACCGATCGGCCGCCGGGTGTCACTCCTTGGCGGCGGTCGGCTGTTCGCTTCCCGCGGCCGTCACGTCCTGTTCGGGCACGACCTGCCCCGAGCGGATCAGATCGATCCGGCCCATCACCTTGGACCGCAGATCACTCGGCACGTCGTCCTGGCCGCAGCAGCGCTTCACCAGCTTCTTGACGGCCTGCTCCAGACCGTACTTCTCCAGGCACGGGGAGCACTCCTCGAAGTGCACCTCGAACTTGGTGCAGTCGCTGTCGGGCATCTCATGGTCGAGAAACTCATAGAGATGATCGAGGACTTCCGAGCAGTCCGTCTCGTGCGGCTCTCCGCAGCTCATGAGCCCGAGCCTTTCCGATCGTCCGACTCTCCGGCACCGGCCGGGACGAGCCCGCGCTCACGGGCGTAGTCCTCCAGCATGCCGCGCAGTTGGCGGCGGCCCCGGTGCAGTCGGGACATCACCGTACCGATGGGAGTCCCCATGATGTCCGCGATCTCCTTGTAGGCAAAGCCCTCGACATCGGCGAGATACACGGCGATGCGGAACTCTTCGGGGATCGCCTGCAGAGCGGACTTCACGTCGGAGTCCGGCAGGTGGTCGAGCGCCTGCGACTCGGCGGAGCGCAGACCGGTCGACATGTGCGACTCGGCGCGCGCCAGCTGCCAGTCCTCGATCTCCTCGGCGGCGCTGCGCTGGGGTTCGCGCTGCTTCTTGCGGTACGAGTTGATGAACGTGTTGGTGAGGATGCGGTACATCCACGCCTTGAGGTTGGTGCCCTCACGGAACTGGTGGAAGGAACCGTACGCCTTGGCATACGTCTCCTGGACCAGGTCCTCGGCGTCCGCGGGGTTGCGCGTCATGCGCAGCGCGGCCGAGTACATCTGGTCGAGGAAACCGAGAGCGTCCCGTTCGAAGCGCGCGTTGCGCTCGGCGGGCGTCTCCTGTGCGCGGCCGTCGTCGGTCCCTGTGTCGGTCCCAGTGACCGGACCCACCTCCTCCAACGCTGTGGCGGAACCGAAACCGGACCCGCTCGAATCGGAGAATAGTCGACCTTGCTTCGAGACGGGCTGTCGATCCGATCCGCCCAGGGCCCGCTCGGGAGTGGTCTTGGCCGCGTGCAGCACCGTCCACTCCAGGTCAGCGGCGTTCGAGCGGCGCGGGCAGATGGTCGAACCCATGCGACGGACTCCCTCTCCACGTACGACGTTGATGTACCGATGACACCCACAACAGTGGCCCCCCGCGCAACATTCCCGGGGTGTACGTCACACGAGGGCGGCCAGCCATCCGGTCACGGCGGCGGTCAGGATCCCCATCGCCTCGTCCTGGCCCGGACCGGCCTTCTTCGGTACGGCGAACCCGTGGTCGCCGTACGGCACCTCGGCGATTCCGTACTCCCCCGGCGGGAATTCGGCGGGCCGCCCGAACGGGTCGTGGCCGCCCTGCACGACAAGCGTGGGGACGCCGGAGCCGAGGAGCTCGTCCGCGCGGGACTTCTCCGGCCTGCCCGGAGGGTGCAGCGGGAAGCTGAGCGCGAGGACGGCGCGGGCGCCTAGCTCCGCGGCGGTCCGGCAGGCCACCCGGGCCCCGGCACTGCGGCCGCCCGCGACGACGGGCGGCCCGGCGGCGGTGAGCGCGGGCCACAGCCCCCGCCACCCGGTGTCCAGGGTCTTCGGGGCGGGCGCGAGCCGCTTCCCGGCCACCCGCCACGGCTGCTCCACCAGGGCGACGGTCACCCCGTGGGCGGGCAGCGCGGCGGCCAGTGCCTGGAGGTCGCGGGCCTCGATGCCGCCGCCGGCGCCGTGGCCGAGAGCGAGGACCAGCCGGGCCTTCCCGGCCTTCGTCGTGCCCGTCGCGGGGAACCAGGTGATCCTGGCCGGTCCGGCATCGGTGTCGACCATTTCGGCCGCCTCGGCTCCGCGGCCCGTCTCTGTAGTACTCACGCACCCCATCCTCCCCGCCGAGAGCTCGGGAGGCCGACTGCTGGGGAGCCGACTGCCCGGGAAAGCGTGCTTGCTCAGAAGAGCGTGCTCACTTCCGGGGCGGCCAGCTCCTCCAGCAGCTCGGGGCCGTTGTTGCGGACGTTGCTGACGGCCGTGGCCACCGGATAGGCCCGCATCAGCCCGCCCGGCGGCGGTGCGAGCAGGGCCTTCAGCTCCTCGACGTCGGTGCGCGACGGGTCGAGCCAGGCGTCCCAGCGGTCCGGGGTCAGCATCAGCGGCATCCGGGGGTGGATGTCGGCGAGCGCGGCCGGGCCGTCGGCGGGGGCGACGGCGAGCGGGGTGGTCTCCGCCTCGGTCGTGATCACCGAGCAGGTCACCCACCAGGCCATCGGGTGGTCGTCCGGCAGGGTCCGGTCGCGCCAGAACTCGTAGAGCCCGGCCATCGCGAAGACCGATCCGTCGGCGGGTGTCACGAAGTACGGCTGCTTGCGCGGGCGCTTCTTCTTCCCCTTCTCCTCCAACTGCCGTTCATCCGCGCCGGTGACCCACTCGTAGTAGCCGTCGGCGGGCAGGATGCAGCGCCGGGAGACGAAGGGACGGCGGAAGGACGGCTTCTCGTGGACGGTCTCCGCGCGGGCGTTGATCATCCGTGCGGCGCCCTCCGGCGACTTCGCCCAGGACGGTACGAGTCCCCACTTCAGCGCGCGCATCTGGCGAACCGGACGCTGATCGTCTGCGTCTTTCAGAGGGCGCTCCAGTACGGCGTAGACCTCCTTGGTGGGCGCCACGTTCCAGTCGGGGGCCAGGGCCTCCGCCGGTTCCCACTTCTCGACCTGGAAGAGTCCGGTCAGATCCTCGGGCCGCCGACTCGCTGCATACCGTCCGCACATAAGTGCCAGACTGCCACGACCGCCACGCCGACAAGATGCCGATACCGCAAGCCGAAACCACGAGGAGCCGCCCACACCATGGACAGCACCGATCTGGGCAATCTGTGGGACCGCGTGTTCGGCACCCAGCCCGCCCCCGAGCAGTGGCTCGTGGTGGTGACGGGCACGCTCGCACTGATCGCCGTCGTGCCGAACCCGATATGGCGGCTGACCCGCAACGCGATCACCATCGCGCACGAGGGCGGGCACGGGCTGATCGCGCTGCTCACCGGACGACAGCTGTCCGGCATCCGGCTGCACTCGGACACCAGCGGCCTGACCGTCAGCCGCGGCAAGCCGACCGGTATCGGCATGATCCTCACCGCAGCCGCCGGCTACACCGCCCCGCCGCTGCTGGGCCTGGGCGGCGCGTGGCTGCTGGTCGACGGCAGGATCACGCTGCTGCTGTGGGTGGCCACCGCGCTGCTCGCGGTGATGCTGGTGATGATCCGCAATGTGTACGGGGCACTGACGGTGATCTTCACCGGATCGGCCTTCCTGCTGGTGTCCTGGCTGGCCTCACCGGCCTGGCAGTCGCTGTTCGCGTACACCGTGGTCTGGTTCCTGCTGCTCGGCGGCGTGCGCCCGGCCTTCGAGCTCCAGTCCAAGCGGCGGTACGGCGGTGCGCCGGACTCGGACGCGGACCAGCTGTCCCGGCTGACGGACGTACCGGCCGCGCTCTGGCTCTTCCTCTTCCACGCGGTGTCGCTCTGCTCGCTGATCGGCGGCGGGCGCTGGCTGCTCGGGATGTGAGGGCCGGCGGCACCGGAGCGCCCGTACCCGGCCGACGGCTTCTACCACGCTTGGGTTACGCCCCTGTTTCGACCCATTTGATCGAGATTCGGGTTTGCGGTGAGCCACTAAAGTAAGGGCCATGACCGATAGTTCCGTGCACCCCGCCCTCTGGCCCGCCCCGCATGCGACCGGGGCCGTCGACGCGACCGTCACCGTGCCCGGATCGAAATCGGTCACCAATCGCGCGCTCGTCCTCGCCGCGCTCGCCGCCGAGCCCGGCTGGCTGCGCCGCCCGCTGCGCTCCCGCGACACCCTGCTGATGGCCGAGGCGCTGCGCGCGATGGGCGTCGGCATCGAGGAGGGCGTGGGGCCGGACGGCTCCGGCGAGGCCTGGCGGGTCATCCCGGCCGGACTGCACGGCCCCACCACGGTCGACGTCGGCAACGCCGGCACGGTCATGCGCTTCCTGCCGCCGGTCGCGGCCCTCGCCGACGGCCCGGTCCGCTTCGACGGCGACCCGCGTTCGTACGAGCGCCCGCTGACCGGCGTGATCGACGCGCTGCGGGTGCTCGGCGCCCGGATCGACGACGAGGGGCGCGGCTCGCTGCCGATGACGGTGCACGGCGGCGGCGCGCTGGACGGCGGACCGGTGGCGATCGACGCCTCCTCGTCCTCCCAGTTCGTCTCGGCGCTGCTGCTGTCGGCGCCGCGCTACAACCAGGGGGTGGAGGTGCGCCACACCGGCGCCAGGCTCCCCTCCATGCCGCACATCCGGATGACCGTCGACATGCTGCGGGCGGTCGGTGCGCAGGTCGACGAGCCGGAGACGGGCGGCGAGCCGAACGTCTGGCGGGTCTCCCACTCGGCCCTGCTGGGCCGTGATCTGACCATCGAGCCCGATCTCTCCAACGCCCAGCCGTTCCTCGCGGCCGCGCTGGTCACCGGCGGCCGGGTCACCATCCCCGACTGGCCCGAGCGCACCACCCAGCCGGGCGACGCGCTGCGGGAGATCTTCACGGCGATGGGCGGCAGCTGCGAGCTGACCGAGCACGGCCTCACCTTCACCGGTTCGGGCCGTATCCACGGCATCGACGTCGACCTCGGCGAGGTCGGCGAGCTCACCCCCGGCATCGCGGCGGTCGCGGCGCTGGCCGACGCGCCGTCCACCCTGAGCGGTGTCGCCCATCTGCGGCTGCACGAGACGGACCGGCTGGCCGCGCTCACCAAGGAGATCAACGAGCTCGGCGGCGATGTCACCGAGACCGCCGACGGCCTCCACATCCGGCCCAGGCCGCTGCACGGCGGTACCTTCCATACGTACGACGACCACCGGATGGCAACCGCGGGGTCGATCATCGGCCTTGCCGTCCCCGGAGTGGAGATCGAGAACGTGGCGACAACCGCCAAGACCCTGCCGGACTTCCCGCAGATGTGGACCGGAATGCTCGGGGCCTGAGACATGCGCCGCTACGGCAAGAACCCCGACGAGGACGACATCCGGTTCCGCCCCAACCCGAAGGGCAACCGGCCTCGCACCCATACCCGCCCGAAGCACGAGGACGCCGAGGAGGGCATGGTCCTCACCGTCGACCGCGGCCGCCTCACCTGTCTCGTCGACGGCCGTACGGTCATGGCGATGAAGGCCCGTGAGCTGGGCCGGAAGGCCGCCGTGGTGGGTGACACGGTCTCCATCGTCGGTGATCTCTCCGGCGACAAGGACACCCTCGCCCGCATCGTCCGCATCGGTGAGCGCCGCTCGGTGCTGCGCCGGACCGCGGACGACGACGATCCGTTCGAGCGGGTGGTCGTCGCCAACGCCGACCAGCTGGCGATCGTCACCGCGCTGGCCGATCCGGAACCCCGTCCGCGGATGATCGACCGCTGTCTGGTCGCTGCGTACGACGGCGGGCTCTCCCCGCTCCTGGTCCTCACCAAGTCCGATCTGGCCTCCCCGGACAAACTGCTGGAGGCGTACACCCCGCTGGGCGTCCCGTTCATCGTGACCAGCCGCGAGGAGCTGGAGAACGGCGACGCGGCCGAGCGGGTCCGCGAGCAGCTGCACGACCGGGTCACCGCCTTCGTCGGGCACTCCGGCGTCGGCAAGACCACGCTGGTCAACGCGCTGGTGCCGAAGGACCGGCGGCGTACCACGGGAGTGGTCAACGCGGTCACCGGCCGCGGCCGGCACACCACCACGTCGGCGCTGGCGCTGCCGCTGCCCGACTACCGCGGCTGGGTGATCGACACCCCCGGTGTCCGCTCCTTCGGGCTCAACCACATCGACCCGTCCCGAGTGATCCACGCGTTCCCGGACCTGGAGCCCGGCACCGAGGGCTGCCCGCGCGGCTGCACCCACGACAGCCAACAACCGGAATGCGCCCTGGACGCCTGGGTGGCGGAGGGCCACGCCGATCCGGCCCGGCTGGACTCGCTGCGCCGGCTGCTGTCCACCCGGGAACGACGCGAAGGCGACTGACCGGGGCACGTTTGCGATCTACCGCCGCCGGTAAATGCATAATCACACCCAGTGTGGCAAGGCGGTCACCGACGTGGGAGGGCACTGACGATGGCGTGGCTGCTGGTCGTGGTCGCAGGACTTCTGGAGACCGGCTTCGCCGTCTGTCTGAAACTCTCGCACGGCTTCACCCGGCTCTGGCCGACCATCGCGTTCTGCGTCTTCGCCCTCGGCTCCTTCGGGCTGCTGACGATGTCGCTGAAGAAACTCGACGTGGGGCCCGCCTACGCGGTGTGGACCGGCATCGGTGCGGCGGGCACCGCGATCTACGGCATGGTCTTCCTCGACGACGTGGTCTCCACCCTCAAGCTGGTCTCGATCTCCCTGGTGATTCTCGGGGTGATCGGGCTCCAGCTCTCGGGCTCGTCCCACTGACCGCGCCCGGAGCCCCCGCCACCACATGGCGTACCAGCGGTGCCGTCTCTCCGTCCGCCCCCGAAGGCGCGGGCACCAGCGCGTAGCTCAGGGCGAGTCGCAACGCGATCTCGCAGGTCGCGGCCAGTGCTTCCGGGTCGTGCGTCGGCCGTCCCCCGTCGAAGGCTGCACCGCGCGTTCGCCGGCCCGGCGGAGCAGTTCGGCGGGGGTCGGCGGCCCCGGGTCGGCCCACCGCCGGCCGGGCACCGGGAACGCGCACCCGGCCGCAGGGGGTGCGGGGCGGGGCAACCGCTCGTTCCAGCACCCGGTGAGCAGGGCCTTGACCAGCACGTTCGTACGTACGGCCCGGACGGTCCAGGCAGCCACGGCGGCCAGCCCGTCCTCCGTACCGCCGGCCGACCCCAGCGCCAGCTCGACACCGGCCAGATAGCCGTCGGCGGCATCGCGGACCAGGGCACGGGCCAGGCCGTCCTTGCCGCCGAACTCGTTGTAGAGGGTCTGCCGGGAGACGCCGGCGGCGTACGCCACGTCAACCATGCGCACCGATGTCCAGGGCAGGGTCGCCAGCGCCGAGAGGGCGGCGTCCAGCAGTACGTCTCGCGCTGTGGGCATCGTCGCCTCCTGCGCCGGGCAGGCCCGAGGGCTGCGCGTCCCAGAGTTGACCCGCTCCCGGGGACTGTCAATGGTCCGCGCGGCTCCAGGCTCCTGTAGCCCTGCCCACCTGTGATCGATACTGTGACGGCATGCCCGATTACCACGATGATCTGCGCCTTGCCCATGTTCTGGCGGACGCCGCCGACGCGGCGACGATGGACCGGTTCAAGGCTCTCGACCTCAAGGTCGAGACCAAGCCGGACATGACGCCGGTGAGCGAGGCCGACAAGGCCGCCGAGGAACTGATCCGCGGCCACCTCCATCGGGCCCGCCCGCGCGACGCGATTCTGGGCGAGGAATTCGGGATCGAGGGCACCGGTCCCCGGCGCTGGGTGATCGACCCGATCGACGGCACCAAGAACTACGTGCGCGGCGTGCCGGTCTGGGCGACGCTGATCTCGCTGATGGAGGCCGGCGGAGGGGGTACCTCCCGCTCGAGCGGAGCCGAGAGTGGGGGAGGCTTCCAGCCGGTGGTCGGCGTGGTGTCCGCGCCCGCGCTGAACCGGCGCTGGTGGGCGGCGAAGGGGGCGGGCGCGTTCTCCGGCCGCAGTCTGACCTCCGCGACCCGGATCCAGGTGTCGAAGGTCGAGCGGATCGCCGACTCCTCGTTCGCGTACGCGTCGCTGAGCGGCTGGGAGGAGCAGGGCCGCCTCGACGGATTCCTGGATCTGACCAGGGCCTGCTGGCGCACCCGCGGGTACGGGGACTTCTGGCCGTACATGATGGTCGCCGAGGGATCGGTGGACATCTGCGCGGAGCCGGAGCTCTCGCTCTGGGACATGGCCGCCAACGCCATCATCGTCCAGGAGGCGGGCGGGAAGTTCACCAGCCTGGACGGGGTCTCCGGTCCGGGCGGCGGCAACGCCGCGGCCTCGAACGGGCTGCTCCACCACGAGCTGCTCGGCTACCTGAACCAGCGCTACTGAGTCGGCACCACCGACCGGCACCGCCGACCGGGATCACGTCACCGGATCACGTCACCGAAGGGCGTCGCGCGCCGTCGCGCGCCCTTCGGGCTACTTCGCCCCCCTTGTTCCGTCCACGCATCGGTGCAACTCTGAGAGTCCCCCCGCTTGTGAATTTGTGAATCGGCTCACGCGGCCTTTTCACCAAGGAGGTGGCTCCTTTCATGCTCGTCCGTGACGCCATGAGCACGCTGGTCCTCACCATCGGCCCCGCCCATACACTCCGCCAGGCCGCCCGTCTGATGTCGGTCCGCCATATCGGGGCCGCGGTCGTCCTCGACAAGGACAACAGCGGACTCGGCATCCTCACCGAACGCGACATCCTCAACGCCGTCGGCTCCGGCCAGGATCCGGATGCCGAGACCGCCGCCACCCACACCACCACCGATGTGGTCTTCGCCGCCCCCACCTGGACCCTGGAAGAGGCTGCGGAGGCCATGACACACGGCGGGTTCCGCCACCTGATCGTGCTGGACGACCACGGGCCCGTGGGCATCGTCTCCGTCCGCGACATCCTGCGCTGCTGGGCACCCACCAGGCGCCGCCACCACGCGCAACTCATCGACTGGGCCCCGTGAACGACCGGTGGGCCGGCCTCCCCCGAAGGGGAGACCGGCCCACCGCCGACGACAGTCGCCCGGCTCAGCCGCGAAGGGCCTGGACCGCGGCCTCCAGACGCTTGCCGAAGTCGCCGTCCGCCTGGCGGAAGTTGTTGATCGCGCGCTCGGCGATGTCATCGCGCGACACCTTGGCGATGAACCCGGCAAGGTTGTCGATAAGCCGCGCCTTCTCGTCCTCGGAGTAGAGCCGGTAGAGGTTTCCGGCCTGCACGAAGTCGTTGTCCTCGGCGTGGCTCGGAGCCGCGTGCGTGGCGACCTCACCGGTGACGGTGGCGGGCCCCCACAGCGGGCGGTCGGTCTGGACCGGACCGCCGAAGCTGTTCGGCTCGTAGTTCTTCGCGCCCTTGTGGCGGCCGTCGTACAGGTAGCCGTCACGGCCGTGGGTGCGCGCCTCGGTGGCGTGCGGACGGTTCACCGGCAGGTGGTCGGCGTTGATGCCGACGCGGTAGCGGTGGGCGTCGCCGTACGCGAAGAGGCGGCCCTGGAGCATCTTGTCGGGGGACGGACCGATGCCCGGCACGAAGTGCGCGGGGCTGAAGATCGACTGCTCGGTCTCCGCGAAGACGTTCTCCGGGTTGCGGTTGAGCTCCAGCTTCCCGATCTCGATCGGCGGGTAGTCCGCGTGCGGCCACACCTTGGTGAGGTCGAACGGGTTGAAGCGGTACGTGGCCGCCTCGGCCGCCGGCATGATCTGGACCTGCACCGTCCAGGACGGGAAGTCGCCGCGCTCGATCGCTTCGCGCAGATCGCGCTGGTGGCTGTCCGGGTCCTCACCGGCGAGCTTGTTGGCCTCGGCCTGGGTGAGGTTCTTGATGCCCTGGTCGGTCTTGAAGTGGTACTTGACCCAGAAGACCTCGCCGGCCTCGTTGTTCCACTGGAACGTGTGCGAGCCGTACCCGTTCATGTGGCGCAGCGTGGCCGGGATGCCCCGGTCGCCGAAGAGCCAGGTCACCTGGTGGGTGGACTCGGGCGACAGACCCCAGAAGTCCCAGACGTTGTCCGCCTCCTGCGAGCCGGTGTACGGGTCGCGCTTCTGGGTGTGGATGAAGTCCGGGAACTTGATGGCGTCCTTGATGAAGAACACCGGGGTGTTGTTGCCGACGAGGTCGTAGTTGCCCTCCTCGGTGTAGAACTTCAGCGCGAAACCGCGGGGGTCGCGCACCGCGTCGGCCGAGCCGAGGTTGCCTGCGACGGTCGAGAAGCGCAGGAAGGTCTCGGTCTGCTTGCCGACCTCGGAGAGGAACTTCGCCCGCGTCCACTGCGAGACGTCGCGGGTCAGCGTGAACGTGCCGTACGCGCCGGCGCCGCGGGCGTGCACGATGCGCTCCGGAATGCGCTCACGGTTGAAGTGCGCGAGCTTCTCCATCAGCGACTGGTCCTGTACCAGGACGGGACCGCCGACGCCCGCGGTCTGGCTGTTCTGGTTGTCGGCGACCGGCGCGCCGGCCTCCGTGGTGAGCGGTCCCTGCGTCACGTGCGCCTCCTGCGTCGTTCCTGCACATTCGTCTTGTCCTGCACAGCCTGTCCCTTGGCGTATGCCGATGCCGATCCTACAATGGACTTAGTCCAAGTCAAGTGAACATCCAAAGTCACACCCGTTCGGGACCTGGTCCCTTCACTGTTAGGCTTGTTTCTATGAGTGACCTGTTGGAACGACTTCGCGGACGCGGCTGGCGCATGACTGCGCAGCGGCGCGTCGTGGCCGAGGTCCTCGACGGGGACCATGTGCACCTGACGGCCGACGAGGTCCACGCGCGGGCCGTGGCCAAGCTGCCCGAGATCTCCCGCGCCACCGTCTACAACACGCTGGGCGAGATGGTGACGCTCGGCGAGGTCATAGAGGTCTCCACGGACCGCCGCGCCAAGCGTTACGACCCGAACGCGCACCGGCCCCACCACCACCTCGTCTGCGCGAGCTGCGGCACGATCCGCGACGTGCACCCGGCCGGCGACCCGATGGCGGATCTGCCGAGCGCCGAGCGCTTCGGCTTCACGGTGTCCGGCGTCGAGGTGACCTACCGGGGCATCTGCCCGAACTGCGCCGCGACGACCTGATCCACCCGGCGAAGGCCCCGGTGCGAGCATCACGCGCACCGGGGCCTTTCGCGTGAATCCTCGCAGCGGGCGACACGCCTCCCCGCCATCGGCACGTGCGCACCCCCTTCCCGAATCTGACGGGTAGTCATATCGTCTGCGGCGATCACGTCCGCCCCGCGGCGGATCCGCACCTCGATACGCGCGAGGAGAGACCCGTGGGAGATCCGCACCCGACCCCACCGACCACCGCAGCCACCAGTCCCAAACTCCGCGCCGACGCGCTCAGCCGCTCGTTCGGGCGCGGCGCCAAGGCCCTGTCCGCCCTCGGCCCGCTCGATCTCTCCGTCTCGCCGGGCGAGTTCACCTGCATCGTCGGCCCGTCCGGCTGCGGCAAGTCCACGCTGCTCAGGATCGCCGCCGGACTGCTCCGCCCCAGCTCCGGCGAGCTGTCCATCCGTACGGCCTCACCCCGTCCGGCGGCGATGATCTTCCAGGACTACGGCATCTACGACTGGAAGACCGTGCTCGCCAATGTCCGGTTCGGTCTCGACATCCAGCGCGTACCGCGCAAGGAGGCCGACGTCAGGGCGCGCGACTGGCTGGCCCGGATGGGGCTCTCCGACTTCGCGGGGGCGTATCCGGCCGCCCTCTCCGGCGGGATGCGGCAACGGGTCGCAATCGCCCGTGCCCTCGCCGTCGAACCCGAGATACTGCTGATGGACGAGCCGTTCGCGGCGCTCGACGCCCAGCTGCGCACCATCCTCCAGGACGAGCTGCTGGACCTCACCCAGAACACCCGTACCACCACCCTCTTCATCACCCACAGCCTCGAAGAAGCGATCGTGCTCGGGGACAGGGTGCTGGTGATGTCCGCCCGACCGGGGCGGATCATCGCCGAGCGCCGCCCGCCGTTCGACCGGCCGCGCACCGGCACAGTCCGGTCGGCACCCGAATTCACCGCGCTGAAGAGCGAGTTGTGGGAACTCCTGCGTGGCGAGGTGCACAGGGAGGCGGTCCCGGCATGACCGTCGCCGTGAACGCCACGAAGCCCGACGACGGCGTCCTGATCCGCAGGCCGGGCCCGCAGGAGCTGCGTCCGGTACGCACCCACCGCAGGCGCCGCGCCCTGGAGATCGCGCTCGCCGTCGCCGTACCGCTGCTCCTCGTGCTGCTCTGGCAACTGGCCGCCGCACAGTCCTGGATCGACGACCGGGTCTACCCGGCCCCCTCCACCATCCTGGCGGACGGCTTGGACCGGGCGGGCGCCGGTGAACTGTGGCCGGATGTATGGGCCACGCTCAAGCGGGTCCTCGGCGGCTACGCGATCGGCACCGTCTCGGGGTACGCGCTCGGCCTGCTGATGGGCTCGCTCTCCCTCGTACGGGCGGCGCTGGAGCCGTTGCTCGACGCCCTGTACGTCGTGCCGAAGCTGGCCCTGCTGCCGGTCTTCCTCAATATGTTCGGCCTCGGTGAAGGACCGCAGATCGCCCTGGTCGCCGCGACCGTCTTCTTCTTCGTCTGGATCTCCACCATGGCGGCCGTGCTCGCCGTCCCGGTCGGCCACCGTGATGCCGGTCAGGTCTTCGGCGCCTCGCCCTGGCAGATGTTCCGTCATGTGCTGCTGCCCGCGTCGCTGCCCGCGGTCCTGGTCGGGGCACGGATCGCGGCAGGGGTGGCCGTGCTCGTCATCGTCGCCTCCGAACAGATCGCCGCGGCCGACGGTCTCGGTCATCTGATCTTCGACTCCCGGGCGCTGTTCCAGAACGACGTGATGTTCGTCGGCATCGTGTGTGTGGCGGTCCTCGGTGTCGTCTTCTCCGAAGCGGTGCGGATCGCCGGGCGGCTGCTCACCCCGTGGGCCCCGCGCGACCGCGGCCGCAGTCGGTCCTGAACGGCTCCCCACGCTCTTCGTACGGAGGCACTGTGCGTACCCACATCCCCTTCACCCGCATCGTCGTGCTCGTCACGGCATCCCTGCTCGGCGCGGCGGGCTGCGCCGGGCACGACTCCGGCGGCGACGGCGCCGCCGCGCCGCGCACCGTCAGGCCCGTCGCGGGCTGTGGCGCCGGCAGCTGGACCGACCCGGCCGACCTCGCCCCCGGCCGGAAGGCGGCCCGCTGCGACAAGGGCGCCCCGGCGGCCCGGCCCCTGACGAAGAAGCGGAAGATCATCGTCGCCACCGGCACCCTGAGCGCGGAGTACGTCGCTCCGCTCCAGGTCGCGGTGGCGAAGGGCGAGTTCGCGAAAGAGGGGCTGGACGTCGAACTGAAAGTGCTGCCCACCCCGGACGCCCTGCCGCTGCTCGCCAAGGGCGATGTGGACGCCCAGTGGGCGGCTCCCGAGGCAGCCGTGATGAACGGCATCAACGGCGGCTTCGACATCAAGTGGGTCGCGGGGAACTTCTCCCCCGACCCCACCTCCAAGAGCGGCCTGTGGGTGCGGCTCAAGGACGGCGAGAACGCCGATCACGTCGAGATGGCGGGCCGGAAGCTGGGCACCATGATCGGCAAGGGGTCGGTCATCGCGTACCCGATGGACACCTCCCTGAAGAAGCACGGCGGCGGCCTCGACAGGATCAGCTTCCAGCAGCTCGGCTCCGCGGATGTGCTGACCGCACTGCAGAACGGCGGCGTGGACTCGGCCTGGCTGCTCGACCCGATCTGGCGCAAGGTGGACGGCGACCGGAAGTACGCGTTCCTGGGAGGCCAGCCCGTCGGCGAACCGCTCGGCGGCCTGCTCTTCGGCCCGACACCGCTGAACAAGGACCCGGACGCGGGGGTCGCCTTTCTCCGCGCCTACATCCGGACGGTGAACACCTACTTCGCCGGCGACTACAAGTCCGATCCCGGCTTCGTCGCCGAGCTGGCGAAGCTGCTGAAGACCGACCGGGCCACGCTGCGGTCGACCCCGTCGATGCGGATGGACTGGGAGATACGGAAAGGCACGACGGACCGGCTGCAGGAGGCGTACGCCGATTCGGGCGTCTCGAAGGGCGCCTCGGTGCCCGAGGCGAAGGCCGTCGACCGGGCGATGTACGCGGAGGCGGTGGGCCACAAGCCCTGACTCACGCGCAGCGCATGCACAGAAGGCCGGATCCTCTGAAAGGATCCGGCCTTCTGTCTTCAGTAGCGGGGACAGGATTTGAACCTGCGACCTCTGGGTTATGAGCCCAGCGAGCTACCGAGCTGCTCCACCCCGCGTCGTTGTGTTTAGAACTGTACGTCACCGCTCCCGACCAGCGCAAATCCGTTCCGGCGCCCGGGGCCGACGGGCTGCGCATGGTCCTGCGCAGCCCTGCACAGCCCTATGCGGTCAGCTCCTGGTGCAGCGCCTCGCGCAGCCGGGCAGCCCGCTCGGCGACCTCCGCCGGGCCCAACTCGACCGCCCGCGCACACCAGCGCTGCCCCTCGGTGAGCTCGCCCCGGCGGGCGGCCAGCAGGGCGAGGCGCAGGGCGGCCCGACCGTGCCCGTCGTTCGCGGCCCGGCTCCACCACAGCGCCGCCTCGCGCTCGCTGCCCTCGCGGGCGAGCAGCAGCCCGAGGTTGAAGGCGCCGTTGCGGCTGCCCGACTCGGCGGCCTCGCGGTACCAGCGGGCGGCGCTGTCCACGTCGCCACGGGCCGCGGCGAGCATGCCGACCCGCACCTGGGCGCGGCGGTGCCCCTGCTCGGCGGCCCGCTCGTACCACTCCTCGCACTCGGTCTTCTCCGGCATCGGCTCGCCGAGCGCGGGAGGGCCGGGCGGCGGCTGCCGCGAGTCCAGCACCCCGGCCAGCCGGAAGGCGGCCTCCGCGCTGCCGCCGCCCGCCGCGCAGCGCAGATGACGCTCCGCCTCCTGCTCCTCGCCGTGGTGCAGCAGGGCCATGCCGACCTGGAGGGCGGCCTCGGTGTGGCCGGCCGCCGCGGCACGCTCGTACCAGACCAGTGCCGTACGGTCCTCGTCGCGCCCGGCGTACAGGATGCCCAGGTTGAACGCCGCGTCGACGCTGCCCGCCTCGGCCGCCTTGGAGAACCAGGGCTCGGCACCGGTCGCGTCGCCCGCCTGGAGCAGGAGCACGGCCAGCGCGTTGGCGGCCTCGCGGTGGCCCGCGTACGCGGCACGGCGGTACCACTGCTCGGCCTGCGGTGTACGGTCCTGGGCCGCGCAGAGCAGGCCCAGGTTGTAGGCGCCGTTGACATCGCCCGCGTCCATGGCGGCGCGGTACCAACGTTCGGCGGTCTGCTGCTCGCCCCGGGCCGCGTGCAGGGCGCCCAGGGCGTTGGCGGCGTTCCCGTCGCCGTCCTGGGCGGCGCGCAGCCACCACACGGCGGCGCTCTCCTCGTCGCCCGCGTCACGCAGCAGGAAGCCGAGAGCGCAGGCGGCGCGTGCCTCGCCCGCCTTCGCGGAGATGAGGTACCACCGGCCGGCCTCCTTGGGCTCGCCGCGCTGTTCGAGGATGGCGCCGAGGTGGAGGGCGGCACGCCGGTGGCCGCGCGCGGCGGCCTGCCGGTACCACTGCTCGGCCTCGCCCACGCGCCCGGTCGCCGGACCCGCCACCGGGCCGTCGTCCTTGCGCACCGCGGAACGGCCGGGCGCACCGGGCCGGTCGCCCGCGCCGGAGCCCAGCCCCGGGCGGCCGAAGGCGTCGTGCGGATCGTCGGCGGTGTTGCGGTCCAGCATGCGCGCGAGGCGGTACGCGGCTTCCCGGTGCCCCTGCTCGGCGGCGGCCCGCAGCCAGCGTTCCGCGCCGACGTCGCTGCGGTGTTCCAGCAGGTCGGCCAGGGCGTACGCGCCCAGCGCGTGCCCCTGCTCGGCGGACTGCCGCAGCCAGTACTCGGCGCCGGGCTCGTCGCCGCGCTCCCGGTAGTGGCGGCCCAGGGCGTGCGCGGCGGCGGCGGACCCCGCGACGGCGGCGATGCGCCACCAGCCGGCCGCGTCGTCGACGTATCCGCGCTGATGGAGGAGGACGCCCAGGTTGTTGGCCGCGGCCCGGTCGCCGTCCGCGGTGGCCCCGCGCAGATAGGGTTCGGCGCCGTCCAGATCACCGCGGCGCAGCAGCAGGGCGCCGAGGACGCTCATCGACGCGGTGTCCCCGGCGTCCGCGGCGCGACGGTGACGCGCCTCACTCTCGGCGCTCTCCGGGCTCTCGGCGCTCCCGGGAGTCTCCGTGGCCCCGACGGCCCCCGCGCTTCCCGTGCTCTCTGTGAACTCCGTGCTCTCGACGGTCGCGGCACACCCCGCAGTCTCGGCAGTCTCGGTCGCCTTGATGATCTCAGGTGTCTCGGGCTTCTCAGGTGTGTCAGTGGTCTCGTTGTTCTCCGCGGTGATACCACCAAAAGCCGCATTCATCGCGTTACCCGGCCGATAACCGCGATGCTGCACAAACCGCCCTGTCTCCAACAGAGTTGCCCTGTCCCCCATAAATACCATCGTCGCACCACCTGCAACCCGCGCACACCTGGTATGCCGCGGCCAGTGAGGTCACTTCAGCGTTTTGTCGACATGCCCACAGAGAGATAAGTCAAACACGTCCGGACCCAACTCGTGCCCCGCGAACCGCACTTCACGCACCCTGCACAAGAAAGTCGTCATGACACGACGAAGGCCCGGATCCTCGAAAGGATCCGGGCCTTCGTCTTTCAGTAGCGGGGACAGGATTTGAACCTGCGACCTCTGGGTTATGAGCCCAGCGAGCTACCGAGCTGCTCCACCCCGCGTCGTTGTGTTGAAACAGTACCACGACGCGGGGGTGAGCCTTTACCGGGTTACTCAGCCACCGCTGTCAGCGCTGGCCGGTTCGCCCTTTTTGTCCGAACTGTTCGCGCTGTCTGCGCCGTTGGCGCTGTTCGCACTGCCCGACTTGGGCTGGGCCGCCGCCGCACGCTGCAACGCGTCCTGCAGATCCGCCTGGGCCTTGCCGTAGGCGGTCCAGTCCTGCTTCTTCAGGGCCGCCTCGCCCTCCGCGTAGGCCTTCTGCGCGTCCGCGATCGCCTTCTTCAGCGCCGCGTCACCGGTGGCCGGCGGCTCCGTGGTGCCCGGCGGTCTGGTGGTCTCCGGCGGGGTGGTGCCGGAGTCCGTCACCCCGAAGACCGCGTTGAGCGCCTCCCCGAGGCTGTTCTCGAAGACGGTCTTCGACCCGTACGAAGCGGCGACCTTGCGCAGCAGCGGATAGTTCTGCGTGCCACCGCGCGTATACACCGGCTCGATGTAGAGGAAGCCCCCTTCGAGCGGCACGGTCAGCAGGTTGCCGTACTCGATGTCGGAGTCGGTTCCCTTCAGGTTTCTCACGAACTCGGCGACGTCGTCGTTGCCGTTGAGCTCGCTCTGTACCTGCCCGGGGCCCTTCACCGTGGTGGTGACTCTCAGCAGTCTTATCGTGCCGTAGTCCTTGCTGGCCGCGTCCGCGTCCACCGCCATGAACGCCCCGAGGTCGGGCCGCCCCTTCGGGGTGAACGTCGTCGTCAGCGAGAACTTCTGGGCCGTCTGGTCCGGCATCTTTATGCTCAGGTAGTACGGCGGGACGGCACCGGACTCCTTGTTGGTCGGGTCGTCCGGGACCTGCCACGCGTCACTGCCGCTGTAGAACTGCGCGGGGTTCGTGACGTGGTATCGGGTGAGCAGCTCGCGCTGCACCTTGAACAGGTCCTGCGGGTACCGCAGGTGGTCCATGAGCTCCTGCGGGATGTCCGCCCTGGGCTCCACGGTCCCCGGGAACGCCTTGCGCCAAGTCTTGAGGACCGGGTCCTCGGTGTCCCACTCGTAGAGCTTGACCTTGCCGTCGTACGCGTCGACGGTGGCCTTCACCGAGTTGCGGATGTAGTTGACCTGGTTCTGCTGGGCGACGACCGCACGCTGGTTGGTGGTCAGCGAGTCGGCCGTGGTGTCGCCGAGCGTCGTACGGGAGGCGTACGGGTAGCCGTTGGTGGTGGTGTACGCGTCGACGACCCACTGGATGCGGCCGTTCACCACGGCCGGGTAGGCGTCGCCGTCGATGGTCAGCCACGGGGCGACCGCCTCGACGCGCTCCTTGGGCGTGCGGTTGTAGAGAATCCGCGAACCCTCGCCGATGGCTCCCGAGTAGAGGATCTGCGGCTCGCTGAACGAGACGGCGTACGCGGCGCGGTTGAAGGCGTTGGAGAGACTGACCCCGCTGTTGCCCTTGTAGCTGGTGGTCTTCTCGCCGTCCTCCTCGTAGTCGAGCTCCTTCTGGGGCCCGCCGACGATGGAGTACTGCTCGGTCTTCTCGCCGTAGTAGATCTGCTGCTCGTACTTGCCGAGGTCACCGCTGGTCGGCAGGCCGGACTCGGTGAAGTCCGGGGAACCCTTCGGGTTCTTGCCGGTCGTCGTGCCCCGGGCCGCGATGGCGCCGTAGCCGTGGGTGTAGGTGAAGTGGTCGTTGATCCAGTTGCGCTTGGGGATGCCGTCGAGGTTGAGCTCGCGCAGACCGATGACCGTGTCCTGGTCCTTGCCGGCGGCGTCCTTGTAGCGGTCCACGTCCAGCGTCTTGGGGAACTGGTAGTAGTTCCTCTTCTGCTGGAGCTGCTGGAAGGCCGGGGAGACGACGTTGGGGTCCATCACCCGGTAGCTGGCGGCCTCGTTCGCGCTCGCGCGCAGCTTGGTGTCGTCGTCCGTCGTGCTCTTGCCCGAGTAGTCGTCGACCTGCGCGTTGTCGATGTCGTACGCGTCACGCGTCGCTTCGATGTTCTTCCGGATGAACGGGGCTTCCTTGGCCTGCTCGTTCGGCTGGACCTGGAACTTCTGCACGATCGCCGGGTACAGCCCGCCGATCAGGATCGCCGAGAGCACCATCAGGCCGAAGCCGATCACCGGGAGCTGCCAGGTGCGGCGCCAGAGCGTCGCGAAGAACAGCACGGCGCAGATCGCGGCGATGCAGAACAGGATGGTCTTCGCCGGCAGATAGGCGTTGGCGTCGACGTACCGCAGGCCCGTCCAGTTGTCCGTGGCCTTGAAGTCGCTGGACTTCACGGCCAGGCCGTACCGGTCGAGCCAGTAGGCCACGGCCTTCAGCGAGACGAAGACACCGAGCAGCACCGACAGATGGCCGGTGGCCGCGCCGGTCGCCCGCGCTCCGGGGCTGGTGACGCGCAGACCGCCGTACAGGTAGTGGGTCATCGCGGCGGCGATCAGCGAGAGCACCGTGGCCGCGAAGCCGAAGCCCAGCAGGAAGCGGTACCAGGGCAGGTCGAAGGCGTAGAAGGACACGTCCAGATGGAACTGGGGGTCCTTCTGCCCGAACGCCACGCCGTTCACGTACATCAGCCAGGTACGCCACTGGCCGGAGGCGGATGCTCCGGCGATCAGCCCGACGAGCGCGGTGATCGCGAGCAGCACCCACTTCTTGTACGGGGCGAGGCTCATCCGGTAGCGGTCCAGGCTCTGCTGTTCCAGCGACATCGCGCTCAGCGGCGGCCGGAGCCGGTGCGCGAGCCAGATGTTCAGGCCGACGGCGACTGCCATCAGCAGTCCGAAGACGAGGAACAGCCCGATCTTGGTCCACAGGGTGGTGGTGAAGACGGACGAATAGTCGACCGACCGGTACCAGAGCCAGTCCGTCCAGAACCCGGCGAACATGACGAACGCCATGGCGAGAACCGCCAGGACGCCCAGTGTCATGAGCAGGGTACGGGCGCGCCGGGACGGGCGGCCGACTCTGATCCGTGGCCCGGTCGGGCCTCCGCCGCGGTCCGGCATCTGGAAAGCCAACGTGCGCACCTCGAAGTTCGCGGGTCGTGTGAAGCGGGCCCAGCGATCGTAGAGCCCACCTATGCAACTTACTGAGGCTTTACCTAGTTCCCGTTCCCGGGGCGGAAGGAGGCAGGATATTGAGCATGCCCAACGTTTCCCCCTCAGGCCCTCCGATGGCCGCGAGCCCGCTCACCGTCGCCGTGCTCGAAATCGACGAGTACATCTCCGGCCTCGGCTGGGACCAGCCGGCCCGGCTCTTCGCCCTGGTCGACACCGCCCGGCTGCACGTCCAGGAGCCCGGTCTCGCCGCCCAGCTCGGTCTGGACAGCGCCGAATCCCCGACTTCCTCACTGACCCCCATCGAGCAGGACGAGCTGCCGCCGGGCACTGCCCTGGACGAGTTCCTCGCCACGATCGCCTGGCCCGACGCGGTGATCGGGTGCGCGATGACGGTGGAGCGGCTGATGCTGCCGCCGTCCGCCGAGGCCTCCGTGCCCGAAGGGCTCAGCGACGCGCAGCTGACCAAGTGGGTCGCCAAGCACCCGGAACGTCAGGAGGTGCGGATGACCGTGGCAGTCCTCCGGGACGGCACGCGCGAGTCGGCCGTACGGCTTCGCGCGAAGGACGCCCCGAGCGAGGTGCGGACCGGCGCCGGTCTGGTGCCGGGCCTGGCCGACGCGCTGGCCGCGACCTTCGAGGCCTGACCCCGTCGCGTTCCCCCGAGGGGGCGCGGTCAGCCTGCCGAGCAGCTCGGCAGCCCGGCCGTGTCCCCCACCCGGATCTTCTCCAGCGACTTCTTCGCGTCGTCGATCGTCTTCACCTTCACCAGCGTGAGTCCGCTCGGGGTGTCGGAGGCGGCGGCCTTGCAGTTCTCGTCCGGCGTCAGGAAGTACCTGGCGCCGGCGTTTCGCGCGCCGACCAGCTTCATGTTGATGCCGCCGATCGGGCCGACCTTGCCCTTGTCGTCGATCGTGCCGGTGCCCGCGACGAACTTGCCGCCCGTGAGATTGCCGGGCGTCAGCTTGTCGACGATGCCCAGTGAGAACATCAGACCGGCGCTCGGGCCGCCGACGTCGGCGAGCTTGATGTCGATCCGGAACGGGAACGTGTGGTCCGTTCCGGCCTGGATGCCGACGATCGCGCGGTTCTCCTTGGGGGCCTTCGCGGTGGTGATGACGATCTTCCGGCTGCCCTTGGGCTCCTTGCCGGCCTTCTCGGCCGCCTGTGCCGTCCGGGCCGGGATGATCGTGAACGTGACCTTCTCGCCGGGGTCGCGGCGGGTGACGAGCTTCGCGACGTCCTGGGGCTGCTCGACGGGCGTGCCGTCGACCTGCTTGATCACATCGCCCGCGTGCAGCTTGCCCTGGGCGGGGCTGTCCTTGACCACCGTGGAGACCACGACGCGCGACGACACCGGGATGCCCAGTTCGGTCAGCGCGGCGACCTTGGCGCTCTCCTGGGACTGGCTGAACTCCTCGGCGTTCTCCTGCGTCGACTGCTGTTCGGTCTTGCCGTCGGGGTAGAGGGTGTCGTGCGGCACGACCACGCTGTCGTGTGCCAGCCAGCCGTAGACGGACTCGACGAGATTCATGCTGTAGTCGGCACCGGTGACTCTGACCGTCGTCATATTGAGGTTGCCGGTCGTCGGGTACGTCTGGTGCCCGGAAATCTGCAGGACGGGTTCGCCGCCGACCTTGCCGAGGGTGTTCACGGTCGGCCCGGGAGACATCTCCGAATACGGCACTTTGATCAGCACGCCTGCGCAGAGCAGCGCGATGAGGATCAGGGTGGAGGCGAGCATCGTCGCGGTGCGGCGTGGCATGGAACGACAGTACGGGAAGGGTCTGTCAGTGCACCGCCGGGGCCGGTCCGTGCGGGGCGGGAAATCGGGCGTGGGCTGCGCGGGGGGGCGTCGGCAGCCGGAGCCGCGATGCAGGATTGGCGACTGCGTACGCGCGATGAAGCGTCAGACGGCATCGGAACCGGAGTGCGGCTTCTCCATCGCCTCACGGAACCTGGCATAGCCGGCGAGTTCGGAGACATCGCCGGTCGTTCGGTTTCTGGCGGCCCAGCTTCCCCATATCGCAGCGCCGAGCGCAGCAAAAAGCGGAATCAACAACCAGGCGAGTGCTGCCATTACGACCTCCCTACGCCATGAGCGACCGCAACAGACCGATCAGCAGATTAACCGTCTGCGGAACCAACGCTCACGGCAGGGGTGGGGTTACGCAAATCGGGCCGGACGGCCTCCCGGCCGGCTTGCGCTCAGCAGGCTCCGACCCATTCCTCGGTGCCGTCCGAAAAACGCTGATGCTTCCAGATCGGGACCTCGTGCTTGAGGTCGTCGATGAGCTTGCGGCAGGCCGCGAACGCCTCGGCACGGTGCGGACAGGAGACGGCGACGACCACGGCGAGATCGCCCACTTGGAGGTCACCCACCCGGTGGACCGCGGCCAGCGCCCGGACCGGGAAATCCGCGACGACCTTCTCGGCCACCCGGCGCATCTCGTCCTGCGCCGAGGGGTGACAGGAATACCCGAGCCCGCCGACGTCCTGACCGCCGTCGTGGTTGCGCACCGTGCCGACGAAGAGCGCCGTGCCGCCCGCGGCGTCGTCCCCCACGGCCCGGAAGATCTCGTCGACCGACAGCGGGGTGTCGCGGATCTCCAGCAGCCGGACGGGGTCGCCTGCCGCCCGCTCGCCGGGGTGCTCGTTGGTGGGTGCCATGGGGCCCATGGTGCCGTACGGCACCGACAAGGCGGAATAGCGCTTTCCACCGGCGGGCCGCCCCTGACCTTGGAGCCTTCTACAGAAGTCCTCGGGAGGGCATGGCCCCGACAGCCCTCAGATGCGGCGGCGGGCCTTGCGGGCGCGGCGGACCAGGGCGGCGGTGCCGAGCAGTGCCACGGTCGCACCGGCGGCACCCGCCGCGGTGGCGTCCTTGCGGCCGAGGCGGCGTCCGGCGACGGTGTGCCGGCCCTCGACCTCTTCGAGGAGCGCGGCGAGCACTTCCTCGTTGGTCCAGCTCGGGCGCCATCCCACGTCGTGCAGTCGGCTCACGCTGACCACCCAGGGGTGCATCGTGTACGCCAGATCGCCCGCCGGGGACGGGGTGAGGCCGATCCGGTGCAGCCGGGCGGCGGCGCCCAGGGCCACGGCGGAGGGCAGCTCCATCCGGCGGACGCCGCTGAGCTCCTCGACCTCCTCCTGCTCCAGCCAGCCGTCGCAGCCGACTGCGAACTCGCCGTCGATCTTCTCCAGCGCGGCGTACTCCAGGGCCGTGACCAGGTCGTCGACATGGCAGAACTGCCAGGTGGGACGCGATCCGGCGACGACCAGGAGGCGCGGCGACTCGAAGTAGCGGGTCAACGCGGTGTCCGTGCCGCCTACCAGGACGGTGGGCCGGACCACGGTCACGTTGAGCCCGGGGTGGGCGCGGGGCGCTCGGCGGCCCAGCCGTTCGATCTCCAGGAGGTCGCCGACGCCGGTGGCCTCGGCCGTGGCGCGCAGTTCGGCGTCCTCGGCGAGCGGGATGTCGTTGTCGGGCAGCGCCCCGTAGACCATCGCCGATGTGCACAGCACGACCCGGTGGACGCCGACGGCGGCGGCGGCCGTCAGCACCGTCTGGGTGCCCCGCACGTTGTAGGCGGTGCGGGCGGCGGGGTCGGTCTCCAGGTCCAGATCGAGTGCGAGATGCACAACGACATCTGCGCCGCGCAGCTTCTCCGCGATGGCGGGGTCGCGCACGTCGAGGATGTGCCAGGTCGCCTCGGAGACCTCTCCGCGGCGTTCATCGATGGCGATGACCTGCTTGATCTCCTCGGATGCCGCGAGGCGTGCGGTGAGCAGCTCGCCCACACCCCCCGCGGCTCCGGTGACCGCGACGACGGGGCCACGGCTCCTGGAGCGGCTCTTTTCTGGTTTGTTCTCGGTCGAGGGGGCGGACAGGTTTCGCGCTGCGCGAACCTGAGGATCTGGGGAACTCACCGGGCGTCTCCAGCGGTTGTCTTCAGTACGTACCCGAATGACGCGTGCGTACCAGGTGGCGTCCATCCTGCCGCAGGCCGGGAGCCGGCGGAGCACTGAGGCCCTAAGCGGACTTTTGGTGTCTACGCTGGATGGTGATGTCGGGCAGTCGCCGTCGGTTCGAGCCGACGGCCCTACGAGCCGAGGAAACCCCGTGAGTGACACCCCATTCGGATTCGGCCTTCCGCCGGAGGAGCCGGACAACGGCGACGAGGGCAAGAAGAAGGACCCCACCGGAGGTGGGCAGGGCTCGGGCGGGCCGGCGAACCCGTTCGGCTTCGGGCCCGGCGCGGGCGGGGACAACCCGTTCGCGGCGATGTTCGGCTCGATGAACCCCAATGACCTGGGTGCCGCCTTCCAGCAGCTCGGCCAGATGCTGAGCTACGAGGGCGGTCCGGTGAACTGGGACATGGCCAAGCAAATCGCCCGCCAGACGGTCTCGCAGGGTACGCCGGACGGCACGAAGGACGCCAGCGTCGGCCCGTCCGAGCGGTCCGCGGTCGACGAGGCGCTGCGTCTCGCCGACGTCTGGCTGGACGGCGTGACGTCGCTGCCCTCCGGTTCGGTCTCGACCGTGGCGTGGAGCCGTGCGGAGTGGGTCGAGGCGTCCCTTCCTGCCTGGCAGAAGCTGGTCGACCCGGTGGCGGAGCGCGTCGGTCTCGCCATGGGCGACGTGCTGCCCGAGGAGATGCAGGCGATGGCCGGCCCGCTGATCGGCATGATGCGGTCGATGGGCGGCGCGATGTTCGGCCAGCAGATCGGGCAGGCCGTCGGCGTGCTGGCGGGCGAGGTCGTCGGTTCGACCGACATCGGCCTCCCGCTGGGCCCCGCGGGCAAGGCCGCGCTGCTGCCGCTGAACGTGGAGAGGTTCGGCAAGGACCTCAGCGTGCCGCAGGACGAGGTGCGGCTGTATCTCGCCCTGCGCGAGGCCGCGCACCAGCGCCTCTTCGCCCATGTTCCGTGGCTGCGCTCGCATCTGTTCGGCGCCGTCGAGGGGTATGCGCGCGGCATCAAGGTCGACACCAGCAAGCTGGAGGACGTGGTCGGCCAGTTCGACCCGTCGCAGCCCGAGCAGCTCCAGGACGCCCTTCAGCAGGGCATGTTCCAGCCGGAGGACACGCCTGAGCAGAAGGCCGCCCTGGCCCGGCTGGAGACGGCGCTCGCACTCGTCGAGGGCTGGGTGGACGCCGTGGTCCACGAGGCCGCGAAGTCCCGCCTGACCTCGGCGGACGCGCTGCGCGAGACGATGCGCAGGCGCCGCGCCTCCGGTGGTCCCGCCGAGCAGACGTTCGCCACGCTCATCGGCCTCCAGCTGCGCCCGCGGCGGCTGCGTGACGCCTCGCGCCTGTGGGCGACCCTCACCGACGCGCGCGGTCTCGACGGGCGCGACGCCCTGTGGGAGCACCCCGACATGCTGCCGACGGCCCAGGACCTGGACGATCCGGACGGCTTTGTGCACCACGAGCAGCTGGACTTCTCCGAGCTGGACAAGATGCTCGGCGAGGCCGCGAAGGGCCCGCAGAAGCCCGCCGCGGACGCGGCGGACACGGACGGCAAGGACTCCCCCGGCACCGGGGAGGCCGAGGGCCGCGAGGACGACGGCAAGGGCGACACCGACCGGTGAGCCTGCACGACGACGCCGTTCTCGTACTGAAGGGGTACGACAGCCCTGCGGATCCGGACCGGGGTGAGCTGCGCCAGGTCTATCTCGACCATCTGGCGCGGCATCCCGACGGCATGTGGAAGGCCTGCGAAGCGGGCCATCTGACGGCCAGCGCGCTGGTCGTCGACCCGGAGCGCGGCCGGGTCCTGCTCACCCTCCACCGCAAGCTGCGGATGTGGCTGCAGATGGGCGGTCACTGCGAGCCGCAGGACACCTCGCTCGCCGCCGCGGCGCTGCGGGAAGCGACCGAGGAGTCCGGCATCACCGGCCTGACCCTGCTCACGGGCGGCCCGGTGACGCTGGACCGCCACCCGATCCCCGCGCCCTGCCACTGGCACCTGGATGTGCAGTACGTGGCACTGGCGCCCTCGGGCGCGACGGAGCAGATCAGCGACGAGTCGCTGGACCTGCGCTGGTTCGCGTACGACGAGGTCGCTTCGGTGGCCGACACATCGGTCGTACGGCTGATGGAGCGCGCCCGCACCGCCCTGGAGCGGCGCCGGTAGGAGCGACCTGCGGAACGGGTGAGGGGCGGTCTCCGCGGAGACCGCCCCTCACCCGTTCCGTGCGTGCCGGTGCGCTGTGGCTCAGTTCCAGGAGTTGTTCTGGTTCTGACCGTGGGCGCCCTGCTGTCCCATCCCGTACTGGGCCCGGATGCCCTGGCCGATCTCGTGGTTCTGCGGGGGCAGCACCTCGCTCGGCTGGACGAGGGCGAAGCCCTGGCCGAGGAAGCTGAGCTCCCAGCCCTCGCCGGTGTTTCCGCTCCGCCGCCAGACACCCGAGGAATGCGTCTGGGCCTGCATCTGCACCCGCAGCGAGCTGGACCAGGCGACGATCGCGTCGGCGTCGGCGTTGACGTACTTGTCCGGCGTGACCTGCATCATCAGCGGCTGGCCCGAGGTCATCAGGGCGACCTTGCCGGTGCCGGAGATGTTGAGCTGGTACTTCCCCGTGCCCGAGATGCCGTACTGGCTGTCCACCGCGATGACCTCGGTGTGCAGCGAGGAGTCCAGCGCGAGGACGTAGGCGCTGTCGACCGTGATGCCGTCACGGTCGACGTCCACGACGTGGATGTACTGCGCGAGGTTGGCGAGGTAGACGGTGCCCTGCCCGGAGCAGCGCATCAGGTCGAGGCCTTCGCCGGTGTTCGCGCGGGCGCGGCGCTGCCCGTGCGACTGGTACTCGCCGTCGAACTCCATCAGACCCTGGTACGCGACCATGGCGCCCTTGCGGGCGAGGACGTCGTCGCTGCCGGTCAGCGAGACCCGCAGGAGCTGCGGGTTCTGGACGGTGTACCGGTCCTGGGACTGCTGTTCCGTGTAGCTGAAAAGCGGACTCTGCATGGTGTGTTCTCCTCCCCCGTCAGTTCCGGACCCGCAGGCGGTCGGTACTGTCCTCGCTCGGCTGCACGACGACGATGCCCTGGCCGGAGAAAGCCATCTGGTACGCCTCGCCGCTGCCCCGCCCGATGAGCGAGGATGCCTTGAAGCTGCGCTTGCCCTTCACCTTGAGGTTCGGGGACCAGGCCACGAGGGCGTCCGGGTCGACGTACGTCTCGTCCTCGCCGCGTCCGCAGTCGACGACGATCGGGGTGCCGCGCGAGGTGATGGCGACCCACCCGGTGCCCGAGATGCAGACGTTCCACAGGCCCTGGCCCGCGAACTTGGCAAGGCCCTTGACCCGCTCCACGCCCCAGGTGAGATGTCCGTCGAAGGCGAGGACATTGGTGCCGTTGACCGAGAGGGAGTCGTTGTTGAGGTTGATGACGACCACATCGGCGCCGTAGTCGGCGAGGTAGAGCAGTCCGTCGCCGGAGCACTTCATGATCGGCGCGCCCTCGCCGGTGATCCACTGGGAGGCGATCTGCCGGACGGCGGGCGGGTTGGGTTCGTACTGGATGAAGCCCTCGTACGCGACCATCGAGCCGGTACGTGCGTAGAGGTCCTGGCCGGTGGCCATGGCGACCTTGAGCATCGTGCGGCCGTGGTTCTCCATACGGGCCGTGACGGGGGTCGGGGCGTAGCCCGCGAGTTGCTGATTCATGACGGGCTCCCTCAGACCTCGTAGGGCTGGACGACGATGAAGTTGCCGGGGGCTCCCCGGAACTGGAGGTTCACGGTCTCCCCGCTGTGTCCCGGATACGCGTTGCGGCGCAGCCGGACCTGGCTGGAGATGATCACCTGGGACGCGGACGACCAGGCCACGACGGCGTTGCAGTCGGCGAAGGTGGTCGGCGTGACGGGCAGGACGACGGGGACGCCGTGGGTCTTGACGATGACCGTGCCGGTGCCCTGGAACTGCATGGTGAACAGGGCGCCACCGGGGATGCCGTGGCCCTCGATCCTGCGGACCTCGTGCTGCAGCGACTCGTCGAAGGCGAGGACGTTCTCCGCCGAGACACAGATGCCGTCGCCCTGCAGCTCGATGGCGTGCAGATGCGAGCCGTCCTCGGCGAGGAAGACCTGGCCGCGGCCGGTGCAGCGCATCAGCTGCATCTCCTGGCCGGTGGCGTTGCCGACGATGCGACCGGCGAAACCGGCACCCTTGTAGCTGAAGTCGACCTTGCCCTGGTACATCACCATGCTGCCCTGGCGGGCGAGCACGGGCGTACCGCCCATGGTGAGGTCGACCCGCATGAGCTGCTGGTTCTGCGGGGTCCAGCGCTGGCCGGTGGCCGTCTCCTTGTACGGCTGGAGTGCCGCCTGAAGACCGGCACCGGCCTGCGGCACGCCCTGCGGCACACCGGGCGGCTGCATGCCGGGAGGCTGCTGACCGTACGGGGCCGGGGCCTGCTGACCGTACGGGGCGGGGGGCTGCTGGCCGTACGGGGCGGGGGGCTGCTGGCCGTACGGGGCGGGGGGCTGCTGGCCGTACGGGGCGGGGGGCTGCTGGCCGTACGGGGCGGGGGGCTGCTGGCCGTACGGGGCGGCGGGGGGTGCCTGGCCGTACGGGGGTGCCTGGCCGGGGACCTGCCCGAACTGCGGCTGCTGGGGCGGCTGGCCCGGCTGCCCGTACGGGGCCGGAGCGGGGGCGGGCGGCGGCACCGTGCCGCCGTGCGGTGCCAGCGGCGCCGCCATCGTCGGCGCGGTATGCATCTGCTGCTGCGGTGTGGGGGCCGGGGCCTGCGCGGCCGGAGCTCCGAAGGACGGGGCCTGGGGCGGCTGCGGTGCGGGCGGGGCCCCGAAGGACGGGGCGGGCGCCGGTGCGGCCGCCTGGGCGGGCGGGGCGAACGACGGAGCCGCCGCCTGCGGTTGAGGTGCGGCGGGCGCCTCCTCGGCGACCTCGCCGCCGAAGTTCTTCAGCAGCGCTTCCAGGCCGCCGTCGAAGCCCTGGCCGACCGCGGCGAACCGCCAGACGTCCTTCAGGTAGAAGTCGCCCAGCATCACCGCACGCTCGGTGGTGAACTCCGAACCGTTGAAGGCGTACCTGACGACTTCCTCGCCACCTGCGACGATCCGGATATATCCGGGGCCGATCTGGGACATCTGCCCGGCCCCGTCGACCGTCGCGGTGAACGACAGCTTGTGGATGTTGGCCGGAATGCGGTCCAGGGTGACGCGGAACGACTCGGTGTCACCGGCCTGGGTGCCGAGAAGCTGAATGGACTCCTCGGGCGATTTAGGCTGATTGAAGAAGATGAAATACCGGTCGTCGGAGAGCTGCTCATTGGCATCGAGGCCGAAGCAGCTGATGTCAAAGGTCAGTCCCGGACCGGCGATCTGCACACCTACGTACAGATCCGTCCCCGGCGTGAGATCGCTGATCTTGGCCTTGTGGCCGCGTTGGAATTCCCTGGCCATGCGTAACGACCGTCCCCCATCCCGAATGTGAATGCGTCGCGCCAGGCTAACCGCAAACGCCGACATCGAGCTAAGTCGGTACACACCCGGTACAGAATCGGTGGATGTCACTCACCGCGTGCGGCGGGCAGATGAGGCAGCCGGTCGGCCGCCACCACGCCTTCCAGATATCCGCGTGCCCGCTCGGTCCGGGGATATGCCTCCAGCAGCCGCCAGAAGCGCGGGCCGTGGCCGGGGACGAGCAGGTGGGCCAACTCATGGACCAGTACGTAGTCGACGACGTACTCGGGCATGCCCTGGAGCCGGTGCGACAGGCGGATGCTGCCCTCCGCCGGGGTGCAGGACCCCCATCGGGTGTTCTGGTTGGTCACCCACCGCACGGACGCCGGCCGGGCCCGGCCCTCGAAGTACTGGGCGGACAACCGCTCGGCCCGCTCGGCGAGTTCACTGTCGCCGAAGACGCGTTTGCTCTCCTGCGCCGCGAGCTTGTCGAGCATCACGCTCACCCAGCGCCGCTCCTCGGCCTCCGACATCCGGGCCGGGATGAGCACGATGGTGCGGTCGCCCTCCCGGTACGCGGAGACCGTTCTGCTGCGGCGATTGCTCCTGCGGACCTCGACCGCGCTCGTTGCCGAGGCGCGGGGCGGACGGTCCGCCGCGCTGCGCTGCTGGGTTCCGGCGCGGCGCGTGGGGGTCTCCCCGGCGAATCCGGGTGACGGGTCGGCGGGCACGCCACGACGTTACCCGGTGTCAGTGGGGGAAGTCCCGTCTCCGGGACGGTTCACGCTTGATCCACTCCACGGCATGCACCATTTGAACGACTAATACCCCATGCCTGTGGACAACTTTCCGCACACTTCGGCGCCGGCCTGCATTCTGGCAACGGATCCCGCGAAGATCCTGGGCCGCGGCCCACGCACAGAGATCAAGGAACACAGACCGGGGGTAGCCGTGCATCCGATGTTGAAGCCCGCACTGCGCCGCGCATGGCGCAGCCGAGGCACCGTGCAATTCGGGGTGACTCACGCCCATGCGGTGAAGTTCGGCCCGCTGGATATCGCCACGGGCAGTTTTCTGGAACTGCTCGACGGAACACGCGGCCTGCCGCTGCTGCGCGAGGAGGCCCGCACGCTGGACCTGTCGGACCATCAAGTGGACACCTTGGTCGGACGATTGGCGAACGCGGGGCTGATCGACGACGTGCGGGCTGCCGGCCCGGAGACCGACGTGTTGCGGAGCCGGCCCGGCGCCCTGGATCGGCACCGCCCCGATCTGGCGTCGCTCTCCGTCGTCCATCCCGAACCGGGCGGCGGGATGCGACGGCTGGCGGCCCGCCGGGCGATGCGGGTCCAGGTACGGGGCGCCGGACGGGTCGGCGCCGCGATCGCGGCGGTGCTGTCCGGGTCCGGCGTGGGCCGGGTGGAGGTGCTGGACGGCGGGCACACCGAGCCGTGGGACGTCTCGCCCGGCGGGCTTCCGCCGACGGCCGTCGGGGAGCGCAGGGACACCGCCGCCCGGCAGTTGGTGCGCAGATCCGCCGCGGGTTCGGCTCCCCGGGCGGCGGAGACGGCGGGTTCTCCGGCCGGTGGCGAGCCGGGGCTGTCACTGATCCTGGTGGCCCCTCGCGACGGCCTCGCGGCGTACGCCCCCGACCCGCGGTCGGCCGAACCGTGGATCGCGTCGGGGACTCCTCATCTCTACGCCGGAGTGATGGAGGCGACGGGAGTCGTCGGTCCCCTGGTCCTGCCCGGGGGAACGGCCTGCGCCGGGTGTCTGGCGCTGGAGCGCGCGGGCCGGGACGAGGACTGGACCAGGATGCTGTCCCAGTGGCGGTCCGGGCGGCGCACTGCCGTACAGGCCTGTGACCTGGGCCTGGCGACGGCGGTGGCGGGGCTGGCGGCCGCTCACGCGCTGTCCTTTCTGGACGGGGAACTGCCCGCGAGTACGGGAACCCGTTGGGAGGCCGCGCTGCCGCTGTTGGACTGGCGCCCCGAGCGGATGGGACCGCACCTCGACTGTTCCTGCGGAGCGGCTGGGCACACTGGGAGGGAGCGCTCCTCCGGGACCGACGCGAGGCAGGACACAATGGCCGGGTAACCGCCGCACGCGGTACGGCAGTCTGGGATTTGGAGGGGCTCATGTCTGATCTTCCCCGGAAAGCGGTCACCCGTACCGCCAAGTTGGCCGCCCTGCCTCTGGGCTTCGCCGGCCGGGCGACGTGGGGTCTGGGCAAGCGGATCGGCGGGAGATCGGCGGAGTTGGTCGCCCGTGAGGTGCAGCAGCGCACCGCGGACCAGCTGTTCAAGGTCCTGGGCGAGTTGAAGGGCGGGGCGATGAAGCTCGGACAGGCCCTGTCCGTCTTCGAGTCGGCGCTGCCCGAGGAGGTCGCCGGACCGTACCGGGCGGCGCTCACCAAACTGCAGGAAGCCGCACCGCCCATGCCCAGCGGTACCGTCCACGCGGTGCTGGAGGAGCGGCTCGGCGAGGACTGGCGGCAGTTGTTCCTCGAATTCGAGGACAGACCGTCGGCCGCCGCCTCGATCGGCCAGGTGCACCGGGCCGTGTGGCACGACGGACGGAACGTCGCGGTGAAGGTGCAGTATCCGGGCGCCGGGGAGGCGCTGCTCTCTGATCTGACCCAGCTCAGCAGATTCGCCCGGCTGCTCGGCCCGTT
Organism: Streptomyces sp. NBC_01363; assembly: GCF_026340595.1. Taxonomy (GTDB): domain Bacteria; phylum Actinomycetota; class Actinomycetes; order Streptomycetales; family Streptomycetaceae; genus Streptomyces. The sequence goes on from NZ_JAPEPF010000001.1 coordinate 229,143, forward strand.
GATCCCCGGAATGGACATCAAGCCGCTCATCACGGAGCTGCGCGACCGGGTCTCGGAGGAGCTGGACTACGAGCAGGAGGCGCGGTCGCAGCGGGATCACGCCGAGGAGTTCGCGGGCGACCCGGATGTGGTGATCCCCGGTGTGGTGCACCAGTCCGCCCAGGTGCTGGTGACGGAGTGGATGGACGGTGTCCCGCTCGCCGACGTGATCGCGGAGGGCACGCCGGATCAGCGGGACCGGGCCGGTCAGCTGCTGGCGCGCTTCCTCTTCTCGGGGCCCGCGCGCACCGGTCTGCTGCACGCGGACCCGCATCCGGGCAACTTCCGGCTGCTGCCCCCGGACGAGGAGGCCGGTGATGACGGGCAGTGGCGGCTCGGAGTGCTGGATTTCGGGACGGTGGACCGGCTCCCGGGCGGTCTGCCGCAGACCATCGGGGACTCCCTGCGGCTGACGCTGGCGGGCGAGGCGGATGCGGTGTACGAGCTGTTGCGCGAGGAGGGGTTCATCAAGGACTCGATCGACCTCGACCCGGATGCGGTGCTCGACTACCTCCTCCCGATCATCGAGCCGGCGCAGGTGGAGGAGTTCACGTTCACCCGGAGCTGGATGCGCAATCAGGCGGCCAGGATCGCGGACCCCCGCTCCCCCGCTCACCAGCTCGGCAAGCAGCTGAATCTGCCGCCCGCCTATCTGCTGATACACCGGGTGACACTGAGCACGATCGGGGTGCTGTGCCAGCTGGGTGCGACGGTGCGACTGCGCGACGAGCTCGAATCCTGGTTGCCGGGCTTTCTGCCGGAGGACGAGCAGGAGTCGGCGGTACAGGAGTTGGCGGTGCAGGAGTCGGCGGTGCAGGAGTTGGCGGTGCAGGAGTTGGCGGGCGACGTGCCCTCCGAGGCGTAGGTCGGGGCGCCACGGCCGACTGCGCTTCCATCGGGCAGGTCACCACAAGGGCCACCACCAGGGTCACCACCAGGCGGAGTCGAGGCGGCTTTCGATCGCCCTGATATGGGTGCGGGCGCACTCTTCGCAGAAGTACTGGTGCCCGCCGTTCTCCACGGAGCAGATCCAGGTCGGCGGTGCGGCCTCGCTGTCGGCGGAGGTACCGCACAGGGCACAGGTGACGACTGCGGCGTCCTTCTGCGCGGGCTGTTGAATCCGGTGCTGTGTCTCCTCGTCCACCTCGTGACGATAACGCCGTCGCCGCCGTGCCGCGCGGCACCACACAGCACCGCCCACGCAGTACTGCCGCACAGCACGACCGCGGGGCCGGCCCGTTCGGACCGGCCCCGCGGAAGGGGTACTGACTATGGGTACTGATTGCTGCCGGGCAGAGCGGCTGCCCGGCAGCGGGTGCTGCTGGTGTTCGGCCTGACTAGTGCATGACCGCCATGGCCAGCGCTCGGCGGGCGCGCATCGAGGCGCGCTCGGCCCGGCGCTGCATCCGGCGCGCGTTGACCAGGCGCACGGCCTGCCGCTGCGTGTCGGCCTCCCTCAGGCGGTCGTGCATATGAGCACGAGCCAAGGCTTCTGGGATGAGTTGCATCTCGCGGGTCCTGTTCTGACGCGAGTCGTTCGCGCCGATGATCGTGACGTTCGGTGTTGCGGAGCCGACGGGCTCATTGATGGGGACGGACATTTCTGCCTGATTTCGGGGATCGTGGGTGTGGGGACGGTCGATGGTTCCGATGCGCTTCATGGGTTTGGGGGCCGTGACCCCCAGTCCGGCGGTCACGCCGCGACCGGGTTCTTGCGCGGACGGCCACGCGGCCGCTTGCGAGCGACGACGACGCCCTGGATGAAGAGCTCACCGCCCCAGACGCCCCACGGCTCGCGACGCTCCTTGGCGCCGGCGAGGCAGGCCTCGACGAGCGGGCAGGTGCGGCAGAGGGACTTGGCGTACTCGACGTCGGCCGGCGACTCCGCGAAGAAGACCTCCGGGTCGTAGGAGCGGCACGGGACGGGCACGCCGAGGTTCTCGATGGCGTCGTCGAGCGCGGTGAGCGCAGTGAGGGGGATCAAGGTGGAGTCCTCCGTGAGGCCGGGCGGCGGGATCGTGTCGGAAGGCGGTACGGACGGGGCGTGCGCTTCGAGTTGCACGGTGGGTGGTGTCCTCGTCTGGTCGTTCCGGCCTGTTGGCCGGGTGGCGGCTGGTACCGGGTGTTGCTTGTCCCGAGGCTCCTTCGTGCTGTCTCGTCCGTTTGGACAAAACAAAAGGGCCGCGGATCCCGAGTGGGGTTCCGCGGCCCTGAAGGCGCCAGCCTGATGGTGGATCAGGCTGGATCACTCCAGGGTTCAGGCCCACGGAAGGCCCACATCGTGTGGTGCTGCATCGTCTGCTTCTTGGCGCCGGATTCCGCTCCCGCACCGACGGCCGCAAAGGCATAGGCCTGGGCCTGTCCCTTCGCTACTGCTGCTGCCGGTGCCTGAGCCGGTCGCTCATTGCGCTCCCGCACGGGGAGGCTCGCCGGAGACAGCGGGCTGGCGACGGAAATGCCGGACAGACCGGTGCCACGGAGCGAGGACTCGGAAGAGCACGCGAGGCCGAGCGAGCAGGCGGAGACGACCGAAAGATCGGTCATTTTGTTGGTCTCGATGATGCTGATCACTTCAATCGCCTCCTCTCGGCGTCTCGGGCGAACCGGCAGGCCGGTCCTACGTATTCGGATAAGTACAGCACAGGATCAGGGCTTCAGAGAAGTCGCTGTTCCCGTGGTTAAGAACCTATGGTGATGACTGGGGCAGGCGCAAACTATTTTTTCGACGAGTTTTTCTCACACCTCGTCAGCGGCCTCCCCGAGCACTTCCTCCACCGTCTCACCTGCGCAAATGGCCAGGACAGCGGTGCCGAACCGGCCCAGCTTCCGCGCGCCGACCCCGGAGATCACCGCCAGTTCGCCCTCGCTGCCCGGTACGGCCTCGGCGATCGCCATCAGCGTCTTGTCCGTGAACACGCAGAACGCGGGCTGACCGATCTCCTTCGCCCTGACCGCCCGCCAGTCGCGCAGCCGCTCGTACAGTGCCTCGTCCATGTCGGAGGGGCAGTCCTCGCAGCGCATCAGCTTCATCTCGCCGGCGTCGGTGAGGGTCTTGCCGCAGACCCGGCACCGGGCCGGGCCCCGACGGCCGCGCTTGGCGACCGGTCCCGGGCCCCGTTCGATCCCGCCGCCACCGGCCGCGCCGCGCGTGCCGAGGGGCACCGAGCCGGGGCGCAGTCCGTTGAGGAAGCGGCTCGGGCGCCGTCCGGCGCGGCCGCCGGGCGAGCGGGAGAGCGACCACGACAGCGAGAGGTGGAGGCGGGCCCGGGTGACGCCGACGTACAGCAGCCGGCGCTCCTCCTCGACCTGCTCGTCGGTCTTGGCATAGGTGATCGGCATCATGCCCTCGGTCAGGCCGACCAGGAACACGGCGTCCCACTCCAGGCCCTTCGCCGAGTGCAGCGAGGCGAGGGTGACCCCCTGGACCGTGGGGGCGTGCTGGGCGGCGGCCCGCTCGTCGAGCTCCGCCACCAGGTCGGAGAGCGTCGCGCCCGGCCTGGCCCGCTCGAAGTCCTCGGCGAGCCGTACCAGGGCGGCCAGGGATTCCCAGCGGTCGCGCACCGCCCCCGAGCCCGCGGGGGGCTCCGAGTTCCATCCCTTGGTGGAGAGCACCGCGCGCACTTCCGCGGGCAGTCCCTCCGCCTCGTCGAGCAGGGAGTCGTTGCCTCCGGCACGGGCGGCGCCGCGCAGGGCGACTCCCGCCTCCCGCACCTCCGCCCGTTCGAAGAAGCGCTCCGCGCCGCGCAGCTGGTACGGCACGCCCGCGTCCGCCAGGGCCTGCTCGTAGACCTCGGACTGGGAGTTGACCCGGTAGAGCACGGCGATCTCGCCGGCCGGGACCCCCGCGACGATCAGATCGCGGATCCGGCGGGCGGTGCCCTCGGCCTCCGAGGGCTCGTCGGCGTACTCCGTGTAGGCGGGCTCGGGGCCGGGCTCGCGCTGCGAGACCAGTTCGAGCCGGTGCTCCGCGGCGCGGCCGCGGGCCTGGCCGAGCAGTCCGTTGGCCAGATGGACGACCTGGGGGGTGGAGCGGTAGTCCCGGACCAGCTTGACCACCGTCGCGTTGGGATGGCGGGTGCGGAAATTCAGCAGGTGGTCGGGGGTGGCTCCGGTGAAGGAGTAGATCGTCTGGCTGGCGTCGCCGACGACGCACAGGGTGTCCCGGTCACCGAGCCAGAGGTCGAGCAGCCGTTGCTGGAGCGGGCTGACGTCCTGGTACTCGTCGACGACGAAGTGCTGGTACTGGCGGCGGACGTGGTCGGCGATGTCGTGGCGGTCCTGGAGGATGGCGACGGTGAGGAGCAGCACGTCCTCGAAGTCGATCACCGAGCGGTCGCGCTTCAGCTCCTCGTACGTCGCGTAGATCTGGGAGATCTCGGCCGGATCGCGCGGGGCGTCGCGCTGGGTCTTCGCGACCACGGCCGGGTAGTCGGCGGGCACGGTCTGCGTGACCTTGGACCACTCGATCTCGCTGGTGACGTCCCGCAGCTCGTTGCGGTCGAGCCGGATGCGGCAGCGGGCCGCGGCCTCGGCGACCAGTTGGACCTTGCGCTCCAGCAGCCGGGGCAGGTCGCCACCGACCGCTTTCGGCCAGAAGTACTGGAGCTGGCGCAGGGCGGCGGAGTGGAACGTCCGCGCCTGGACGCCTCCCGCGCCGAGCTGGCGCAGCCGCCCGCGCATCTCACCGGCGGCCCGGTTGGTGAACGTGACGGCAAGCACACTCGTCGGCTGAAGTATCCCGGCGCGCACCCCGTAGGCGATGCGATGGGTGATCGCACGCGTCTTGCCCGTACCGGCTCCAGCCAGCACACACACCGGGCCGTGCAGGGCCGTGGCGACCTCGCGCTGCTCGGGGTCCAGGCCGTCGAGCACGGCGTCGGCCGACTCGGGGACCTGCGGGAAAAGGGAGGAATGCGTTGCTGCTGTCACCCCGCCATGCTGCCAGGTCGGAGGAGGCGGACGCGGAAGTTGTCCACAGGGGGGCCGCATCTGTCGTACTAATGCGGGGCGGCGGCCCGGCCGGTGCTGGGCGGCCCGGCCGGCACAGGGCCGCCGCCCGATGCGGGGTGGCCGACGGGAATGGTGGTTGCCTCGCGTACGTTCCCTTTCCGTGCGGCGACGCACGGGTCCTGCTTCTCCGCGTGACGGATGAGACGGATGCGACAGACGAGTCTGAGAAGACTGACGAGACCAAGGAGCGCGAAGACATGGCGGGCACTGTGACGATGTACAGCACCACCTGGTGCGGTTACTGCCGTCGGCTGAAGGGCCAGATGGACCGCGAGGGCATCGCGTACAACGAGATCAACATCGAGCAGGACCCGCAGTCCGCGGCCTTCGTCGAGAAGGCCAACGGGGGCAACCAGACCGTTCCCACCGTCCTGGTGGTCGGCTCCACGGGTGCCGAGGCCGTCATGACGAACCCGTCGCTGGCGCAGGTGAAGCAGGCGCTCGCCGCCTGATCCCGGCGCTGCCGCAGTGCGTGGACGCCCCCTCCGGTCCGGCACCGGAGGGGGCGTCCGCGTACAGGTCCGGCGTCAGCCGACGCTGCCCGGCTTCGGGAGCGGCTTGCCGTACCAGAGCTCGATCAGACGCGCCGCGATCGAGATGCCGAACGGGGGCAGGATCTCGCCCGATTCGAAGGCCGCCTTCAGGTCCTCGCGGGAGAACCAGCGGGCCTCCTCGATCTCCTCGCCGTCCACATTGATCTCGGACGAGGTGGCCCGTGCCATGAAACCGAGCATCAGGCTCGACGGGAACGGCCAGGGCTGGCTGGCGATGTACTCGACCTCGCCGACCGTGACCCCCGCCTCCTCGAAGACCTCGCGCGCCACGGACTGCTCGATCGACTCCCCCGGCTCGACGAAGCCCGCGAGCGTGGAGAAGCGGCCCTCGGGCCAGTGGACCTGGCGGCCCAGCAGGGCGCGGTCCTGGTCGTCCGTCACGAGCATGATCACCGCGGGGTCGGTACGCGGGTAGTGCTCGGCGCCGCAGGCCGGGCAGCGGCGGATGTGGCCGGCCGCCGCGATGACCGTGCGCTCGCCGCAGCGGGAGCAGAAGCGGTGCAGTCGCTGCCAGTTCTCCAGGGCCACCGCGTGCACCATCAGGCCCGCGTCGCGCGGGCCGAGCAGCAGACCGGCCTCGCGCAGGCCGGCCGGACGGGCCGGCTGGTCCATGCGGCCGGGCAGGGAGTCCTTCTGGAGCGCGAAGTAGCTGACGCCGTCCTCGTCGGTGCCGAGGAAGTAGCGGTGGGTCTCGGTGACCGGGGCCTCGAAGGCCGGGGTCATGACGATCTCCGTACCGCCGTCGACGGTGTCGTCGATCAGCACCTGGCCGCCGGAGACGACGAACACACGGGTGGTCGGGTGGCTCCACGCGGCGGACAGCCAGGCCTCGTCGAGGCGGTGGTGCGCGGCGCGGTCGATGCCGCTGGGCGCGGTGAGACCGATAGGCCGGTCTGCGGTGGCGTTGTCGAAGGTGCTCACAGGTGCTTCCTACTCCCCCGGGATGGATCGGGTGTTCAGAGGATTCAGCGGAGTGCGACGGCCAGTTCGCCCCAGAGATGGGCGGTCGTCTCCACGCCCTTGAGCAGAAGGTCGAGCTCGACCTTCTCGTTGGGGGCGTGCCAGCCGTCGGACGGTACGGAGATGCCCAGGAAGAGGACGGGTGCGCCGAGCACGTCCTGAAGGTCGGCGGCGGGTCCCGAGCCCCCTTCGCGGGTGAAGAGGATCTTCTGGCCGAAGGCCCGTCCCATGGCGCGGGCCACGGCCTGCAGGGCGGGGTGGTCCAGCGGGGTCAGACAGGGGCGGGTGGCCGGGGCGAAGGTGATCCGGTGCCCGACACCGGCCGGGACCTGCTCCTCGGCCCAGGCCCGGACCACCTGCTGGATCCGGTCCGGGTCCTGGCCCGCGACCAGCCGGAAGCTGATCTTCACCAGGGCGGAGCACGGGATGATCGTCTTGCTGCCGGCTCCCTGGTAACCGCCGCCGATGCCGTTGACCTCGGCGGTGGGGCGGGCCCAGACGCGTTCCAGCGTGGAGTAGCCGGTCTCGCCCGATGCCGCGCGGGACTTGGCGGTGCGCAGCCAGGTGGCCTCGTCGAAGGGCAGCTCGGCGAAGAGCGCGCGTTCGGTGTCGGTGAGTTCGGCCACACCGTCGTAGAAGCCGGGGATCGCGACCCGGCCGTCCGCGTCGTGCAGCGCGGCGACGAGCCGGGCGACGGCGGTCGCCGGGTTGGGGACCGCGCCGCCGAACGAACCGGAGTGGATGTCCTGCTCGGGGCCGTACAGCTCGATCTCGCACTCGGCCAGGCCGCGCATGCCGGTGCAGACCGTGGGGGTCGACTCGTCCCACATGCCGGTGTCGGAGACGATCACGGCGTCGGCGGCGAGCCGGTCGGCCCGCTCCTCGACCAGGGCGCGGAAGTTCGGCGAGCCGGACTCCTCCTCACCCTCGATCAGGAGCTTGAGGTTGACGGCGGGGGCGGTGCGGCCGGTGGTGGCGAGGTGGGCGCGGACGCCGAGTGTGTGGAAGAACACCTGCCCCTTGTCGTCGGCGGCGCCCCGCCCGTACATCCGGCCGTCGCGGATCACCGGCTCGAACGGGTCGGTGTCCCAGCCGTCCTCGCGGGCGGCGGGCTGCACGTCGTGGTGCCCGTAGACGAGGACGGTCGGGGCGTCCGGGTCGTCGGACGGCCAGTGGGCGAAGACCGCGGGGGCGCCGGGCGTCTCCCAGACCTCGGTGACCGGGAAGCCGGTCTCCCCGAGCTTGGCGGACAGCCACTCGGCGCTGCGCCGTACGTCCCCGTCGTGCTCCGGCTGGGCGGATACGGACGGGATGCGCAGCCAGGCGGCGAGGTCGTCCAGGAAGGCTGTGCGGTGCTGCTCGGTGTACGTACGGACGGCGCTGTCCGGGGTGTCGCTCATGGCCTTGAGCCTAGTGCCTCGCCCCATGGGGTCCGCCCGCCCGTGGTGGCCCGGGGGACGGCCGCGATCCGCCGGACAAGGCCCTACGCCGTGGGCGGTGGCTCGTCCAGCAGGATCCGTTCCAGTTCCGCCCGGCCCGGGAGGCGGGCGGGGTGGACGGTCTCGCCGCTGCGCACGTACAGGAACGTGGCGGTGATGTCGGTGAGCGGCAGATCGTGCAGCTCCGCCCAGGCCAGACGGTAGACCGCGAGCTGGAGGGGGTCGGCGGCGTTGGTGCGGGTGGTCTTCCAGTCGACGATCTCGTACGTGTCCCCGGTGCGGTACACGGCGTCGATGCGGCCCCGGATCACCCGGCCGGCCAGGGTGATCTGGAACGGAGTCTCGACGCGGTACGGGGTGCGGCGGGCGTACGGGGTGCGCTCGAAGGCCTCCTTGAGCGCGGCGAGGTCGCGCTCGTCGGCGATCTCGGCGTCGTTCTCGTCGCCGCCGGGCAGCTCGTCGGGCCCGAGCATCGGCAGCGGCAGCTCCTCGAAGCGGGACTCCACCCAGGCGTGGAAGCGGGTGCCCCGGCGGGCCGCCGGCTGCGGCGGCTGCGGCATGGGCCGGGCCAGTTCCTGGGCGAAGCCGTCGGGGTCGTCGGCGAGGCGCAGCAGCTGGGTGGCGGAGAGCGACGCGGGGACGAGGACGTCGCGCACGGTGGCGCGGGCGCGACGCAGTTCGCCGGTGAGGGCGTCGAGGTCGCGGTCCCAGGAGGCGAGGGTGCGGGCTTCCTCGGGGGTGAGCCGGTGCGCCCCGGCGGGCTCGGGGGTGCGGGCCGCGGGGACGTGCGGCGTGGGGGCGGGGGGTGCGGAGGTACGGGCAGGGGCGGGAGGGGGCTCCGTCGACAGCGCGTCCCAGTCGTCGGCCTCGTCGTCGGCGTACGGGGCCCCGTCCGGGAACGGGGCGTCGTCGAGGTACGCCTCGTACTCCTCGTCGTCGGGAAACGGGGCGTCGGCGTATCGGTCGTCGTAGGAGTCGGCGTACGGCTCCCGGGCGTCGGGCAGCGTCTCGTACGCGTCCGGTACGCCCCCTGTCGTGGCCAGGGCCTCCAGGTGCGCCATCACCGTGTCGGCGGCGGCCCGGCGGCGGGTCAGCGCGGTGTCGTCCAGCGGAAGCGGCCAGGCGTGGTCGGCGGCCGTCCCGTCGAGCGCAGGGTTCTCCTCGTCCTCGGCCGGTTCGTCGGCCCAGACCTCGATCTCGCCGTGCCCGGCCGCGCAGTGCTCGTACAGCGCGTGCAGGAAGCCGGACGGGCCGCGCGGCTTCTTCTGGGACGGGCCCCACCAGTGGCCGGAGCCGAGCAGCAGGGTGCGGGGTCTGGTGAAGGTGACGTAACCCAGGCGGAGCTCCTCGGTGAGCTGGTGCTCCTTCATCTCCTCCTTGAACGCCTTGAGCCCCTTGGCGTCCCAGGAGTGGACATCGGGGAGGGTCGCCCGGTCCCCGCGCAGGGCGTGCGGGAGGACCTTGGACTGGGCGGTCCAGGCGTCGCGGGACTGGCCGCTGGGGAACTGGCCGGTGACCAGGCCGGGCACCGCGACGACATCCCACTCCAGGCCCTTGGACTTGTGGGCGGTGAGGACCTTGACGGTGTTCTCGCCGCCGGGCAGGGCATTGTCCAGGCCCTTCTCGTACTGGACGGCGGTGCGCAGGAAGCCGAGGAAGGCGAGAAGGGTGGCCTCGCCGTCGACGGCCGCGAAGCGGGCCGCGACGTCGAGGAAGTTGGCGAGGGTCTCGCGGCGGCGGGCGGCCAGGGCCTGCGGCGACGCGGAGAGCTCGACCTCCAGGCCGGTGGTGGCGAGGACCCGGTGCAGCACGTCCATCAGCGGGTCGGCCAGCGAACGGCGCAGGTCGCGCAGCTCGGCGGCGAGGCGGGCGAAGCGGATGCGGGCCTCGGTGGAGAACGGAAGTCCGTCGTCCTCATCGCCGCCCGATTCGAGGAAGGTGTCCAGCGCGTCGGCGAGCGAGATCACTTCGGCCGGGTCGATGCCCTCGACGGCCTCGGCGAGACGGCGGTCGGGGTCGAAGTCGTCGTCGGCGTGGGCCGCGCGGTGGACGAGGAGCCTGGCGCGGCGGCCGAGCAGGGCCAGGTCGCGGGGGCCGATCCGCCAGCGGGGACCGGTGAGCAGCCGGACCAGGGAGGCGTTGGCGCCCGGGTCCTGGAGGACCTCGCAGACCGCGACGAGGTCGGCGACCTCGGGCAGGTGCAGCAGCCCGGACAGGCCGACGACCTCGACCGGGATGTCGCGGGCCACCAGCGCGGCCTGGATCTCCGGGAAGTCGCCCGCGGTGCGGCACAGGACGGCGATCTCGCCGGGTGCCTTGCCGGTCCGCACCAGATGGGCGATCGAGTCGGCGAGCCAGTCGATCTCCTCGGCGTGGGTACGGAGCAGCGCACAGCGGACGATGCCGTCGCGCTCGGCGCCGGGGGCGGGGCGCAGCGCCTCGACGCCTTCGTGCATGGCGCGCAGCGGTGCGGCGAGGCCGTTGGCGAGGTGCAGGAGCCGGCCGCCGCTGCGGCGGTTCTCGCTGAGGGAGAAGCGGGTGGCGGGGGTGCCGTCGGCGTGCGGGAAGTGGAGCGGGAAGTCGTCGAGGTTGGCGACGGACGCGCCGCGCCAGCCGTAGATCGCCTGGCAGGGGTCGCCGACGGCGGTGACGGCGTGCCCGGTCGTGCCCCCGGGGCCGCTGCCGAAGAGGGCCGAGAGCAGCAGGCGCTGGGCGACGGAGGTGTCCTGGTACTCGTCGAGCAGCACGACCCGGAATTCGTCGCGCAGGATCGTGCCGACCTCGGGGCGGGTGAGGGCCAGCTCGGCGGAGAGCGCGATCTGGTCGCCGAAGTCGAGGAGGTCGCGGCTCTTCTTGGCGTCGCGGTAGCGCCGGGTCAGCTGGAGCAGCTCGCAACGGGCCTCGGCGGTCTCGGGGATCCTGCGCAGCTCGGCGTTGCTGAGCCGGGCCGATGCGAGCGTGTTCAGCAGGCCGGTGTCGTACTCGGCGAGCTGTTCGGGGCGTACGAGGTGTTCGGCGAGCTCGGCGTCGAGGGCCAGCAGATCGCTGACGAGGGTGGGGAACGACCTGGTCAGGGCCGGGTAGGGGCCGGGGGCCTCGCGCAGCACGCGGGCGGCGAGCTGGTAGCGGGTGGCGTCGGCGAGGAGGCGGGTGGTGGGTTCGAGTCCGATGCGCAGCCCGTGCTCGGTGAGGAGCCGGCCGGCGAACGCGTGGTACGTGGAGATGCTGGGCTCGCCGGGGGGGTTGTCCGGGTCGATGGTGTCCGGATCGGTGACGCCGGCCGCGATCAGGGCCTTGCGGACGCGCTCGGCGAGCTCGCCGGCCGCCTTGTTGGTGAAGGTGAGCCCGAGGACCTGCTCGGGGGCGACCTGGCCGGTGCCCACCAGCCACACCACGCGCGCCGCCATCACCGTGGTCTTCCCGGACCCGGCTCCGGCCACGATCACCTGCGGGGCGGGCGGCGCGGTGATGCAGGCCGTCTGCTCCGGGGTGAACGGGATCCCGAGGAGCTCCTTGAGCTGCTCGGGATCGGTGATACGTGAGGACACCCCAGAGAGGCTAACCGGACGCACCGACAACGTGCCGGGCCGACGGAGGTCCGGCGCCCCGCTCACTCCAGGATGTGGCGGCCCTCCGGCTGTGCGCTGCACGAGGCCCGGAAGGCGCAGTGCGTGCAGTGCTGGCCGGTCGTGGGGGTGAAGCGTTCGTCCAGGACCCGGCCCGCGGCGGTGGCCAGCAGGTCGGGGACCCATTCACCGGCGAGGGGTTCCTGCGCCTGCACCTTGGGGAGGGCTTCGCCGCCCTCCTTCTTGGCGGCGGGCTGGCGCAGCTGTACGAGTTCGGCGCCGCCGGGCTCGGGTCGGCGGCCGTCGAAGACCTCGTCGACCGCGCCTTCCCGGACGGCCAGCTGGTACACGGCGAGCTGGGGGTGGCGGGCGACCTCGTCCCTGGTCGGGGACTGCTTGCCGGTCTTGAAGTCGACGACGTAGGCCCGGCCCTCGGCATCCTGCTCGACACGGTCCATGGAGCCCCGGATGCGCACCTGGTACTCCCCCGCCTCCAGCGTCACGTCGAAGTCGTGCTCGCTCGCGGCGGGGGTGCGGCCGGTGCGGTCCATGACGTGCCAGCGCAGGAAGCGTTCGAGGGCGGCCCGTGCCTGTTCCTTCTCCTGCCGGGACTTCCAGGGGGCGTCGAAGACGAGGCCGTCCCAGACCGAGTCCAGCCGCTCCATCAGGACGGCGAGATCGGCGGGGGTACGTCCGGAGGCCACCTCGTCGGCGAGTACGTGGACGACGTTGCCGAAGCCCTGGGCCGCCGTCGCCGGGGCGTCCGCCTTCACCTCGCGGCCCAGGAACCACTGGAGCGCGCAAGTGTTGGCGAGCTGGTCGAGCGCGCTGCCGGAGAGGGCCACGGGCTGGTCCCGGTCGCGGAGCGGGACGGCGGAGCGGGTCGGTTCGTACAGGCCCCACCAGCGGTAGGGATGGGCCGCGGGTACGAGCGGCTGGCCCTCGTCGTCGGTGAGCGCGGCGAGCCGGGCGAGGCGGCGGGCGGCTTCCTCGCGCAGGGCGTCGGAGGCCTCGGGGTCGACGGTGGTGGCGCGGAGTTCGGCGACGAGCGCGGCGATGGCGAGCGGGCGGCGCGGCCGGCCGGTGACATCGCGCGGTTCGGCGCCCAGCTCGGTGAGGAAGCGGGACGGCTGGTCGCCGTCGTCGGCGGGTGCCTTCACCGCGGTGACGACGAGCCGTTCGCGGGCGCGGGTCGCCGCGACGTAGAAGAGCCGGCGCTCCTCGGCGAGGAGGGCGCCGGGGGTGAGCGGTTCGGCCAGGCCGTCGCGGCCGATCCGGTCCGCCTCCAGCAGCGAACCGCGGCGGCGCAGGTCCGGCCAGAGCCCCTCCTGCACACCCGCGACGACGACGAGGCGCCACTCCAGGCCCTTGGAGCGGTGCGCGGTCATCAGCCGTACGGCGTCGGGGCGCACCGCGCGCCTGGAGAGGGTGTCGGCGGCGATGTCCTGGGCGTCGACCTCCTCCAGGAAGTTGAGCGCGCCGCGCCCGCCGGTGCGTTCCTCGGCGCGGGCCGCGGTGTCGAAGAGCGCGCAGACGGCGTCGAGGTCGCGGTCGGCGTTGCGGCCGCCCGCGCCGCCGCGCAGAGCGGCGCGCTCCAGTCGGCCCGGCCACGGGGTGCCTGCCCACAGCGCCCACAGCGCCTCCTCCGCGGTGCCGCCGCCTTCGAGCAGCTCGCGCGCCTTGCGCAGGAGCGCGCCGAGGCGCTGGGCGCCGCGGGCGTACGCCGGATCGTGCGTGACGAGCCGTTCGGGCTCGGCGAGCGCGCGGGCCAGCAGGTCGCCGGAGGGTGCCGGTACGCGGTTCCCGGCGGCCCGCTCCTCGTCGCGCAGGGCCCGGCCGAGGCGGCGCAGGTCGGCCGCGTCCATGGAGCCGAGGGGGGAGGAGAGCAGGGCCAGGGCGGTCTCGGTGTCCAGCCAGGAGGGCACCTCCGCGCCTTCACCCTCCGCCGCCGAAGCACCCTGCGGCTCCGCGCCTTCACCCTCCGCCGCCGAAGCCTCCTCTTCCTCCTCCGCGCCCGGCGCACCCCGGCGCAGAGCCGCCGTGGCGACCGCGCGCAGGGCTGTCAGGAGTGGGGCCACCGCCGGTTCGTGGCGCAGGGGAAGGTCGTCCCCGTCGACCTCCAGGGGGACGCCCGCCGATGTCAGGGCCCGGCGCAGCGAGGGGATCGTGCGGCCTCCGGCCCGTACGAGCACCGCCATCTCGTTCCACGGGACGCCGTCCTCCAGATGTGCCCGGCGCAGCAGGTCGGCGATGTTGTCGAGCTCGGTGGACGCGGTCGGATAGGTGTACGCCTCCACGCTGCCGCCCTCGCGGACCGCGGCGAGCTCCCGGTGGGCGCGGACCTTCGCCGAGGGCAGCCGGGTCAGCGGCATCCGGCGGGTGAGCAGCCGGGTGGCGGCCAGCAGCCGGGTGGCGGAACGCCGCGAGGTGGTGAGCACGCCGACCGGGGCCGGGGCGCCGTCCGCCCGCCGGAACGTGTCCGGGAAGTCGAGGATGCCGTTCACATCGGCGCCCCGGAACGCGTAGATCGACTGGTCCGGGTCGCCGAAGGCGATCAGGTCCCGGCCGCCCCCGGCGCCCGGGGCGCTCCCCCGGTTGCCGGCCAGCGCGTGCAGCAGCCGGACCTGCGCCGGGTCCGTGTCCTGGTACTCGTCCACGAACACCGCGTCGTACTCCCCCGCGAGCAGGGCCGACACCTCGGGGCGCTCCGCGAGCAGCACGGCCCGGTGCACCAGCTCCGCGTAGTCGAGCACCCCCTGCCCGTCCAGCACGTCCAGGTACTCGGCGAGGAACTCGGCGGCGGCGCCCCAGTCGGGCCGCCCGGTGCGGCGGGCGAAGGCCGCCAGCGCGTCCGGCCCAAGGCCCAGCTCACGGCTGCGGGCCAGCACCGCTCGCACCTCGTCGGCGAAGCCACGCGTGGTCAGACAGGCCCGCAGCTCGTCGGGCCAGCGGATGTGGGCGAAGCCGTCCCGCTCCAGTTCGAGCTGGCCGGCGAGCAGCTCGCGGACGGTGACGTCCTGCTCCGGTCCGGAGAGCAGCCGCATCGGTTCGGCGAAGAGGTCGGCGTCCTGGTGGGCGCGGACCAGTGCGTAACAGAAGGAGTGGAACGTCGTCGCCTGCGGTCCGCGGGCGCCGCCGAGCCGGGCGGCCATCCGGTCGCGCAGCTCCACGGCGGCCTTGCGGCTGAAGGTCAGCACCAGGATGCGGGCCGGGTCGCCGCCCCGTGCGATGCGTGCGGCGACCGCCTCGACGAGCGTGGTCGTCTTGCCGGTGCCGGGTCCGGCGAGCACCAGGAGCGGGCCGCCGGGGTGATCAACCACCGCGCGTTGAGCTGCGTCCAGGAGAGGAGGGTCCACGGAGCCCGGCGGGGTGCGCACCAGTCGGTACGCACCCGCGGACCGCTGCCGTGTCCGACGGTGCGGACTGTGCCGGGTGAAGGAGGAGGAGCTCACGTGGATCGCCGGTCCTGGTGGGTGTACTGATGATGAGGGTGCGGTGCGCGCCGCGAACTTACGAAGCTACGCCAGCGCGGGCGCGATCCGGGACGAGTGCGCTGCGTGCCTCGTCACGTTCCGCGGCGCGGACGCCGTTGCGTGCCCGGTCCTGCGACCGGCGGTGCTCTCCGTCAGTCCGCGCGGCCACGGTCCCGTCGCGTCACATGCCACAGACCCGACCGTGGATCACTTTTCGTGCACCCTTGATCACTTCGCGTAAGCCCTGGATCGCTTCCCGGAAGTCGGGTACGTCGTACGGCCCCGGTGCCGCCCCCTGTGCCACCGGATGGCCGAAGCTGTCAGATGTGAGCACCTCCGCCCCTGTCCCGGTCCGCGCCCCCGTCCGCGGTGACGCCGTCCCACCGTGCCCGCTTCATGTCGAGGCGCGGCAGATGGCCCTCCGCGCCGCGCGACGCCTCACGCAGCGGGGTGCCCTCCGCGCGGTAGTGGTCCAGTGCCTGCAACTCGTGGCCGGGGAGCAGCGCCCCGTCGGCGCGCACCACGCGCCACCACGGCACCGCGGCCCCGTACAGCGACATGACCCGGCCGACCTGGCGCGGACCCCCCTCGCCCAGCCACTCGGCGACATCGCCGTAGGTCATGACGCGGCCGGGCGGGATCAGCTCGGCGACATCGAGCACGCGCTCCGCGTACTCCGGCAGTGCGTGGCTCGTGCGGTCGTCACTCGTCCCGTCGCCGCTCGTGCGGTGTTGGCTCATCCGGTCCATCCTGCCGTACGCCACCGACATCCCGGCCCGGTCGGTGTGCGTCCGGTCACAGGGCCTGCGGGCAGAAGCGAAGGGGCGTATCTTGCGCTTCCCATGTCCGTGCAGTGCACCCTGATGCGCCCCTGCGTCGCCGGGTCGTGCCACCATCGTGCGGGCGGTGACCGGTGATACGAGAACACGAAGACCAATCAGAGGCAACGAAGGAGCAGGGCGTGCAGCCACCGAAGGCGGCGGACGCCCCTGACGCCGAGCCGCAGCCGGACGCGTCCCGCGCGCCCGCCGAAAAGCCGGATGGCAAGCCCGGAAAGCCCCGTACCGAGCCCGTGGAACCCGCTGCCGAGCACGGAGAGCGCCCCGAACATCCGGTCGGCTCGACGCTCTCGACCGCCGCGGAGGAGCAGGCCGAGCGCGTCTCGGGAGACGAACCGCTGCTCCCCGCCCGGGTGCACCGCCCCTCCGATCTCATGCGGCTCCTCATCGGGGTCCTGGCGATCGTCGTCCTGTTCTCGATCGCCGCGTTCGCCCACGGCACGACCACCGGCCTCGAACAGGACATCAACAAAGGCACCGGCCAGGCGCCCGACGTCCTGATCAAGATGGCGGGTCTGGTCTCCAGCATCGCCGTGCTGCTCGTCCCGGTCGCCTTCGCCATCGAGCGGCTGATCAAACGCGACGGGCTGCGGATCGCCGACGGGGTGCTCGCCGCCGTACTGGCCCACGGCGTCACGCTCGCCGCCGACCTCTGGGTCGCCAAGTCCGCCCCCGGCACCATCCAGGACGCCCTGACCCAGCCGCAGCCCGGTGATGCGCTCACCGATCCCGTGCACGGCTATCTCGCGCCCGTGATCGCTTATATGACGGCGGTCGGCATGGCGAGACGGCCACGCTGGCGGGTCGTGCTGTGGGTGGTGCTGCTGCTCGACGCGTTCGCCATGCTGGTCGGCGGCTACACGACCCCGTTCTCGATCATTCTCACCGTGCTGATCGGCTGGACCGTCGCGTACGGCACGCTGTACGCGGTCGGCTCGCCGAACGTACGGCCGACCGGTCAGCATCTGATGGCCGGTCTGCGCCATGTCGGCTTCCGCCCGGTCAGCGCGATGCGCGCCGACGACGCCCCCGACTCGGGCGACCAGAGCGACCGGGGGCGCCGCTATCTGGTCTCCCTGGAGGACGGGCCACCGCTCGATGTCACGGTCGTCGACCGCGAGCAGCAGGCCCAGGGCTTCTTCTACCGGGTGTGGCGCAGGCTCACCCTGCGCGGCATCACCCAGCGCCGCTCCATCCAGTCGCTGCGCCAGGCCCTGGAGCAGGAGGCGCTGCTCGCCTACGCGGCGATCGCCGCCGGAGCCAACGCGCCCAAGCTGATCGCCACGTCCGAGCTCGGACCCGACGCCGTGATGCTGGTGTACGAGCACATCGGCGGCCGTTCCCTGGACGCGCTGGAGGACTCGGAGATCACCGACGAGTTGCTGCACGGCGCCTGGCGTCAGGTGAAGGCGCTCCAGTCGCGCCGGATCGCGCACCGCAGGCTCACCGGCGACGCCATCCTGGCCGATCGTTCCGGCAAGGTGTTCGTCACCGATCTGCGCGGCGGCGAGATCGCGGCCGGTGATCTGGTCCTGCGGATGGATGTCGCCCAGCTGCTGACCACGACGGGTCTGCGGGTGGGCGCCGTGCGGGCCGTGGCCGGGGCGCTGGAGGTGCTCGGTCCCGACGCCGTCGCGGACTGCCTGCCGCTGCTCCAGCCCATCGCGCTGAGCCGCTCCACCCGGGCGGCCCTGCGCCGGCTCGCCCGGGAGCGCTCGCAGCGGGAGCGCGAGGCGGTGCTGGAGGCGTCGGACGCGGCCAAGCGGGCCAGGACACACGAACACGGAACGCAGTCCGAGGCACCGGAGGGGACGGCCGCCACCGGTGCGGTCACCGACCACAGGACAGGCCGCAAGGCGGACCGCAAGGCGCTCCGCACCCAGAAGCAGGCCGAGAAACGCGCCCTGGACGACGCCCTCGACGGGGCCCGCGAGGAGGATCTGCTCTCCCAGATGCGGCAGCAGGTGCTGCTGATCCGGCCGCAGGCACCGGTCGAACCGGTGCGTCTCGAACGCATCAAGGCCCGCACCCTGCTCAGCTGCATCGCCGGTGCGATCGCCGCGTACTTCCTCATCTCGCAGGTCACCCAGGCCGACTTCGGCGCGGTCGTCGAGCAGGCGGAATGGGGCTGGGTGGCCGCCGCGGTCGCCTTCTCCGCCCTCAGCTACGTGGCGGCGGCGATGAGCCTGCTGGGCTTCGTGCCGGAACGGGTGCCGTTCGGCAAGACGGTGCTGGCGCAGGTCGCCGGGTCCTTCGTGAAGATCGTCGCCCCGGCCGCCGTCGGCGGTGTGGCGCTGAACACCCGCTTCCTGCAACGGGCCGGGGTGCGCCCGGGGCTCGCCGTGGCGAGCGTCGGCGCCTCGCAGCTGTTCGGTCTCGGCTGCCACATCCTGCTGCTGGCGGCCTTCGGCTATCTGACCGGTACGGAGAAGACCCCGTCCTCGCTCACGCCGTCCAGGACGGTCATCGCCGGACTGCTGACGGTCGCCGTGCTGGTGCTGGTGGTGACGGCGGTCCCGTTCCTGCGGAAGTTCGTGGTGACGCGGGTGCGGTCGCTGTTCGCCGGAGTCGTACCGCGCATGCTCGACGTGGTCCAGCGGCCGCAGAAGCTGCTGACCGGCATCGGCGGAATGCTGCTGCTGACCGGTCTGTTCGTGATGTGCCTGGACGCCTCGGTGCGGGCGTTCAGCGGTCCGGACGTGCCGCATCTCAGCTATGCCAGCATCGCGGTGGTCTTCCTCGCCGGCAACGCGCTGGGGTCGGCGGCGCCCACCCCGGGCGGAATGGGCGCGGTCGAGGGCGCGCTGACACTGGGTCTGATCGCGGTCGGCCTGCCGAAGGAGGTCGCGGCACCCGCCGTGCTGCTGTACCGCCTGCTGACGCTGTGGCTGCCGGTGCTCCCCGGCTGGCTCTGTTTCAACCATCTGACCCGCAAGGGCGAGCTCTGACGCCCCCTCAGCCGCCGGGCGGGACCCTCAAGGCCAGTCGGGCGACGGCGGCGTCGCCCGCCACCCGCTTGGACCGGTGCCCCGTGCAGCGACCGGCTTCCCGCCGCACCATGGGCCCATGAGGACCTCCCCTGCCCTGCGCGCCGCCGCCCTGGCCGCCGCCGTCACCGTGCTCCTGCCCATCACCGCCTGCTCGGAGAGCGGCAACAAGGACGACCCGGACGGGCCGCAGAGCTCACCGCTCGCGGTGAACGCCGCCGAGGCGAGCGGCTCCGGCGACCTCGCTTCCCAGAAACTGACGTGGAAGCCCTGCCCCGCCCCGTCCCCGGCGCAGGGCAGCGGAAAGGCGCCGTCCCCGCTGCCCGGCGGCACCCCCTGGGAGTGTTCGTTCATGCGGGCGCCGCTCGACTACGCGAAGCCCGAGGGCGAGACGGTCCAGCTGGCGCTGATCCGGGCCAGGGCCAAGAACCAGGACGAGCGGATCGGCTCCCTCATCTTCAATTTCGGCGGCCCCGGCGCCTCCGGTGTCGCCACCCTGCCCGCCTTCGGCACCGACTACGACAAGCTCCGCGCCCGCTACGACCTGGTCAGCTTCGACCCGCGCGGCGTGGGCCGCAGCGACGGTGTGGAGTGCGAGACCGACAAGCAGCTCGACGCCCGCTTCGAGACCGACAGCACCCCGGACACCAGCGCGGAGGTGAACGCCTTCGTCAAGAACACCAAGGCGTTCGCGCAGGCCTGCGAGAAGAACTCCGGCAGGCAGCTCCCGTACGTCGGCACCACCGACGCGGCCCGTGACATGGATCTGATGCGGCAGGTGCTCGGCGACAAGAAGCTGTACTACTTCGGCATCTCGTACGGCACCCAACTGGGCGGCGTCTACGCCCACTTGTTCCCGAAGAACGTCGGCAGGTCGGTACTGGACGCGGTGGTCGACCCGACGCTGGACTCCGAGCAGTCCTCGCTCGGCCAGGCCAAGGGCTTCCAGCTCGCGCTGAACAACTTCACCCAGGACTGCGTCGACCGCGGCGCAGCCTGCAAGCTGCCCGGTTCCACCTCGAAGGAGGTCGAGCAGGGGGTCGCCGGTCTTCTCGCCCAGCTGGAGAAGAAGCCGATCCAGGGGCTCGGTTCACGTCAGCTGACGCAGACCCTGGCGACCACCGGCATCGCGGCCGCCCTCTACTCCAAGCAGACCTGGCCGCTGCTGGAACAGGGACTGGACGAGGCAGACGGCGGCAACGGCGCGCTGCTCCTCGCCCTCGCCGACTCGCTGAACGGCCGTTCCGAAAACGGCCAGTACGACAACTCGGTGGCCGCCAACACCGCCATCAACTGCGCCGACTCCAAGCAGCGGTTCACCGCGGACCAGACCGAGGCCAAGCTCCCCGAGTTCCGGTCCGCCTCGAAGATCTTCGGCGACTACCTGGGCTGGTCCCTGATGGCCTGCACCGGCTGGCCGGTACCGGGCGCCTGGAACACCCCGGACGTCAGCGCCCCGGGCGCGGCCCCCATCCTCGTCGTCGGCAACACCGGCGACCCGGCGACGCCGTACGAGGGCTCGAAGGCGATGGCCGACGCGCTGGGCAAGGGCGTCGGCGTCGAGATGACGTACGAGGGCCAGGGACACGGCGCGTACAACAGCGGCAACGCCTGTGTGCAGAAGACCGTGGGCGGCTACCTGCTGGAGGGCAAGGTTCCGGCGGCCGGAACCGTCTGCAGGTAGCGGCGTGATCCAAACGCAAGGTCCTAGCATGGGCGGACTTTCTGTACGCCGTAGGTACGGGCACATCTGTACGCCGCGAGTACAGGCACATCGGGAGGACGCACACGTGGTCGCACACGCACGCGCCGGGGCTCTGGCCGGCGCCGCACTTCTGCTGACGGGGCTGCTCGCGGGCTGCGGCGGAGGTACGGACGACAAGCCGGCCGACGGAACGGACCACGATGCCGCGCCCTCGGCCGGCCGTCCGTCCACCACGCCGGGCGGGCAGCCGGGCACTCCCCGGCTGCCCGCGGCCCTCACCTCCCAGCGGCTGGACTGGAAGGGCTGCGATGCCCGCGCCGGCGAGAGCGCGCCCGGGTCCGACTGGCGCTGCTCGACGGTCCGGGTGCCGCTGGACTACGCGAAGCCCGACGGCGAGACGATCGGGATCGCGCTGATCCGCAAGAAGGCCGGGAACACCAGCCGGCGCCTCGGCTCGATGCTGTTCAACTTCGGCGGCCCCGGCGGTTCGGGGGTCTCGACGCTGCCGCGCGCCGCCGGCTCGTACGGCAACCTCAACTCCCGCTACGACCTGGTGGGCTTCGACCCGCGCGGGGTCGCGGGCAGCGAAGGGGTGAGCTGCCGCACCGACAAGGAGCAGGAGAACGCCTACCGGAAGGTCGACATGACCCCGGACACGGCGGCGGAGGAGGCGGCGTTCCTGAAGGACGGCGCGGACTTCGGCGCCGGCTGCGAGCGCCGCTCCGGCAAGGTCCTGCCGTACGTCGGCACGACGAACGCCGCCCGGGACATGGACCTGATCCGTGAGGTGCTCGGCGACAAGAGGCTCACCTATTTCGGCGTGTCGTACGGCACCGAGCTCGGCGGCACCTACGCACACCTCTTCCCCGGGAACGTCGGCCGGACCGTCCTGGACGCCGTCGTCGACCCGACCGCGGACACCATCGGGCATGCCCGCAACCAGGCGACCGGCTTCCAGCGGGCGCTGGAGAACTACCTCAAGGACCGCGGCCAGGACCCGAAGGCCGGGACCCGGCGCATCGCCCGGCTGCTGGAGCGGATCGACAAGAAGCCGCTGCCGACGACCTCGGGCCGCGAGCTCAACGACTCGCTGGCCGTCACCGGCATCGTCATGCCGCTCTACTCCAAGAGCAACTGGCCGTATCTGACGCAGGCGCTGGACGAGGCCGAGAAGAGCGGCACCGGGAACATGCTGCTCCAGCTGGCCGACTCGTACAACGGCCGTGACGAGAAGGGGCACTACGACACCCAGAACCACTCGCAGCGCGCCATCTCCTGTGCGGACAGCAGCCTCCGGCCGACGGCGGACGAGGCGAAGGCGCTCCTGCCGGAGTTCCGGAAGCTGTCCCCGGTGTTCGGCCCGTTCCTGGCGTGGGACACGGCGGGCTGGTGCTCGCAGTGGCCGGTGAAGGGTGAGCACGAACACCCGGAGGCGAGCGCTCCGGGCGCCGGTCCGATCCTGGTCGTCGGCACGACGGGTGACCCGGCGACGCCGTACGAGGGTGCCCGCAAGATGGCGGACGAGCTGGGCAAGGGCGTGGGCGTCCTGCTCACCAACAAGGGCGAGGGGCACGGCGCGTACGGCGGGAACTCCTGCGTGACGTCGACCGTGGACGCGTACTTCCTCGACGGGATGGTCCCGGAGGACGGCAAGACCTGCTCGTAGGGCGGCCCGGAGGTACGGCGAAGGGGCCGGTCCGTGCGGACCGGCCCCTTCGCCGTACCAAAAGGTGTCTCAGTACACGGGCTTCTCGGGCTCGATCTGGTTGACCCAGCCGATCACGCCGCCGCCCACGTGGACCGCGTCGGCGAAGCCCGCCGACTTGAGGACCGCGAGGACCTCGGCGCTGCGGACGCCCGTCTTGCAGTGCAGGACGATGCGCTTGTCCTGCGGGAGGTCCTGGAGGGCGTTGCCCATCAGGAACTCGTTCTTCGGGATCAGCTTCGCGCCCGGGATCGAGACGATCTCGAACTCGTTCGGCTCACGGACGTCGATGATCTCGATCTTCTCGTCCGCGTCGATCCACTCCTTGAGCTGCTTGGGAGTGATCGTGGAGCCGAGCGCCGCCTCCTGGGCCTCCTCGGACACGACGCCGCAGAAGGCCTCGTAGTCGATGAGCTCGGTGACGGTGGGGTTCTCGCCGCAGACCGCGCAGTCGGGGTCCTTGCGGACCTTGACCTGGCGGTACTGCATCTCCAGGGCGTCGTAGATCATCAGCCGGCCGACCAGCGGGTCGCCGATGCCGGCGAGCAGCTTGATGGCCTCGTTGACCTGGATGGAACCGATCGACGCGCAGAGCACCCCGAGCACGCCGCCCTCGGCGCAGGAGGGGACCATGCCCGGCGGAGGCGGCTCCGGGTAGAGGCAGCGGTAGCAGGGGCCGTGCTCGGACCAGAAGACGGACGCCTGGCCGTCGAACCGGTAGATCGAGCCCCAGATGTACGGCTTGTTCAGCAGTACGGCCGCGTCGTTGACCAGATAGCGGGTGGCGAAGTTGTCCGTGCCGTCCACGATCAGGTCGTACTGGGCGAAGATGTCCATCACGTTGTCGGCTTCGAGCCGCTCCTCGTGAAGGACCACGTTCACGTACGGGTTGATGCCCAGCACCGAGTCCTTGGCGGACTCGGCCTTGGAGCGCCCGATGTCGGCCTGGCTGTGGATGATCTGGCGCTGCAGGTTCGACTCGTCGACCTCGTCGAACTCCACGATGCCGAGCGTGCCGACACCGGCCGCGGCCAGGTACATCAGGGCCGGCGACCCGAGACCACCGGCACCGACACAGAGCACCTTCGCGTTCTTCAGCCGCTTCTGTCCGTCCATCCCGACATCCGGGATGATCAGGTGGCGGGAGTACCTGCGGACCTCGTCGACGGTGAGCTCAGCAGCTGGCTCGACCAGGGGTGGCAGCGACACAGGAACCTCAACAATGCAGGTGGTCGGTTTCTACGTACTTCATCTACGTACGGTTGTTCTTGCCGTAACACTGCCACGCCCCCTCTCATTCCGAGATACCAGGTCCGATCCGCGAGACAATTTCGTCCCAGTACCTGGGCAGCGCCGCGAATGGGTCCGTTTGTCCCTGTTGGCCGTCTCGATCCGTGAAGAAGATCGTGCCCGCCCCCTGCCAGCGGGCGATGCGCATGGCCTCGTCGAGGTGGGTGCGCGGAACGCCGTGGACGAAGTGCGCGAACCTCTCCGGCGGATACGAGGCGGTCCACTCCGCCACCTGCGACCAGCGGTAGTCGGTCCACGGTCCGCAGAAGGTGACCAGCTGGTCGGCTGCCTCGGCATAGCCGGGATACGGATGGGTGCCCAGCCCGAGCACCAGCGGCCCGATCCCCTCCCCGTACGGGCGGTCGCCGTCTTCGAGGAGCGTCGCGAGGGTGCTGGTGAGACGGCGCACCGCCGGGAGGTGGACGCGCTCGGCCGGGCAGCGGCCGAGATAGAAGCCGTCGACGCGGTACCAGTCGAGGAACGACTGGGCGTCGGCGATCAGTTCCCCGAAGGGGCGGCTGCCGAAGGCCAGGTCGAGATGGCCGAGCAGCCGGCCGGCCGCCGCCCGTACCGAGTCCTGCGGATCCTCGCCGTGCACGGCCCGCTCGCGCGCGTTGCGGAGCCGGCCCGCGGCTTCCAGGCAGTGCGGATCGGGGCGGGCGCCGGGGCCGTTGTCGATGTTGAGGACGGCCCAGTGCAGCGGGGTGCCGGGACGGGCCAGTTCGGCCCATTCGGTCGGCGCGAGCAGCGGATGCGCGTAACCGGGTACGCCGAAGCCGAACTGTTCGGCGCCGCTGGTCCGGCGGGCCGTGCCGGTGCTGGTCAGATACGGCATGCCGCCTCCATCCAGATGTCGGCGAGGGACTCCTCCAGATTGATCCGGGGACGCCAGCCGAGCCGGTCCCTGGCGGTGCGGACGTCCGCCTGCTGCCAGGCGCCGCAGCCGTCCGGATAGGGGGACGGGGTCGCCGAGAGGTGCTCGATGACCGACTCGGTCGAGGTGCGCGGGGCGCCGATGGGCAGCCGGGGCGGGGGCGCGTCGAGCTCGTGGAGTGCGCCCGCGTACCCGGCGACCCTGGCGAGGACGGCGGCCGCGTCCCGGAGCCGCACGGCGCGGCCGGTGCCGATGTTGACGACGCCCTGGGCGGCGGAGAGCGAGGCGGCGTGCACGGCGCGCGCGACATCGCGCACGTCCACGAAGTCGCGCTGCACGCCAAGGCCGCTGAGCTTCAGCTCGCCGTCGCCGGACTGCATGGCCCGGCGCATCGCCTCGGCGAGCCTGCCGAGCGGGGAACCGGCCGGGGTGCCCGGCCCGACCGGGGAGAAGACCCGCAGCACGACCGCGTCGAGGCCCGAGCCGAGGACGAGTTCGGTGGCGGCGAGTTTGCTGACGCCGTACGGGCCGCCGGGGCGCGGAATCGTGTCCTCGGCGGTGGACGAACCGGGCTGCGAGGGCCCGTACTCCGACGAGCAGCCGACCTGGACGAGCCGGGCCGTGCAGCCGCTGCGCCGCATCGCCTCGCACACCGTGGCGACGGCGACGGTGTTGTGGCGGGTCAGATCGCGGGCCCCGCCGCGGGTGGCGCCCGCGCAGTTGACCACTACTCCGGGGTGGACGGCGTCCAGGAAGCGGGTCAGCGCGCCGGGGCTGCCGCTGGCGAGGTCGAACCGGACGTCGGCGTCGTCGCCCCGGCCGAGCGCCGTGAGGTGCACGGCGGGGTCGGCGAGCAGGCGGTCGGCCACGAACCGGCCGAGGAATCCGTTGGCTCCGAGCAGCAGCACCCTCATCGCGCGCCCCCTCGGCGCCAACGGCGAGCTGCCGGTGAAGGGGATTGGGGGGTCATGTCCGGTGTCTCCTTGAGGAAGTGAGATGCAGTGGCGGGCAATGACCCGCGGCGTCGGCTCCGCGGGGCGTGCGGTGGCAGTGGTACGGCTGTGGTGGTTACGCGGCGGCCGGGCCTTCATCGACCGGCCGGGCGGTGGTGTGGGCGGACGCCCGGGAGAGGACGACGGTGGCGGCGATCAGCAGTCCGAGCGCGGAGGCACCGCACGCGACGGCGGGTACGGATCCGGTGCCGGACACCATGACGAGGACGTCGACGGGGCGGGAGAGGAAGTGCAGACCGGGCAGCCGCCCGGCCAGGACCAGTGCGGGCGCCAGGGCCTCGACCGCACAGGCGACGGCCAGGCCGCCGGTGGCGAGCTCGGGGAACCCGTGCACGGTCAGCAGCCGGGCCAGCAGGAGCAGCACCCCGAGCGCGGCCGCCCCGCCGAACGCCCCGCCGCCCCCGTATCCCAGGTGGGCGAGGCAGAGCAGCCCGGCGAGGACACACAGGTGGAGTGCGACGGCCCCGAACAGCAGGGGGCGCACACCCGCGGCGAACTCCTCCAGCGCGCGGCTGCTGCTGAGTTTGCGGTGGGCGTGCACGGAGAAGAGGTGGGCGCACCAGGTGGCCGGGACGAGCGAGAGGGCCAGGCCCAGCAGCGGCGCTGGGGTGATCGCCCAGGGGCCCTCGGGGCCGCCGCTGAGCACCTGGTCGAGCAGCGGTTCGCCGTACAGGACGTAGCCGAGGAGCCAGCAGCCGTACACCTTGGCCGCGCCCGATGAGCGGCCTCCGGCGTGCAGGGGGCCGCTGCGCAGGCTGACGGCGAGCCCGATGAGCGCGACGAGCGCCCCGGTGAGGGCGATCACGAGCCGTGCCCGGCCGCCGAGCGCTCCCTCGGTGAGCCCGAGTGCGCCGACGGTCGCGACGCAGGCGGCGCCCGGCACCAGCGCGCGGAGCGACCAGGCGGTGCGTGTCGCGATGTCCCGCTCCGGCGCGTCGGGCCCTGTTGCGGGCTCCGCCGCCGCACCGGGTACCCGCGCGAACAACTCCTCGGCGAGCGAGAAGACATCGCGGTGCCGGTAGCGGGCGGCGACGCGGTCGGTGACGCCATGGGCTTCGAGCCCGGCGGCGACCTCCAGCGGGTCGACGGCCCGTTCGCACAGCTCGCGGTGCCGGTGCATCAGCGATTTCACGGGGTCGGCGGGGCCGCGGCGCGAGGCATTGAGCCGACGCGCCGGAGCGGGGCGCGCGATCTCGGGGGCGCGGGAGAGCTCGGAGGACTCGGAGGACTCGGAGGACTCGGAGGACTCGGACAGCCTGCGCCGCCCAGGCGCCCCAGGTGTCTCGGAGGGCTCGGAGGGCTCGAACAGCCCGTGCGCCTCAGGCGTCCCAGGCGCATCAGGCGTCCCAAGCATCTCGGAGGACTCGGACGGCTCGTGCATCCCGGGGTTCTCGGAGACCAGGGCCCGCGAGCGGAGGTCCCAGCTTCCGCCGGTGGTCGGTGTGGCGGGTGCGTCGGACACCTCGGTCGGGCCGCCCATGGTGTTTCCTCCGTGATCGTCGCCGGCCGTGTCGGACCGCCCCGGCCCGCCGGCCCGGCCCGGCCCGGCCGTCTCCTGCCCCGGTTCACGCATCGCCGCCACCCGCTCCCCGCGCTCCCGTGCAGACCGCCCGGGGCCCGGCAGCCCAGCTGGGCCTGCGGCCGGCCGTGATCGACAGGGCGAGGCCCGAGGCCGTCCACGGACCCAGGACATGCGCCTCCGGCGGGGTGGCGAACGGGCGCGGTTCGCCGTCGGCGTCCACCGCATCGGTTTCCGTGCGCACCGGGGCGTGCGAGATCAGCTCCAGGTAGATGCCGCGAAATGCCGCGAGATTCTGTTCGACGGTGAAGAGTTCGAGCGCGCGGGCGCGCGCCGCCGCTCCGAGCCGTGCACGGCGCTCGGGGTCCCGCAGCAGCGCGAGACAGGCATCGGCCAGCGCTCTGGGATTGCGCGGGGGCACGACGAGCCCGGTGCCGCCGACGACCTCGACGACCGCGCCGACATCCGTCGACACCGTGGCCCTGCCGCAGAACATCGCCTCGACCAGACCGATCGGAAAACCCTCGACCACGCTGGACAGGACGACGACCCCGCCCGCCGCGTAGGCGTCCGGCAGATCGGGCACCTCGGCTCCGCCGATGTCCTCGAAGGAGACCGGGTTGTCGCCGACGGCATGGGCGTCCGCGGCCTCGTCGGGGAACAGCTGGGCGGCGAGCGCCCGGCAGTGCGCGAGATAGGTGGCGCCTTCCGCGCCCCGGGCCGGGGCGCCGACGATCCTCAGCCGGGCGTCCGGTTCGGCCTTCCGCACTTCCGCGAAGGCGTGCAGCAGTGCGATCAGGTCCTTGGCGGGCTCGATCCGGCCGACCCAGACCAGGGTGTCGTCGGGCCCGCTGTCGCCGCTCTCCCCCAGCGCCGTGAAGCGGTCGGACTCCATGCCGGGGTAAATGGTGCGCAACTTCTCGCGGGCGGCTCCGCAGCGTTCCTGCCAGCGGCGGGCGTGGGCGTTTCCGGGGGTCACGATCGCGGCCTGCCGGTACACCTCGGTGGCGAGCCGCCCGTGGAAGTGGGCGAGCAGGGCGCGCACCGGCGCGTTCAGCGGGGTGCCGGTCGCCGCGAGGTAGTGCGCCCGCAACTGCGCGCCGTGCTCGGTCACCAGCAACGGCACCCCGAAGAAGTGTTTGGCCAGCAGCCCCGGCAGAGCGGCGGCGCCCCCGGACGTCGCGTGGCAGAGGTCGACCGCGCCGAGGCCCTCCTCGTCGTACCAGTCGAGCGAGAGCGGGCGGAGCACCCGGTCGAGCTCCCGGGCGAAGGCGAGGAGGTCGGGGACGGTGGCGGTCTGGACGGTGCGCCCGGCGCCCGGGGCGCGGCAGGCCGCTTCGAGTACGCGCACGGCGGTTTCGGAACGGAGGGCCGCCCCGAGTCCGCCGTGCTCGCGGGCCAGTTCGGCGAGTCCGTACAGGCCGTCCGTGAACTGCGCGTCCGCGGCAGCGGCGACCGTACGCCCTTCGCCGCCCTGTTCACCGGCACCCGCGCCCGCGTCGGCCCCGTCGTCCTCGCCGCCCACCGCACCGGCCGCGCAGACCGAGGCGGCGAGAGCCGCGAAGTGGGCCGTGAAGCGCTGCCGTTCGCGCCGTCCGTACGGGCGGGTGCCCCCGCCCGTCACCATCCGGTTGAGCAGCCCCTTGGGGGCCCGGGGCCCCAGGACGTCCTCGTCGGCCGTCCACAGCGGCGCCGTCCGCACCCGGCCGACCTGCATCGGGAGCGGGACCCGGCCCCGCGCCTCCTGCTCGGCGGAGCGGCTGAGCGCGAAGAGATCGAACTCGTGCTGCGCGAGCCCGCGCACCAGGCGGTCGCACCAGAGCCCGGACTCACCGTTCACATACGGATAACCACCGTCGGTGAGCAGTCCGATCCGCACGAGCACACCCCCGATCTCCCTTGTGGGCGGCCGCCGTTGGAATGGCGGCTCACAGCGGGACGACCGTATGCGGATACGCCGGTGGCGCGACGGACGGTTGTCCGTCGCGCCACCGAAAGGGGTGAACCGTCGTAACTTTCCCGCCCCCATAGCGTTCTGTCGCGCTATGGGAGTGATCGGTCACGCAGGGTCAGGCGGCGGCCAGCTCCTTGCGGGCCGCGCGGCGCACCGCCGCGAGCACCGGATCGAGCGCGGGAACGGCCGCCAGGAGCTGCTTGGTGTACGGGTCCCGGGGGTTCTCGTACACCTGGCCCACCTCGCCCTCCTCGACGATCCGGCCCTGCCGCATGACGGCGACCCGGTCGCTGACCTGCCGTACGACGGCGAGGTCGTGCGCGATGAAGACCAGGGCGAGCCCCAGTTCCCGCTGCAGTTCCGCCAGCAGCGCGGTCACCTGGGCCTGGGTCGTCACGTCGAGCGCGGAGACGGCCTCGTCGCAGACGATCAGCTCCGGCTCGGCGGCCAGCGCGCGGGCGATCCCGACGCGCTGGCGCTGTCCGCCGCTGAACTCGTGCGGATAGCGGTCGTAGCTCTCCGGGGCGAGGCCGACCCGGGTCAGCAGATCCCGGACCCGCGCCCTGATCACCACCTCGTCGCGCTCCCCCGAGGCCCGCAGCGGGTCGGCGACCGACTCGCCGATCGAGCGGCGCGGGTTGAGCGAGGAGACGGGGTCCTGGAAGACCATCTGCACCCGGGCCTCGCGGGTGAGCCGGCCCGAGGTGGGTTCCAGCAGACCGACGAGCATCCGCCCGAGGGTGGTCTTGCCGCTGCCGCTCTCACCGACGATGCCGAGGGTCTCGCCGCGCCGGACGGTGAGCGAGACGCCGTCGACGGCGGCGAGGGCGGTCTTCCCCCTGCCGAACACCTGCCGGACGTCGACGGCCTCGACGAGCGGCGCGCCCGCGTCGTCCGCCGGCTTCGCCCCCGAGGGGATCCGTCCCTCCGTCACCCGCGGCACCGCCGCCAGCAGCGCCCGCGTGTACGGCTCGCGCGGCGCCACCAGCACCTCGCCCACCGGGCCCCGTTCCACCGCCCGGCCCGACTGCATGACCAGCACCTCGTCGACCGACTCCGCCGCCACGCCCACGTCGTGCGTGACCAGCAGCAGCCCCATGCCCGTCTCGCGGCGCAGATCGTGCAGCAGGTCCAGGATCTGGGCCTGGACGGTGACGTCCAGGGCGGTCGTCGGCTCGTCGGCGATGAGCAGCTGGGGCTCGCAGGCCAGGGCCATCGCGATCAGTGCCCGCTGCCGCATCCCGCCGGAGAACTCGTGCGGCCGGGACCGGGACCGCCGTACCGCGTCGGGGATCCCGACCCGGTCCAGCACCTCCACCGCCCGTGCCCGCGCCGCCCGGCGGGAGGCCCGGTGGTGGACCCGGTACACCTCGGCGATCTGGTCGCCCACCGCGTAGTACGGGTCCAGCGAGGACAGCGGGTCCTGGAAGACCATCGCGGCCTTCGCACCCCGCAGGGCGCGCAGTTCCGCGTCGTCCGCCGCGGTCACGTCCACCCCGGCGACCCGGATCGAGCCGCCGACCTTCGCACCGGTCCCCCGGTGCAGTCCGAGCAGGGCGTACGCCGAGGCGCTCTTGCCGGAGCCGGACTCCCCGACGACGCCGAGCGCGCCGCCGGCCTCCAGCGAGAACGACAGCCCGTCCACCGCCCGCACATCGCCGAACGAGATCGAGAGATCGGAGACTTCGACCAGGCTCATGCCAGCACCACCCGTCGGTCGGCCATCGCCTGGAGAATGTCCGCGACGGCATTGGCGAGGACGACGAAGAATCCGGTGACGAGCACCAGACCGACGACCACCGGAAGGTCCACGTGCTTCACGGCGTCGACGAGTTCACGGCCGACCCCGGGAATCCCGAAGAGCGATTCGGTGAGGACGGCGCCGCCGAACATCGAGCCGATGTCCAGCGCGCCGAGCGCGATCACCGGCGCCAGCGCACCGCGCAGCGCGTGCCGCCCCACGAGCGCCCGTTCGCCGACCCCGTACGCCCTGAAGGTGCGCACATGGTCCTCGGCCAGGGTCTCCAGCATCGAGGCCCGGGTCATCCGGGCGTACGGCGCAGCGGACACCAGAGCCAGCGAGATCCAGGGCAGCAGCAGGTTCCAGGCCCACTGTTCCGGGTCCTCGGTGAGCGGTACGTAGTCCGGGAACGGCAGGATCTGGAGCGCCGTGACCAGGATGATGATCAGCAGCAGCCCGATGACGAAGACCGGGGTGGCCATGCCGGCCAGGGTGATCCAGGTGAGGACGCGCTCGGTCGGCCGGCCGCGCCGCCACACCGAGAGCAGTCCGGTGCCGACCCCGAGCAGCATCCACAGCACGAAGGCACCGACGGCGAGCGAGGCGGTGGCCGGGAGCTTGGCCAGGATCAGCTCGGTGACCTGCTGGTCGCTCTGGTACGAGAGCCCCAGGCAGGGCGCCTGGCAGTGCAGCACCCCGGTCCCGGTCGAGTAGTCGCGGCCGACGAAGAGGCCCTGGAGGAAGTGCGCGTACTGCACGTACAACGGGTCGCCCAGGTGCAGCTGTTCGCTGACCTGCGCCACCTGTGCGGGCGAGCAGCGCGGACCGCAGGCGATCTGCGCGACGTTGCCGGGGGCGACGTAGAAGGCCGCGTAGACGACGACGCTGAGGGCGAGCAGTACGAAGAGTGCTCCACCGAGGCGCCTGAGCAGGAACCACTTCACGCGTCGGCCTCCTTCTTCCGTCCGGTACCGATCCGCAGCCGGGACTCGGCGCGCGGGTCGAGCGCGGTGCGCACGCCCTCGCCGAGGACGGTCAGCGCCAGCACGGTGACGAAGAGCAGCAGTGCGGGGATCAGCAGATAGGTGGGCGCCGCCTGGTACCAGGTGTCGGCGTCGCTGAGCATCTGTCCCCAGGACGGTGTGGGCGGCTTGATGCCCACACCGAGGAAGGACAGGGCCGCTTCGACGACGATGTTCGCCGGGAAGAGCAGCACCGCGTAGGTGATGACGGGGGCGGCCAGCGCGGGCAGCAGTTCGCGCCTGGCGATCTGCCAGGGACCCCAGCCGCTGAGCCGGGCGGCGGCGACGTGGTCGCGCGATTTCAGCGAGAGCGTCTGGGCGCGCACGATCTTCGAGGTTCCGGACCAGCCGACCAGGCCGATGATCACGGCGATCAGGACCGGGCGGGGGAAGCTCGTGGGTACGACGGCGAGCGCGCCGAGCGCGATCACCATGACGGGCAGCGCGACCACGACGTCGGTGACCCGGCTGAGCGCCTGGTCGACGAAGCGGTTGCCGAGCCCGGCCGCGAGCCCGATGCCGACCCCGATGAGCACCTGGAGCAGGGTGGCGGCGAGCGCGACGCCGAGCGAGACCCGGGCGCCGGACACGACGCGGGCGAACAGGTCGCGCCCGGTGAGCGGTTCGACGCCGAGCCAGTGCTCGGCGCTGATCCCGCCGAAGGAGCCGACCGGCACCCCGCCGGTGGCGGAGTCGACGAGATCCGGGTGGTACGTGGTGGGGTCCTGGCCCTCGATGCCCGCGAGCAGCGGTGCGGCGAGCGCGACCAGGACCAGCAGGGCGACGATCGCGGCCGCCACGAGGGCCGCGCGCCGGGCGCGCAGCCGCCGCCAGAACGGATGGGCCCCGGAGACGGGGACCGCGACGGCCCCCGCCTCCTCGGCCGGAATTGCGTCTGCCATGGCTACTTGACCGCGACCTGCGAGATGTCGAGCACACCGGTCCAGTCGCTGATCACGACGTTCTTGACGGACTCGCCGTACAGGCGCTTGTAGACCGGGTGGAACAGCGGCACGGTCAGCGCCTGCTCACCGACCTTCCTGTCGAGCGCGCCCCAGCGCTTCGCGGCGGCGCTCAGGTCGGTCAGCTTGTTGATCTCGTCGATCTCCTTGTTGACCGCGGGATCGTTCAGCTGCCCGGAGTTGAAGTTGTAGCCGGACCTGACGATCTGGCGCCCGTCGAAGATCGGCGCGAAGAACGGACCGCCGGACGGCCAGTCGGCGCCCCAGCCGCCGAGGAAGAAGCCGGGCTCGCTCTTCAGGCTGTAGACCGTGTCGGAGTAGTCGTTGCTCTCCAGGCCCTGGAGCTTGACGGTGATTCCGGCCTTCTTCAGCGCCTCCTGGAGGGCGGTGGCGATCTCCGGGCTGGTGGCGAAGTCCTTGTCGTTGGAGTGCGTGAGGGTGACGGTCAGCCCCTTGGGGTAGCCGGCCTCCTTCAGTAGTTCCTTGGCCTTGGCCGCATTGCCGTTCTTCCCGGCCGGGAAGTGGTCGTACGGCGTGTAGCCGAAGGCCGCCTGGTCGGGCAGGAAGGTGGTGGCGGGCTCGGCGAGCGAGGAGCCGCCGGCCGCGTTGACCACGGAGGAGCGGTCCACGGCGTACGAGATCGCCTGACGCACCTTCAGGTTGTCGAACGGCTTCACCTTCGGGTTGAAGGCGATGTAGTTGGTGTAGCCGAAGTGGCCGGTGCCGACACGGGCGGCCAGCTTCTTGTCGCCGGTGACCTTGGCGAGCTCGGCCGGGCCCAGGTTGGTGTCGGTGGTGACGGCCGCGGCGTCGGCACCCTGCGAGGCGGACAGGCGCTGGTTGATGACGGCGGAGTCGAGCCCGGAGCGCACGTCGATCCGGTCGGGGTAGGCCTTGCGCTCCTCGTCGGTCGCCGCCGACCAGTGCGGGTTGCGCTCCAGGATCAGGCGCTCGCCGTCGCCCTCGTTCTTGACGACCTTGTACGGGCCCGAGGAGATCGGGTGCTCCTCGTACTTGGTGCCCTTGTCCTTGGCCTTGGGCACCGGGGTCGTCTGGGTCTGCGTGGCCAGGAAGGGGAATTCGCCCTCCGGCTTGTTGAGGTGGAAGACGATCGTCTTCGCGTCGGGCGTCTCGATCGAGTCGAGGCCCTTCTTGTCCTTGTACGGGCCCTGGTAGTCGGCGCCGCCGATCAGCCAGTCGCGCAGGTAGGGCGCGCCGCCGGAGAGCTCGGCGGCGAAGGAGCGCTCGATGCCGTACTTGATGTCGGCACTGGTGATCGCGGTGCCGTCCTCGTACTTCAGGCCGTCCTTGAGGGTGTACGTCCACACGGTGGCGTCCTTGCTGGGCCTGCCCAGGTCGGTCGCGAGGTCGGGGACGACCTTCGCACCGGCGGCGCCGTCCTCCCGGTTGCGGGTGGTGAGCGTGCGGAAGACCAGGGACGGGACGTTGCCGCCGCCGGAGGTGTAGAGCCGCGCGGGGTCGAAGTCCTCCTGCGGCTTGCTGTTGAGGACGGTGAGCGTGCCGCCCTTCTCGGGCTTGCCCGCCGCGCCGGAGCTGCCGTCGCCGCCCTTGTTGTCCTTGGGCCCGCAGGCCGCGGCACCCGCGGCCACGACGAGTACTGCGGTGGCCGCTGCCACGCGGCGCGATATGACGGACGGTTGACGCATCGGAAGGTGACCTCTCGGGTGTACTGCCTGGAGAAAGGGACGGAAAAGTTCCGCGCAGGCAGCGACGAGAGCGAGTGCACACAAGCCGGTCGATGGGTGGAGAAACTGACCGGAAACACCGAACTGCCGCGCCTGCGGGCGGAATGCGCCCGGCGCGGCAGTCATGCGTGGCGGTCCAGGCCCGTCAGGGCTCGGACCGCGGGCGGACGCGCGCTCGGGCAGGCGTCAGCAACAGTGGATGTCGGCGACACTGTGCCCGGTCACACCGATGAGCGCCAGCTCTATGACTGCGCGATCGGGGAGGACGGGGCCGTGTGACATGTCGAGAAATATGGATCACCGCCCAGGGGATGTCAACGCGAATTGAGACAGCTATCTCACGATACGGACAGCCTGAGGGCATGCGTACGCCGGTTCCGCGTACGGCTACGAGGCGCGGCGTGCCCGGGAGGCGGCCCGTCGCACCCGCGGGCCCGCCCTCTCCC
Organism: Streptomyces sp. NBC_01363; assembly: GCF_026340595.1. Classification (GTDB taxonomy): domain Bacteria; phylum Actinomycetota; class Actinomycetes; order Streptomycetales; family Streptomycetaceae; genus Streptomyces. Next base: position 263,947 of record NZ_JAPEPF010000001.1, read on the forward strand.
GGTTCAACTGGGTGGATACACCCAGGCGTTGGGCCGGCACTTGATCCCGTCGATGTTCAGGGACTTGGTCTGCTGCTGCATCACCGGAGCGAGTGCTCCGCGCGTGCCGCAACTCACATGGTCGTGACCCAGCCGGTGACCGACCTCATGGTTGATCAGCATCTGGCGGTAGGCGAAGAGTTTGTCCGGACCGAAGGTCGACGACCCCTGTGCCCAGCGGTAGGCATTGATCATCACGCGCTCGGTCGCCGCGGAGTCGCACGAGACGTTGTCCTCCGTCGTGTCCAGCCCGGACTTCATGCACCATTCACCGGTGGTCCCCGGGCTGGCCAGGGTGATCACGAAATCGGGGTCGTCGGTGGAGACCCGCTCGAACGTCATCGCCCCGTCGTGCGCCCAGCTGCGGTCGTCGTTGAGCGTCTCCTGGACGGCCCTGGCGAAGAGCGCGGCATCGAGGCCGAGGCCCTTCTCCACGTCGATCCGGTAGCGGTATCTGTGCCCCCGGCCCGGGGCCTTCGCCGTCCCCGGAACCGCCTCGAACTTTCCGGACGCCTTCAGTTCCGGGGCGAGGGGATAGGCCTTGGCCATCTTCTGGGCGTACGAGAGCGGCTTGGCCCGCACCGGCTCCGGGGTCGGCCGGTCGTCCGAGCGGGAGGCGCCGTCGGGGCCGCGCCGGTCGACGCCCGAGGGCTGCGCGGCGGTGGTCCCGCCGCCGTTGTCCTGGGCGACCTGCCCGGCCACCACCACCGCGAGGACCGTGGTCACCGCGGCGGCCGCGATCCCGGTGAAGGTGCGGCCCTTGGCGCCCTTGCCGTGCTTGGCCGGCGCCGGGCCGTCGGTGCCGCCGCCGGGCGGCTGCTCGTCCCGCTCGCCGGCCGGGACGGACGGATCGGCGGGGCGGGCCGGCGGAACGGAAGGCCCGCGCGGAGCGGGCGGCGCGGACGGCACGTCGAACGCCTCGACGAACTCGCGCCGCGGTCCCGGTATCAGCGGCCGGGTGCCGGTCGGCTGCTGCCGCCCGGCCGCCGCCTGCTGCTGGGCCGCCGGCCGCGCTCCGGGCCGGTGGTCGTCGCCCCGGTACAGCCGCTGGGGACCGGTCCCCCAGCCGCCGCCTGGTTCGCGCTGTTCGGGGTGGCCGCCGCGGACGTGTCCGCTCTGCTGGAACGGGGTGTGCCCGTCGGAGCCGGCCGGTGCCTCCGCCGACCTCCGGCGCCGCCCGGTGCCGGGGACCGGCCGGACGGCCTCACGATCGGCGCCCGCGTCCGCGGCGGCGGCCTCGATGTCGGGCCCCGAGGGTTTGGGGCCCTTTCGACTATGTCGTCCCACGCCCCGGATCAGCTCCCGCCGCGTTCGTCGAGCAGTTCCCGGAAGGCCTGGGCGACCGCCTCCGGGTACTCCATCATCGCCACGTGCCCCGCGTCGGGCAGTGTCAGCAGCCGTGAATCACGGAAGGCCGCGGACGCCTTGCGCGCCATCCGGTACGAGACGAGCTGGTCCCGTCCGCCGTACACGAGCTGGGTCGGTGCGAGCACCCGCTCGGCCTGGCGCCACAGTCCGTGCTGCCCGCCGAGCGTGTACGCGTCGACAATGCCACGTGCCGAGCGCACCATCGCGTCCCAGAAGTAAGGCAGTCCCATCCGGCGCTCCATTTCGGCCACCGCAGCGCGGAAGCCCGACTCGGAGACGCGCCCCGGATCGCCGTAACAGAGCGCCATCACTCCGCGGGTGCGCTCCTCCGCGGACCAGTCCCTGGTCATCCGGGCGAACAGGCCGGCCACACCGGGCACCGCGAGCAGGCCCGTCGGTACGGCGGACCGCTGCACCCGGATCTCGGGGAGCGCGGGCGAGACGAGGGTGAGGGTGCGCACCAGGTCGGGACGGACCGCGGCGACCCGGGTGGCCACGGCACCGCCGAGCGAATTGCCGAACAGGTGTACCGGCCCGCGCTCCTCGGCGTCGAGGAACCGGATCACGGCGCGGGCATGCCCGGTGACCGAGTAGTTCCCGTCGTCCGGCGGCGGCGAGTCACCGAAGCCGGGCAGGTCGACCGCCTCACCGTCCACCACGTCCTGGAGCAGCGGCATCAGCGCCGACCAGTTCTGCGAGGAGCCGCCGAGCCCGTGCACGTAGAGCGCGGGCGGCACCCCGGTCCGGCCGGGCGGCCGGGACCGGACGGTCAGCGTCAGCCCCGGCAGCGCGACGGAGCGCAGCTGCTCCCCCTCCGCGACCCCGACGGCACTCACTGCCGGGGACACCGCGGCGGCGACGGCACGGACTCCCGGCAGTTCGGTCGAAGACATGCGGCAATGTTACGAGACGATCACACCCCGATTCATGTGTTCGCCGTCACAGACCGCGTAGCGGCCCGCGGGCGCAGCTCCTAGGCTCGAAAGCAAGGAAGGGAGTCACCATGACGGTCGACCCCAGCGACCCGGAGACCTTCGAGGACATCCAGCCGGACGAACCGGACCAGGAGACGCCCCGGGCGGACGCCGCCGAGCAGCGGGCGGATCTCCAGCAGCGGCACGACGAACCGCTCACGGACATCGACCGGGACAGCGCCGACGAGGCCGATGCGGCGGAACAGGCCCGCGTCGTGACACAGGATGAGGACGATTACCGCTGATACAAACTGCTTTGTCCCGGTGGCCGGGGAATCTGTGGCTACCGCAGCCGTCCGGTCCATGAAATTCTGCGTCCGCGCCGCGCACACCCGGGTTACCCAAAAGTACGATGGCTGTACGGCGCAGCGTGCACGGAAAGGCTGTGTCCGATCACAAATTTGGGAGGCGGCGTGACAGCCATCGAGCAGACCGAGGCGGCGCGCCCGCGGGGCACTCGACTGCCTCGCCGCGCCCGACGCAATCAGTTGCTGGGCGCCGCGCAGGAAGTCTTTGTGGCGCAGGGCTACCACTCCGCCGCGATGGACGACATCGCCGAGCGGGCCGGGGTGAGCAAGCCGGTGCTCTATCAGCACTTCCCCGGCAAGCTGGAGCTCTATCTGGCCCTTCTCGACCAGCACTGCGAGTCGCTTCTCCAGGCGGTCCGTACGGCCCTGGCGTCGACCACCGACAACAAGCTCCGGGTCGCCGCGACGATGGACGCGTACTTCGCGTACGTCGAGGACGAGGGCGGCGCCTTCCGGCTGGTCTTCGAGTCCGACCTGACCAACGAGCCCGCGGTGCGCGAGCGCGTCGACCGGGTGTCGTTGCAGTGCGCGGAGGCGATCTCCGACGTCATCGCCGGTGACACGGGACTGTCCAAGGACGAGTCCATGCTGCTGGCGGTCGGCCTGGGCGGTGTCTCCCAGGTGGTCGCCCGGTACTGGCTCTCCAGCCGGTCCGCCATTCCGCGTGACACGGCGGTCCAGCTGCTGACCTCGCTGGCCTGGCGGGGCATCGCGGGCTTCCCGCTGCACGGCATCGATCAGCACTGACGCGGGCCGCCCGGAGCGGCCGCCGTCCGTGTTCGCTGCGGGCGTTGCCCGCCGACCACTGGCGGCTCCCCTCAGCGGGCTAATGTGTGCTGCGTACGGCGCGGCTCACCGCGCAGGGACTGACCGTCGGAGGGACATAGCCGTGGAGGTCAAGATCGGGGTGCAGCACACGCCCCGGGAGATCGTTCTGGAGAGCGGGCTTTCCGCCGAAGAGGTCGAGAGCACGGTCGCCGAGGCTCTCACCGGTAAGGCGCAGCTGCTCAGCCTCACGGACGAGAAGGGCCGCAAGGTCCTGGTGCCGGCCGACCGGATCGCTTACGTGGAGATCGGCGAGCCCAGCACGCGTCGCGTGGGCTTCGGCGCGCTGTAGGCAGCACGCTCCGAGCAGTGACCGTGGCAGCGGCCCGGTGGGATTCCCACCGGGCCGCTGCCCGTTCCGGTACGCAGTGATTCCTGTGCGAACCCCGTGCCGAGGAGGGTTGCGTTCCGCAACCCGCGGGTAGTACCGCTTACGACCGATTTAGGGCAGGCCCTAACCGCCCCGCAACTCGCGAGGTGATCATCTGTGATCCTGGAACCACTCGGCTCCGTCGTGCTCGGACTCGCCCTCGCCTGGATGGCGCTCCGCTCCCTGCCGGACCGGCTCCCGCCCCGCCGCGCCGTCTTCACCACCGGCGCCCTGGGAGCCCTGTTCGGCGCGTATCTCATGCACTCGGTGCTGGGTCCGGGCCATGTCGTGGCCACGCTGATCGGCGCGGCGCTGATCGGGGCCGTGACGCTCTCGCTGCTGGTCCGCCCGCGGAGCCGCCACCTGAGCCGATCAGCGGCGGCCTGAGGCCGGCCCGGCGGCCGGCCCCGGTGAGCCTGCTACGCGGCCAGTCCCAGCGCCGCCATCCGCTTGGTGTGCGCCTCGGTGATCCGCGAGAACATCCGCCCGACCTCCGCCAGGTCGAAGCCGTCCGCCACACCGCCGACGAGCATCGTCGACAGCGCGTCGCGGTCGGCCACCACCCGCTGCGCCTGGGAGAGCGCCTCGCCCATCAGCCGGCGCGCCCACAGCGCGAGCCGGCCGCCGACGCGCGGGTCTGCCTCGATCGCGGCGCGCACCTTCTCGACGGCGAAGTTCCCGTGCCCGGTGTCGTCGAGCACGGCGAGGACGAGGGAGCGGGTGTCCGAGTCGAGCCGGACCGCGACCTCCCGGTAGAAGTCACTGGCGATCGAGTCGCCGACGTACGCCTTGACCAGGCCCTCCAGCCAGTCCGACGGCGCGGTCTGGCGGTGGAAGTCGTCGAGCGCCTTGGCGAACGGCTCCATCGCGCCGGTCGGCTCGACCTCGATCGCGGTCAGCCGGTCGGTGAGCCGCTCGAAGTGATGGAATTCGGCGGAGGCCATCTTTGCCAGCTCCGCCTTGTCGGCCAGCGTCGGCGCGAGTTTGGCGTCCTCGGCGAGCCGCTCGAAGGCTGCCAGCTCCCCGTAGGCGAGTGCTCCCAGCAGGTCCACGACCGCTGCCCGGTACTGCGGTTCCACCGACGCGGTGGCCCAGTCCTGGGCGGCGATTCCGGTGGGTTCAGGGGTTTCAGTGGCGTTGTCAGGCGTCTCCATGAAGCGCAGAATAGCCCGCCCGGCGGGGGACGGAAGGGCCTGGTCAGCCAGTGACATCACACCGTTCCGATGAATTCGCCCAACACACATGCGCGAATCCGGGGTACAGTGGTATTGCGCCTACTGAGTATTTTGGAAGTACCAGTGGCGTGAAAATGGTGAAAACGAATGAGGATGCCCGGTCGGTGGCCCGATCGGCTCCGACCCGACAGCCCTCCACGCGGGTCGTACGACACGTACGACCGCAGATGAGGGGCCCCCTCAGCGGCACGAGCGCTCGAGCGACGGCAGTGGTCCCGCGCCACCCGGCCCATCCACGGCCGGATGACCAACCCCGGCACGGTACGACCCCCAGCGTTCGCCTCGGACCGCGTCTCACAGAAGAGGCAGCACCCTGACTACGTTTCGTGACCTCGGGATTCTTCCCGAGACGGCCGAGGCCCTTGAGGCCGTCGGCATCGTGTCCCCGTTCCCCATCCAGGAGATGACGCTCCCCGTCGCGCTCTCCGGCTCCGACGTCATCGGCCAGGCCAAGACCGGCACCGGCAAGACCCTCGGTTTCGGTCTGCCGCTGCTGGAGCGCGTCACCGTCCCCGCGGACGTCGAGGCCGGCCGGGCCGCCCCCGAGAAGCTGACCGAGGCGCCGCAGGCGCTCGTCGTCGTCCCCACCCGTGAGCTCTGCCAGCAGGTGACCAACGACCTGCTGACCGCCGGCAAGGTGCGCAACGTCCGCGTTCTCGCGATCTACGGCGGCCGTGCGTACGAGCCGCAGGTCGAGGCCCTGAAGAAGGGCGTCGACGTGATCGTCGGCACCCCGGGCCGACTGCTCGACCTGGCCGGACAGCGCAAGCTCGACCTCTCGCACGTCCGCGCCCTGGTGCTCGACGAGGCCGACGAGATGCTCGACCTGGGCTTCCTGCCCGATGTCGAGAAGATCATCACGATGCTTCCGCCGAAGCGGCAGACCATGCTGTTCTCGGCGACCATGCCGGGCGCCGTCATCGGTCTCGCGCGCCGCTACATGTCGCAGCCGACGCACATCCGCGCCACCTCGCCCGACGGTGAGGGCGCGACCGTCGCGAACATCTCGCAGCATGTCTTCCGGGCCCACTCGATGGACAAGCCGGAGATGGTCTCCCGCATCCTGCAGGCCAATGGCCGCGGACTCGCGATGATCTTCTGCCGTACGAAGCGCACGGCGGCCGACATCGCCGAGCAGCTGGAGAAGCGCGGCTTCGCGTCCGGTGCGGTCCATGGCGACCTCGGCCAGGGCGCCCGCGAGCAGGCGCTGCGCGCGTTCCGCAACGGCAAGGTGGACGTGCTCGTCTGCACCGATGTCGCGGCCCGCGGTATCGATGTCGAGGGCGTGACCCACGTCATCAACTATCAGTCGCCGGAGGACGAGAAGACGTACCTCCACCGCATCGGCCGGACCGGCCGCGCGGGCGCCAAGGGCATCGCGATCACGCTGGTCGACTGGGACGACATCCCGCGCTGGCAGCTGATCAACAAGGCGCTCGACCTGAAGTTCAACGACCCGGTCGAGACCTACTCCACCTCGCCGCACCTCTTCGAGGAGCTCGACATCCCGGCCGGCACCAAGGGTGTCCTGCCGCGTGCCGAGCGGACCCGTGCGGGTCTGCGGGCCGAGGAGATCGAGGACCTCGGCGAGACGGGCGGCCGCGGCCGCAAGTCCGCCGCGGCTTCGGCGCCCGCCGTCCGCGAGGAGCGTGCGCCGCGTACGCCGCGCCAGCGCCGTCGCACCCGGGGCGGCTCCGCCGTCCAGGAGGCGCCCGCCACCACCGCCGCGGTACCGGCCCCCGAGGCCACCGACGCCCCGTCGGAGCCGCGTACGCCGCGTCGCCGTCGCCGTGCCCGGGTCGGCGCCCCGGAGGCCGCAGCCGAGGCCGTGATGAGCACGGTGGAGGCCGTGGTCGAGGTCGAGGTGGAGCCGAAGGCCGCCAAGGCCCCGGCCGAGGACACTCCGGCAACCGAGACCAAGCCGCGCCGCCGTCGTGCCCGCGTGGTCAAACCGGTCGTGGACGAGGTCGACTTCCAGATCGCGCCCATCGCCGAGCCGGTGGCCGAGACGAAGACGGTGACCAAGCCGCGCCGCCGCCCCCGCGTCGTCAAGCCGGCCGAGGACGAGGTCGACTTCCAGATCGCACCGATCTCCGAGCCCACCCCGGAGACCAAGCCGCGCCGCCGCACCCGTGCGGCCGCCAAGCCGAAGACGGAGGTCGTGGCCGAGGCCCCGGCCGCCGAGGGCGAGGCGAAGCCGCGCAGGCGTCGGGCGCCGCGCGCGACCGCCGCGAAGACCGAGGGCTGAGCGGCCACCGCTCAGAAGCCTGATCCGCCGGACGGGCCCGAGGACATCCTCGGGCCCGTCCGGCGTTCCGGCCCTCTCTTCTGCCCGTCCGGCGTTCCACCGCATAACCTCGTGCCATGAGCCGGCCGCACACCTTCACCCCGCCCCCCTGCGCCCACGCCCACCAGCTGCGCACGTCGCGCGGCGACTTCGCCGTGCTGGACGCCTCGCCGCCCGGTGCCACGCGCGGCACCGCCCTCCTGCTGCCGGGATACATGGGCAGCAAGGAGGACTTCCTGGCGCTCCTCGAACCGCTCTCGGCCGCCGGGTACCGGATCGTCGCCGTGGACGGCCGCGGACAGTACGAGACCGACGGGACGGACCGTCAGGAGATCTATGCACAGGGCGAGTTGGCCCTGGATGTGCTCGCTCAGGCCGCCGCCCTCGGCGGCGGCGAAGGCACCGTGCTGCATCTTCTGGGGCACTCGCTCGGCGGGCAGATCGCCCGCGCCGCCGTACTGCTCGACGCCTCGCCGTTCCGTTCGCTGACGCTCATGTCGTCCGGGCCCGCCGAGGTCGTCGAGGCCCAGCAGCTCAAGGTGAAGGTGCTCGGCGACGCGCTCGCGACGCTGAGCATGGCCGAGGTGTGGGAGGCGATGCGCGCCCTCGACCCGCCGGAGGACATGGCGACGGACGGCGAGGCCCTGCGCCGGCGCTGGCTGCGCCACCGGCCCGCCCAGCTGATCGCCACCGGCCGCCAGCTGGTGACCGAGCCGGACCGGGTGGCCGAACTCGCCGCCCTGCCGCTGCCGGTCCATGTGCTCTCCGGCGAGCGCGACGACACCTGGCCGGTGCCGCTGCTCGACGAGATGGCGCAGCGGCTCGGCGCGCACCGCACCCGGATCACGGGCGCCGAGCACTCCCCCAACACGGACCGCCCGGAGCAGACGGCGGCCGCGCTCGCCGCGTTCTGGGACAGCCTGTAGGCGGCGGGCGCCGAGCGGGCCGGGGCTCAGTACTGCGACTGCAGGTGCTGCCAGAAGCCGTCGCGCAGTGCCCGCCGCAGATGTGCGTGGCCGCGCAGCGAGTGCTGGAGCAGCCGTTCGGCCTCGACCAGCAGGTCCTGGTCGACGGAGCCCGGCAGGTACGGGTGTCCGGGCAGCAGATCGGCGAGGGACTCGCGCCCCCGGGCGGCCAGCCAGGCGGCGGCGATCTGCGCGCCGACGAAGCGGACGTCCTCGCGCGCGGGCGCGGGGGTGTCGTCCTCGTAGGTGGTGACGGGACGTCTGGTGACGTACGGGCGGCAGAAGTCCAGGTCGAAGGTGCGCTGGCTGTCGACCTCCCAGAGCAGCGGCTCGGCCTGGTTGCGCCCTTCCCCCGCCTCGATGCCCCACAGGTGCACCCGGGCCCCGTACCCCTGCGCCGCCTCCACCGCGGAGACCAGGTCCTCGTCGCCGCCGACCAGCGCCGCATCGCTGATGGCGCGGTGCCGGGCGAGCGATTCGAGGTCGGTGCGGATCAGTGAATCGACGCCCTTCTGCTGGTTGTTGGCGTTGAGGTTGCCGAGTCTGACCTTGACGTCGGGGAGTTCGGCGATGGACTGCTGCTCGACGGTGTGGATGCGCCGCCGGGCTCCGTCGTACCAGTACACGCGCAGCAGCCTGCTGTCCGCGAAGATCGTCCGGGCCTTGTCGATGAAGGCCTCGATCAGTCCTTCCGCGTCGAGGTCGAAGGAACGGCGGTCCTCGGTGCCGGTGACCAGCAGTCCGGCCGCCGCATACACATAGCCCGCGTCCACGAAGATCGCGTGGGTCGAGGGGGTCTTCGACACCTCGGCGAGCACGCGCTGGAGCAGCTCGTTGGTGCGGTCCAGGCGCTCGCGGATCTCTGCCTCGTTCATTCGGGCCTCGTCGTGGACCTCGTCGCCCGCGGATGCTCGGTGACCTGCTGATACTTAGACATCCAAAAAATTTCCTTAGCGTAGGGAATGTTTGCCTGAGGCAAGCCGTTATACCTCTCGTGGAGCGCAGGACAGTGATGTCCGGTGCTCTCATCCTTGCGGACGGGTCATCCGTCCTCCCAGTAGTTCTCCAGCAGGAGGATCAGACGAAGGGAAGCCTTATGCGCTTCGAGATCATGCGACTCGACGATGTCGACGGTACCGCCGTGGACAGCACCGTCGTGGACGCCGCCTCCGTCAACCGGATCGTGCAGCAGGCCGCAGCCATAGGCCAGCGCATCTATATCCGCCCGGCCGAAACCTCGGCTTCGTAACGCACGACGACGCACAAAGACGAAGCGCCCCCGCACGGAAGGTCCGTGCGGGGGCGCTGTGGTGCCGGCGTGCGCCTCAGGAGTTCTGGATGACCTGGGTGACGCCGTTGATGATCTGCTGCACGGCGATGGCGGACAGCATCATTCCGGCGAGCCTGGTCACCAGCACGACGCCGCCGTCCTTGATGACCCGGATGATCAGCAGCGAGTAGCGCATGGTCAGCCAGAGCACGATGTGCATGGCGACGATCGCCGACCAGACCGAGATCTGGCTGCCCACGCTGTCGGCGTGCTGCACCGCCAGAATCACCGAGACGATCGCACCGGGCCCGGCGAGCAGCGGCATGCCCAGCGGTACGAGCGCCACGTTGACGTCCTTGGTCTGCGTCGGCTCGTCGGTCTTGCCGGTCAGCAGATCGAGCGCGATCAGCAGCAGGAGCAGCCCGCCCGCGATCATCAGGGCGGGTACGGAGACATGCAGGTAGTCGAGGATCTGCTGCCCGAGCAGACCGAAGACGGCGATCACGCCGAAGGCGACGGCGACCGCCTGGAGCGCCATCCTGCGCTGCATCTTGGCGGGGCGGCCCGCGGTGAGTGCGAGGAAGATCGGGGTGATCCCGGGGGGATCCATAATCACAAAAAGCGTGAGAAAAAGGGATCCGAAGACAGCGACGTCGAACACAGTGAGCCTTGCGAGGAGAGAGAAACGGCCTGAAGGAGCGCACCCCGAAGCCATGACGGCGGCCTGACGGCCGGGTGCGCGAGAGTGGGAACAGTTGAGGTGGGACGGACGGCGGTACGTGTACGGGGTCCGTGCTCCGGCCCCGGCGCGTGCGTCGTTACGCGGGGCGGGGCCCGCCGGCTCCCGGCACCGGGAAGGCTCCCGTGGCGCGCCGGGTGATCTCGCCGTAGATCTCGGGGTCGGTGGTGTACTCGCCGAGCCCGACGGTCTTGCGGCTGCCGTGGTAGTCGCTGGACCCGGTCGTCAGCAGCCCCAGGTCGCGGGCGAGCCCGCGCAGCCTGGCCCTGGTCGGCTCGTCGTGGTCCATGTGGTCGACCTCGATGCCGTCGAGGCCGGCGGCGGCGAGCCGCGCCATCGAGGACTCGGGCACCACCTCGCCGCGCTTGACGGCGGCCGGGTGGGCGAAGACCGTGACGCCACCGGCGGCCTTGACCAGCCGGATCGCTTCGAAGGGGTCGAGTTCGTGCTTCTCGGCGTAGGCGCGTCCGCCGTCCGCGAGCCATTCGGGCGTGAAGGCGTCGGAGACGGTCTCGACGACGCCGAGCTCGACGAGCGCGGTGGCGATGTGCGGCCTGCCGACCGATCCGTCCCCGGCGATCCTCGCGACCTGCTCCCACTCGACGGGCACGCCGAGATCCTGGAGCTTGCCCACCATCGTCCGGGCGCGCGGCACCCGGTCGTCCCGTACGAGTTCGCGTTCGCGGGCCAGCTCGGGCTCGTCGGGATCGAAGAGGTACGCCAGCATGTGCAGGCCCACGCCGTCGATCCGGCAGGAGAGCTCGGCGCCGGTGACGAGGGTGAGCCCCTCGGGAAGGGCGGCGATCGCCCCGGCGTGGCCGCGCACGGTGTCGTGGTCGGTGAGCGCGACGACGTCCAGGCCCGCGGCGGCGGCGTTGAGCACCAGCTCCGCGGGGGTGTCCGTGCCGTCCGACGCGGTGGAGTGGGTGTGCAGGTCGATGCGCACGACGCGTACTCCAGTGCTCGGGGCCGGACCAAGGGGACGTCTCAGGATAACTGGCATTCGAACGGCGTCCGGCCCGGCACGGAGGGCCCGGGGCTCAGCCGAGCAGTCGTGGTGTGAGCGCCCCGCACGGTACGAGGTCCATCTCTCCGCCGGCCTCGCGCAGATCGGCGAGCACCAGCTCGTCGTACATCAGGAGCCCGGACTGCTCGGGCCAGACGATCGCCCAGAGCCAGAGCCCGCGCGCCTCGCCCGCGAAGACCGCCCGGTCCGCGGGGGCTCCCTTGACGTGCCACAGCGGGGTGGGGCGTCCGGCGGCGAGCATCTTGACGTCCGGCGGGCCCTCGACGTCCAGGTGGGGGCCGGGGTCGGGGCCATCGATCCCCGCGTAGCGCGCGCCGAGTCCGACACCGAGCTCCTCGGTGACGAGCAGCAGTTCGCCGATACCGCCGACGGGGCCGGGGCCGGAGCAGGCGACGGCGCTGGCCCGGCCACCGCTGCGGTCGTCACCCGCGCTCGCCACTCCGGTGAACAGCCAGCCGACCGGCAACGGCCAGGGCATCCACACCGGGACCTGGGAGCGGCGCACCACCACCCCCAGCGCTTCGACGCTGGGCGGAACCACCGGCTGCAGCGGTTGCACGCTGCCGTGCACGGCACACTGCCAGGTGTCGGCGAACAGACCGGGCGCTCTGACCCGGCCTCCGCACTTCGGGCAACTGGGTTCGCCCCTCATAGCGACCAACGGTCCTCCAGGACCGTCGCCGCGTCAAGGAAGATCACCCGTCCGCAGCGGGGCCACCACCTGCGGAATTAGATGTAACTTGCACTCATTAGGTTCTCTAACTTATTCTGTGCATACCGCAACGATCTAGTGGAGAGCGAGAAGACCCATGCAGGGAGAGGATCCGTTCGATCAGGGCGCCGGCAGCATCCTGCGCCAGCCGAAGGCCGTCTGGGCCACGGCGGGCGCCTCCGTTGTCGCGTTCATGGGAATCGGCCTGGTGGACCCGATTCTGCCGTCCATCGCCAAGGGCCTGGAGGCGACGCCGAGCCAGGTGTCCCTGCTCTTCACCTCGTACTTCCTGATCACCGCCGTGGCGATGCTCGTCACCGGCTTCGTGTCCAGCCGGATCGGCGGCCGCAAGACGCTCCTGGCCGGCCTCGCGCTCGTCGTCGTCTTCGCCGCGCTCTCCGGCACCTCGTCGTCCGTCGGTGAACTCGTCGGTTTCCGGGCCGGCTGGGGGCTGGGCAACGCGCTCTTCGTGTCGACCGCGCTGGCCGTGATCGTCGGTGCGGCGGCCGGCGGCAGCTCCGCGGCGATCCTGCTCTACGAGTCGGCACTCGGCCTCGGCATGGCCTGCGGGCCGCTGGTCGGCGCCCTGCTCGGTGACGCCAGCTGGCGCTACCCGTTCTTCGGCACGGCCGCACTGATGGCCATCGGCTTCATCTGCATCACGGCGTTCCTGAAGGAACAGCCCAGGCCCGCCCGGAAGACCTCGCTGCTCGACCCGATCAAGGCGCTCGGCCACGGCGGTCTGGCCTCGGTCGCGACCTCGGCGTTCTTCTACAACTACTCGTTCTTCACGATCCTGGCGTTCACCCCGTTCGTGCTGAACATGACGCCGTACAAGTCGGGCGCGGTGTTCTTCGCCTGGGGTCTGCTGCTCGCGGTCTTCTCGGTGCTCGTCGCCCCGCGGCTGCAGGAGCGCTTCGGCTCGCTGAAGGTGCTCGGCGCCTCGCTGGTGCTGCTCGCCGTCGACCTGCTGGTCCTGGGATACGGCGACCACACCACCGCCATCGTCTGCACGATCGTCTCCGGCGCCTTCATCGGCATGAACAACACCGTCTACACGGAGCTGGCGCTCGGTGTCTCGGACGCGCCGCGCCCGGTGGCGAGCGCGGGTTACAACTTCGTCCGCTGGTTCGCCGCGGCAGCCGCCCCGTACCTCGCCCCGAAGATCGAGGAGTGGAGCAACATCCACATCCCGTTCGTGGTCGCCGCGGTCACGGCCGTGGCCGGTGCGATCGTCGTCTGGATCCGGCGTTCGGCGCTGACCCACGAGGCGGAGGAGCTGGAGCCGAAGCACGCCACCGAGGACAGCGTCACGGTCTTCGCCGACTGACCTCTCCGCCCGCCCCGCACCGCCCCGCCCGCGGCTCCCCCTCCTGGCCGCGCGGCGGGGCTTCCGTATGGCCCGTCCGATGTACGTCTCAGTCGAGCGCCACGGAGCCGCGCAGCGGATCACGCAGGTCCGTACCGTGCGAGAGCCACCGCTCCTGGAGCTCCTGCGCGCCCCTGACCCGCTTCCACGCGGCCTCGTTGTGCGTCATCGGCAGCAGCGGCAGGAACCGCACCGGCTCCATCGGCTCGTCCATCTCCAGGTCCTCCACCAGACCGCCCGGCTCGGCGACCAGTACGGAGCTGAACGGGGCCCCGGGCCACAGCGGTTCACCGACCTCCAGCGAGGCGCCGGGCGCCACGATCACCCCCTCGACCTGCGGGGAGGCCGCGAGCACGGCGAGCGGGCGCAGCACCTTGTCGGTGTCGGCGAGTCCGGCGCGCACGGAGAGGACCAGTTCGGCGCGCGGGCCCTTCACCGGGTCCACGAGGGCCGCGGTCGGGTCGGCCATCGGCTGCGCCGACATACCGAGCGTGGCGTAGCGCACCACATCGCCGTCGACGAAGCGCAGCACCTCGATCCGGTCCGTGCCGAGAAACGTCACTGCGGCCCGCGCGTCCGGTTCACCGAGGGCCGTCAGCAGCCGGGCCTCGACCAGAGCAAGAATTTCTCCCATCCCGCGAGCATAGGACGCGTATGGAACGGGCAAAGTAAGGGATTGGCCGTCAGTCGGCTGATAGTCTTGGCCGCTGGTCGGGGCAGCACGCAGAAGCGTCGCTCTCAGCCCCGACGACACGTCATCCCTCAAGGGGGACCGGCTGGAGGAGGTGGGGCTGCAATGGATCGAAGTCGACCGTGCAGTACCAACCGCTCTTCCGCACTCCACCTTTCTTGGTGATCTGAAGCCTTCTCGGTCAAGGCCCATGGCATTGCGCACGACGGAAGAGCACTCCTTTTTTGCCTGTCTGTAGCGAACGCCGTCATCGTGCCGCCGCGGTGCCGCCCGCTTTGCGGACGTGAGCACACGTCCCCATTCCGGGCTGTTCCACGTGCCCGACGACGGCCCTCCGTGAAGGAGCCAGCCATGTCGATGATCCGCGACCTGCGCGCCGCCGTGCGCCCGTCCCTGCGCAAGAGCAACGCCCTGCACAGCAGTTACGACGCCACCCGTGACCCCTCCGCCTCCAGCGCGGTCGTCGACTGCGCGGTCTACCGCGACGGACGGCGCCTGGAGAGCGGCACCTGCCGCACGCCGCACGAGGCGATGCTCCAGGTGCGGGAGGAGGGCGGCTTCGCCTGGATCGGCCTGCACGAGCCGACCGAGGAGGAATTCGCCGGTATCGCCCGGGAGTTCGGGCTGCACCCGCTCGCCGTCGAGGACGCCGTCCACGCCCACCAGCGCCCGAAGCTGGAGCGGTACGACGACACGCTGTTCACCGTCTTCAAGACCATCCACTACGTCGAGCACACCGAGCTCACCGCCACCAGCGAGGTGGTCGAGACCGGTGAGGTGATGTGTTTCACCGGCCGGGACTTCGTCATCACCGTGCGGCACGGCGGCCACGGCTCGCTGCGCGCGCTGCGGCACCGGTTGCAGGACGACCCCGAACTGCTCGCCAAGGGGCCGTCCGCGGTCCTGCACTCCATCGCCGACCATGTCGTCGACGGCTACATCGCGGTGGCCGGTGCCGTCCAGGACGACATCGACGAGGTGGAGATCGAGGTCTTCTCCACCCCGGCCAAGGGCAGCCCGCGCGGTTCGGACGCCGGCCGGATCTACCAGCTCAAGCGTGAGGTCCTGGAGTTCAAGCGGGCGGTGTCGCCGCTGCTGCGGCCGATGCAGCTGCTGAGCGAGCGGCCCATGCGGCTGATCGACCCGGACATCCAGAAGTACTTCCGTGACGTCGCCGACCACCTGGCGCGGGTGCACGAGGAAGTCATCGGCTTCGACGAACTGCTGAACTCGATCCTCCAGGCCAGCCTGGCGCAGGCGACCGTCGCGCAGAACGAGGACATGCGCAAGATCACGTCCTGGGCGGCCATCATCGCCGTACCGACGATGATCTGCGGCGTCTACGGCATGAACTTCAAGCACATGCCCGAGCTCCGCTGGACGTACGGCTACCCGATGGTGCTGGGCGTCATCGGGGTGGTCTGCTTCTCCATCCACCGCACCCTCAAGCGCAACGGCTGGCTCTGACACCGTCTCCGCCCGGTCCCATAGAGTTCGGGCATGACTGCTGCTGCCGCCGACGTGCCACTGGGCCGGGCCCTCGTCGAGGAGGCCACCAAGAAGTCCGGCCTCATCTGGGTGCGGGGCACCGGTCCCGCGCGGGCGCTGTGGCACGTATGGCACGAGGGCGCGGCGCATCTGGTCGGGGACGGCCCCGGCGAGCAGCCGCTCCCGGCCGGGCTCACCGACGGGTCCGCCGCCGAGGTGACCGTGCGCAGCAAGGACAAGGGCGGCCGGCTGATCGCCTGGACGGCCGCCGTGACGGAACTCGCGCCGCACTCCGAACAGTGGGAGGCCGCGGTCGCCGAGCTCAAGGGCAAGCGGCTGAACGCACCGGACGCCGAGCTGATGACGGAGCGCTGGGCACGCGAGTGCCGGGTGCTGCGGCTGACGCCCGGCGAGTTCCGTACGGAGCTGCCGGACGGCTCCCTGGCCGCGGCGCCCCTGCCGACGTCCGCGACCACACGACGGCCGGTGCCCGCGGGGCTGCCGCGCCTGCTGAAGCAGGGGCGCAAGGGCTGACGGGGGCGGCGCGGCCCGCCTTCAGGACGCCGTTCTGGGCAGCTGCTTCCCGTAGTCGACCGTGTCCACCTGCGCCGGGGCCTCCAGGGGGAAGTCCTTGCCCCAGTCCGACAGGGTGACGATCCCCCCGCCGCCGCCGCGCGCGAAACGCAGCGGATACGCCTTGCCCTCCAGCGAGACGTCGAGCAGGCCGCCCTCGCCCTTGCCGCCCATGATCTGGACGGTCCGGGTCGCGCCGACCTTCTGCCGGTCCCCCTTGTTGAGGGTGCCGTGCAGCGTGAGCATCCCGTCGAGCAGGGTCTTCTTGTCCGTGAAGCCGCGCAGCTGCTTGTACGTGGGGTCGTCCTGGGGCACCTTCACGTACTTGTTCTGGAGCTTGTCCGCGGCCGCGCCGCCCGCCTCGCTGTCGGCGCCGGGCTTCTCCTCGTGGCTCCAGAACCCGGAGTCCGCCTTCAGATAGAGCTCGTCGCCGATCCGCAGCAACTCGAAGGTGCTGTCCTTCGAGACCACGGAGCCGGTGCCGCCCTTCTCCTTGAGCTGCATGTTGAGCTTGTACGTGCCGCCCTTGCTGACCAGGGTCCCGGCGAGGCGCACCGCGTCGGCGGCGTCCGCCGCGCCCTGTGCCTTCTTCTCGATCTCCGTGGCGTCCAGCTTGCCGACGCCGTTGGTCCCCTGGTCCGGATCCTCGCCGCAGGCCGTGAGGGCTGCTGCCAGCCCCGCACAGAGCAGGGCGGCGAGAGCGGTCCGGCGTCGGGCCCGGACGGGGGGAACGGAGGAGGTCACGGACGCACTGCCTCTCATCTGCATCGCGGTGGGTGGCAGACGGCAGCGTACCTGTGCCGTACACGCCGTCCGGCAGGGAGCCGTACGGACGGCTCCCCCGGGGCAACCCGGAGCGGTACGGGCTAGCCTGATCCCGTCATAACGGTTGATTGACTGCCAAACGGACCAGTCGGAGAAGTCGCACACGGAAGAAGGAGGCGCACGATGGCGGCAGGCGCCCCCCGGGTGTTCGTCTCCCACATCGCCGGCGTACCGGTCTTCGACCCCAACGGCGACCAGGTGGGCCGCGTGCGCGATCTGGTCGCGATGCTCCGGGTCGGCGGCAGGCCGCCCCGGCTGCTCGGGCTCGTCGTCGAGGTGCTCAGCCGCCGCCGGATCTTCCTCCCGATGACCCGGGTCACCGGGATCGAGTCCGGCCAGGTCATCACCACCGGTGTGGTCAACATGCGGCGCTTCGAACAGCGGCCCACCGAACGCCTGGTACTCGGCGAATTCCTCGACCGGCGGGTCCGCCTCGTGGAGACCGGCGAGGAGGTCACCGTCCTCGACGTCTCCGTCCAGCAGCTCCCGGCCCGCCGCGACTGGGAGATCGACAAGTACTTCGTACGCAAGGGCAAGGGCGGGGCACTGCGCCGCAAGGGCGAGACCCTGACGGTCGAGTGGTCGGCGGTCAGCGGGTTCTCGCTGGAGGAGGTCGGGCAGGGCGCCGAGACCCTGGTCGCCACGTTCGAGCGGCTGCGCCCGACGGACGTGGCCAACGCGCTGCACCATCTGTCGCCGAAACGGCGGGCCGAGGTCGCCGCCGCGCTCGACGACGACCGGCTCGCCGATGTCCTGGAGGAGCTGCCCGAGGACGACCAGGTGGAGATCATCGGCAAGCTCCAGGAGGAACGCGCCGCCGACGTCCTGGAGGCGATGGACCCGGACGACGCGGCCGACCTGCTGTCCGAGCTGCCCGAGGAGGACAAGGAGCGGCTGCTGATGCTGATGCGGCCGGACGACGCGGCCGATGTGCGGCGCCTCATGTCGTACGAGGAACGGACCGCGGGCGGGCTGATGACCACCGAGCCGATCATCCTCCGGCCGGACGCGACGGTCGCCGACGCGCTCGCCCGGGTCCGGCAGGCGGACCTGTCCCCGGCGCTCGCCGCCCAGGTGTACGTGTGCCGGTCGCCCGACGAGACCCCGACCGGCAAGTACCTGGGCACCGTGCACTTCCAGCGGCTGCTGCGGGATCCGCCGTACGCCCTGGTCAGCTCGATCGTCGACAGCGATCTCGTCCCCCTCGTCCCGGACACCCCGCTGCCGGCCGTGACGAGCTATCTGGCCGCGTACAACCTGGTCTCGGTGCCCGTGGTGGACGAGAGCGGGTCGCTGCTCGGCGCGGTGACGGTCGACGACGTGCTCGACCATCTGCTGCCCGAGGACTGGCGGGAGACGGACTTCCACGGCGAGGAGGGGGTCGCCCGTGGCCGCTGAGGAACGCTCGAAGACGACGCCGACGGGGGCCTCGGGCATCGCGCGCCCGCCCCGTTCCCGGCTGGACCAGCCGAAGGACCCGCGCCGGCGGATGCTGCCCGACTACGACCCCGAGGCGTTCGGCCGGCTCTCCGAGCGGATCGCCCGCTTCCTGGGCACCGGACGGTTCATCGTCTGGATGACGCTGGTCATCATCGTCTGGTTGCTGTGGAACGTCTTCGCGCCCGTGGACCTGCGGTTCGACCCGTACCCGTTCATCTTCCTGACGCTGATGCTGTCGCTCCAGGCCTCGTACGCGGCCCCGCTGATCCTGCTCGCGCAGAACCGGCAGGACGACCGCGACCGGGTCACCCACGAGCAGGACCGCAAGCAGAACGAGCGCTCCATCGCGGACACCGAGTACCTCACGCGGGAGATCGCCTCGCTGCGGATGGGGCTCGGCGAGGTCGCCACCCGCGACTGGATCCGCTCCGAACTGGAGGACCTCGCGAAGGACCTCGACGACCGGCTCCCCCTGCTCCCGGCCGAGAGTGACGAAGACCGCTGACGGGTGCTACTCACGCGTAGCGGCAGGCGCCGCAACGCCCTCCCGTCGCCCACCACCACTCTCAAGGAGCGCTGCGCGCACCCGTACTATCGAGGTATGGCTACGGAAGACGCGGTGCTTGAGGCACTGGCGACAGTGAACGACCCGGAGATCCACCGTCCGATCACCGAACTGGGCATGGTGAAATCGGTCGAGATCGATGCTGACGGTGCGGTCGCTGTCACGGTCTACCTCACGGTCTCGGGCTGCCCGATGCGCGAGACGATCACCAAGAACGTGACGGACGCGGTCGCCCGTGTCGAGGGCGTCTCGCGGGTCGACGTCACGCTCGACGTGATGAGCGACGAACAGCGCAAGGAACTCGCGTCCTCGCTGCGCGGCGGCACGGCGGAGCGCGAGGTGCCGTTCGCCAAGCCCGGCTCGCTGACCCGCGTCTACGCGGTCGCGTCCGGCAAGGGCGGCGTCGGCAAGTCGTCCGTGACGGTGAACCTGGCGGCCGCGATGGCGGCCGACGGCCTCAAGGTCGGTGTCGTGGACGCGGACATCTACGGGCACAGCGTGCCGCGGATGCTCGGTGCGGACGGCAAGCCGACCCAGGTCGAGAACATGATCATGCCGCCGTCGGCGCACGGCGTGAAGGTCATCTCCATCGGCATGTTCACCCCGGGCAACGCCCCGGTGGTGTGGCGCGGACCGATGCTCCACCGCGCACTCCAGCAGTTCCTCGCCGATGTGTACTGGGGCGACCTCGACGTCCTCCTGCTCGACCTGCCGCCGGGCACCGGCGACATCGCGATCTCGGTGGCGCAGCTCGTGCCGAACGCCGAGATCCTGGTCGTCACGACCCCGCAGCAGGCGGCGGCCGAGGTGGCCGAGCGGGCCGGCTCGATCGCCGTGCAGACCCACCAGAAGATCGTCGGCGTCGTCGAGAACATGTCGGGCATGCCGTGCCCGCACTGCGACGAGATGGTCGACGTGTTCGGCTCGGGCGGCGGCGCGCGGGTCGCCGAGGGCCTGACGAAGACGGTCGGCGCGGAGGTGCCGGTGCTCGGCTCCATCCCGATCGACGTACGGCTGCGCGAGGGCGGCGACGAGGGCAAGCCGGTCGTCCTGTCCGACCCCGACTCCCCGGCCGGCAAGGCGCTGCGTACCATCGCGGACAAGCTGGGCGGCCGTCAGCGCGGCCTGTCGGGCATGTCGCTGGGCATCACCCCGCGCAACAAGTTCTGAAGCGGCGGGCGGTGACCGGTCCCGGCCGGTCACCGCTCCGTCCTGCGCGTACGTGCGTCTCCTCGCCGCGCGTACGTGTGCCCGCGGTCCTACGCGTACGTCGCGATGTCGCCGATGACGGAGAATCCCAGCCCGTACGCGCTCATCCCCCGCCCGTACGCGCCGATGTGCACCTCGCCGTGCGCCGATCCCGCCAGTACCCAGCCGAATTCGGACTCGCGGTAGTGGAACGGCACGGGGACACCGTCCACCGGCAGTGACAGCACCGACCACGCGGGGCCGTCCAGGTCGTCGGCGAGTTCGAAGGCCGTCTCCGTCTGCTGGTCCAGCCAGTCGTCGCGCAGCGCGTGGTCCATCTGCGGGGGCCACGTGCAGGCGAGCAGAGCGGACCCGGCCAGCCAGGCCGCGGAGGACACCGTGGTGGCGTCCAGCACCCCCGTGCCGTCGCCGCTGCGCCGCACCGGGCTGCTGGCCATCGACACGACGACGGCGAACCGTTGCTTCTCGGCGCCCGCGTCGGCCCGGACCGACGGTTCGTCACCGTGACCGATGGAACCGTGCTGCACCGTGCCGTCCGCCGCGGTGCCCACCTGCATCAGCCGGCGCGGCCCGGTGAAGGCCTCGTCCAGTCCGTACCAGGGAAACGTGGCTGCCAGGTAGCCGTCGACAATACGCCGGGCCGCCGGCACCCCCTCTGCGGTGACTGTGCCCGGCGCATCTTCCGCGCCCACCCGACTTGTCGTCTCCATCTGCCCGGCCGCCTCCTCGATCCGTTGGGTCCGGAGCGGCCCGCCCCCCAACGGGCGTACTCACAACCGGACAGATGGAGAATAGCCATACCGTCCGGACGAGCCGGGATTGGCGGGGGGTCAGGTGGCGTCGGCGTCGAACGGTGGCCGGTCGTCCTTGCCGGGCTGGTCACGCTTCTTGAGCAGGTCCGGAGCACCGGCGGAGCCGTTGGCGGCGGTGATCGCCGAGCCGCTCGACACGCTGCTCCGGGAGTCCGCGGACTCCACGTCCTTGCTCTCCCGGCCGTTCACCGCGTCGGTGACCTCGGCAAGATCCTTGCGCAGGTCGAAGCTCTCGCGGATCTCCTTCAGCCCCAGGTCGTCATTGCCGTCCATGAGCTGCTTGCGGACGAACGTCTTGGGGTTGAGGTCCTCGAACTCGAAGTCCTTGAACTCCGGGCCGAGCTCCGTACGGATGTCCTCCTTGGCGCTCTCCGAGAACTCACGGATCTTGCGGATGAAGCGCGAGGCGTCCTGGATGACCTTGGGCAGCTTGTCCGGGCCGAAGATCAGCACGCCCAGAATCGCGAGCGTCGCCAGCTCGAGTACGCCTATGTCATTGAACACCTTGTTGCTCCTCGTGTTCTCCGAGACCGTGTCGGTCGAGGTCCGGACCCGGCCCACGGTACCCGTCGAAACTGTCCGCGCGGTAGCGTCCCGGGGCTGTCACGTGCCGCTTGCCGAACCGAGCGTCAAAGAGATGGACAGGTCTTTGCCACCGCGGGTCAGCGCGAGGTCCAGACGGTCGCCCGGACGGTGCGCGCGGATCTTCACGATCAGCTCCTCGCCGCTGTGCACCCGCCGGCCGTCGACCGCGGTGATGACGTCCCCGGGCCTGATCCCGGCCTTGGCCCCGGGCCCGCCCGGCGTCACCGCGGGCTTGCCGGCCGCGCCCTTGGACCCGACCCTGGCGCCGTCCCCGGCGTACTTCATGTCGAGCGTGACACCGATCACCGGGTGGGTGGCCTTCCCGGTGTTGATCAGCTCCTCGGCGACCCGCTTGCCCTGGTTGATCGGGATGGCGAAGCCGAGGCCGATGGAACCCGCCTGTCCGCCCTCCTCGGCCGAGCCGCTGTCGGCGGCGCGGATGGCGCTGTTGATGCCTATGACATGGGCGTCGGTGTCGACGAGCGGGCCGCCGGAATTGCCCGGGTTGATCGGCGCGTCGGTCTGCAGCGCGTCGACGTAGCTGATGTCGCTGCCGTCACCCTTCTCGCCGCCCGCGGTGATCGGCCGGTCCTTGGCGCTGATGATGCCGGAGGTCACGGTGTTGGACAGGTCGAAGGGGGCGCCGATGGCCACCACGGGGTCACCGACCCGCACATTGTCGGAGTTGCCCAGCGGCAGCGGCTTGAGGCCGGAGACCCCGGTGACCTTGACCACGGCCAGGTCGTAGCCGCTGTCCTTGCCGACGACCTCGCCGCGCGCGGTCTCCCCGCCGCTGAACGTCACGGTGATCTCGCCGCCCTGACCGGCCGGGGCGACGACATGGTTGTTGGTGAGGATGTGGCCGGAGCCGTCGAGGACGAAGCCGGTGCCGGTGCCGGACTCGGTGGAGCCGCTGACGTGGAGGGTGACCACGCTGGGCAGGGCGCTGGCGGCGATGCCGGCGACGCTGTCGGGGGCCCGGCCGCCGCTGCTGCGGCCGGCCTGCGGGAGCTCGACCTGGGTGAGGCCGCCGTTGCGCTCGATGTAGGCCCCGATGCCGCCGCCGATCCCGCCCGCCACCAGGGCGAGCAGTACCGCGCCGGCGAGGAGGGAGCCGCGCCGGCTCTTCTTGCGTCCGGTGTCGGCCCCGAGCGGCGGGCCCGGGTTGGTGAGCGGCTGCCTGGGCGCACCCCAGGGGTCGTACTGGAGCCACTGCGTCGCCGCCGGCGGCTGCGATTGGGGCTGCGGCTGCTGAAGCTGGGGTTGCTGCTGAGGCGTGTGGGGCGGGGGCGTGAAGCCGGTCGCGGGCGGGGCGGGAGCGGGCGACGTGGGAATGCCCGCGCCGTTCGTCCCCGCGTACTGCGGAGGTACGGGGGTGCCGTGCGCCGGGGTCGGGACCGGCCGCTGCACGGGTGGGGCGGGTGCCCAGGGGCCGGGGCCGCCGTAGGGCGGGGTGCTGTACTGATCGGGCTCGTGCAGGGGTGTCACGGGCCGTGCGGCAGGTACGGCGGCCACCGGCTCGGGCGCCGGGGACCGGGGCGGCGCGTCGGCCGGGTGCGTTTCCGGCGCCGTGGTCGTGCGGCTCGCGCGGTCATCGGCGACCGCCGCGTCCGTCGCTGTCGCCGTGGACGCCGGGTCGGCCACGGGCGCCGGGTCCTCGATGGACGACGGCTCGTCCGGCGCTGTGCGGGTGGTGCGTCCCGGCGTGGGCCGGCTCCACCACTTCGCCTTCGGCCCGGTGGACTTCCCGTCTTCCATGCTCTCCCCGCAACTGCCGCAACTGGCCTCTGCACGCCCCGACAGGGGCGTCCCTCCCGGAACTGCTCCCGGAATTCAACCAGGTTTGCGAATGCTTGCGCAGACCCCGGTCAGCGCCGGGAGGAAAGCGGCAGACCACGATCGGCGGGGGTGGGAAAGGCCGAGGCCGACGGCCGTGCCCAGGGCGGTGGTGACGACTGCGTCCCGGACGGTGGCGCGGAGGACGTCGGTGACGGTGCGGCGAGCCGCCCGAACACCTCGGCGAAGAGCGGGGTGGTGCCGGTCGGACGTATCAGCGGTGGCGCGGACACATTGGTCAGGACGTGCATGGCGAAGGGGTTTCCCGGCAGGCTCGCGGAGGAGAGCACCGCAGGAGTGGCGGAGGGGGCCGCCGGTGCGACGCTCGGCACGGCCGACGGAGCGGCGGCGATCGAGCGGTCGCCCGACCCCCTGGCCGCGAGCGTGCCGTGGCTGCCGCCGCGGCGGCTGACCGAGCCGCCGCTCTCGCCGCGCGAGGGGGCTTCGAGCGGGGTCACCGCGTTTCCGGCGCCCGTGGCACGGGCCGCGGAGCTGAAACCCGCGCCCGGCTGCAGGGCGCCGCCGAGCGCGATGGCCGCCAGCGAGACGGCACTCGCCGCCGCGAAGGCGAATCTCCGGCCGCGCCAGGGCGACCGCTCCGCCTCGCGGCCCACCTCGTGGATCCGGAAGCCGGAACGGGAGGAGCCACCCGGCAGTACGGCGGTCGAGCCGTGCGGGGTCGGGAGGAAGCCGAAGCCGCCGAGCGGCCGGTTCCCCGACGAGTCCGGGCGGCTGCCGGACGGCTGGATCACGGGGAAGAGGCCGTCCGCGAAGCGCCCGGAGCCGCCGAATGGTCTGTCCTGGCTGTCGTCGTCACCCCCCGGCCCCCCGGGAAGGCCCTGCAGCCGGGCGAGGAACCCCTCGGACGGCGACGGCGGGGCGGACTGGGCGAAGACACTTTTCAGGCGTCGCTGCGCCGCTGCCTCGGCCTTGCACTTGGCGCAGGTCGCGAGGTGGGCGAGCACCCGCTCGCGGGCGTCGTGTTTCAGCTCGCCGTCGACAAGCGCGGCGAGGCGGTCCCCCAGGTGTTGTTCCGCGGGGGTCGGACCTGTGCCGCTCACGCCGTTCCGCCCTCCCCCGCCAGGACCGCGCCCGCCAGCGAGCGCTGCTCGGCACGGGCCTCGGGCGAACGGTGCTGCAACGCCTTGCGCAGGTGCGAGCGACCGCGGTGGATACGGCTGCGCACGGTGCCGAGCTTCACGCCCAGCGTCGCGGCGATCTCCTCGTACGAAAGTCCCTCGATGTCACAGAGCACGACGGCGGCACGGAATTCGGGCGCGAGGGTGTCCAGCGCCTGCTGCACATCCGCGTCGAAGTGGGTGTCGTTGAAGACCTGCTGCGGGGACGGCTCACGGCTCGGCAGTCGCTCGGCGGCGTCGTCGCCCAGGGAGTCGAAGCGGATCCGCTGCTTACGACGGACCATGTCCAGGAACAGGTTGGTCGTGATGCGGTGCAGCCAGCCCTCGAACGTGCCCGGCGTGTAGGTCGACAGCGACCGGAACACGCGGACGAAGACCTCTTGCGTGAGGTCCTCGGCGTCGTGCTGGTTGCCCGTCAGCCGGTAGGCGAGGCGGTAGACCCGGCCGCTGTGCGTGCTGACGATCTCTTCCCATGAGGGTGGCGTCCACGCCTGGGAGTCCCCATCTGAGGCGAAGGTCGCGGTCGTCGCGGAGACGTTGGAAGAACGGTCAGCAATGTTGGTCACGGATTTCGGCTCACCCGCCGACCTGAGAAAGCGCCGCAGCACTCCTCCCCGATCCACAGGCGCAGCCGCACCTCCCCTATCGGCTCTGGTGGTGTCCAGTGGAGCCCCTACCATAGCCACCTCGCCCGTTAGCTCCGGATAAGCCTTTTTCCTGCTGGGGCCGGGGATCGCCCCCGGGAACCGCCGGCCGGTGGATCCCGGACCCGATCCGCGGGCCGATTCCACAGGCTCTCCCCTGCGCCTTCATAACGCCCGGTCCCATCTGCGGGTTCCCGGGTGCAGCGGATACAGTCACCGTTGCGCCAACTACGGGGACAGGAGAGGGTCATTACCGCCAACCGGCAGACGAGCTGGGCGTTCGCCGACGCCTTTGTCGCCGAGGACGAAGCACTGCGCTGGGCCCGGGACCGGGCCCGGGAGGCGGGGCTCCGCTCGGTGTCGCCAGGTACCGGCGCCGCGCTGCGCTTGCTCGCTGCCACGACGGACGCCAAAGCGGTGGCCGAAATCGGCACCGGGACCGGCGTGTCCGGGCTCTATCTGCTGCACGGAATGCGGCCCGACGGCGTGCTGACCACGGTCGACCCGGAGCCCGAGCGCCAGCAGTTCGCCCGTGAGGCCTTCCGGGCCGCGGGGTACGCCGCCAATCGGGCCCGCTTCATTCCCGGCCGCGCCCTGGACGTGCTGCCGCGGCTCGCGGACGGCGGATACGACCTCATGTTCTGCGACGGCGACCGGCTGGAGAGCCTGGACTGTCTCGCTGAATCGTTGCGCCTGCTGCGCCCCGGCGGCCTGGTCTGCTTCGAGGGCGTCTTCGCGGACGGCCGTACGGTCGACTCCGCGGCGCAGCCCGCGGAGGTACTGCGGCTGCGGGAGCTGCTGCGTGCGGTGCGGGAGAGCCAGGAACTGATGGCGACGCTGTTGCCGGTGGGCGACGGGCTGCTGTGCGCGGTGCGTAGGGGCTGACGCCCACGGCCACGGGGCCCGGGGACTCGCCCGCGCCCCGGACGGGCCGGACGGTCAGGAACGATCGGTCAGGTCGGCCGGTCGTTCTGTCGGGAACGATCGTGAACGCATCACTGCCCCGGCACGGACACCGTGCCGGGGCAGTGATGAAGTGTGGGCGCCTCTGCTCAGCCGACGACCTTCTTGAGGGCATCGCCGAGTGCATCGGCCTCGTCCGGAGTCAGCTCCACGACAAGCCGACCGCCGCCTTCGAGCGGAACGCGCATGACGATGCCCCGCCCCTCCTTTGTCACCTCGAGCGGGCCGTCGCCCGTCCGCGGCTTCATGGCCGCCATGCTCGTTCCCCTTCCTGAAACCAGCTCATCGCAACCGGCGGCCCCATGACAGGCGCTGTGTCACCGGCATCGAACACATTGCTTCCAGGCCATTATCCCGCATCACAGACCCCGATGACCAACATCGGTCGGCATCGCTTGCGCAACGCGCTCTCTCAAAACCACCCAATTCGGCGATCGGCCTGCGATACTCCGCCGCCCGCACCCCCGCATCGGGGCTCAATTGTTAGACGCAGGTCACATGTCGGCTCCCGCCCGAGTCGGCCATGCTTGCCTGGACAGGCATAGCCCGAGTGCGAAGGGGACGACGAAATGGCCGACCACATGGCGGACAGCGTGCGCTACGAAGTGAGCGACGGACTCGCGACGATCACGATCAACCGTCCCGACGCGATGAACGCCATGAACACCGCGGCCAAGGTGGCGCTCCGTGACGCGCTGAAGTCGGCGGCGGCCGACACCGCCGTACGTGCCGTTCTGCTCACCGCGACCGGGCGGGCGTTCTGCGTCGGCCAGGATCTCAAGGAGCATGTGGCCACGCTCGAAAGCACCCGCGAGGCGGGCAGCGGCAATGCGCTGAGCACGGTGCAGGAGCACTACAACCCGATCGTGCGGGCCATCGCCGAGATGCCCAAGCCGGTCGTCGCCGGGGTCAACGGGGTCGCCGCCGGTGCCGGTTTCGGCTTCGCGCTCGCCTGCGACTACCGGGTCGTCGCCGACAGCGCCTCGTTCAACACCTCCTTCGCCGGAGTGGCCCTCACCGCCGACTCGGGCGTCTCCTGGACGCTGCCGCGCCTGATCGGGCAGAGCCGCGCCGCCGACCTGCTGCTCTTCCCGCGCTCGATCTCCGCGCAGGACGCCCATGAGCTGGGCATCGTGAACAAGCTGGTGCCCGCCGCCGACCTGGCCGCCGAGGCCGCCGCCGTGGCCCGCGCCCTGGCGTCCGGCCCCACGGTGGCGTACGCGGCGCTGAAGGAGTCCCTGGCCTACGGCGCCGGTCACACGCTGAGCGAGGCGCTGGAGAAGGAGGACGAGCTCCAGACCAGGGCGGGCGCGTCCGAGGACCACACGATCGCGGTGCAGGCGTTCCTGCACAAGGAGAAGCCGAAGTACCTCGGCCGGTAGCCGCCGGACGGCCTGCGCCCGCACGGCCCTACGCCCGGCCGCCGCGCGCCACGCAGTCGGCCAGGTGGTCGTCGACCAGGCCGCAGGCCTGCATCAGGGCGTAGGCCGTCGTGGGTCCGACGAAGCGCACACCGCGCTTCTTGAGGTCCTTGGCCAGCGCCGTGGACTCCGGTGTGACCGCCGGGACGTCGCCGAGGGTGCGCGGGGCGGGGCGGCCCGCCGGGTCGGGGGCGTAGGACCAGATCAGTTCGTCCAGCTCGCCGGCGCCCCAGCCGGCCAGCACCTTGGCGTTGGCGAGGGTCGCCTCGATCTTCGCGCGGTTACGGATGATGCCGGCGTCGGCGAGGAGGCGCTCCTTGTCGGCGTCGGTGAACTCGGCCACCGCGGGGATCTTGAACCCGGCGAAGGCGGAGCGGAAGCCCTCCCGGCGGCGCAGGATCGTCAGCCAGGAGAGGCCCGACTGGAAGGCCTCCAGGCAGAGCCGCTCGAAGAGGGCGTCGTCGCCGTGGACGGGCCGGCCCCATTCGGTGTCGTGATACGTGAGGTAGTCCTCGGTGGAGAGCCCCCAGGGACAGCGCAGTCCGCCGTCCGGGGCCGCTTCCGCGCCGCCGCTCATCGCCGGGGCTCCTCTCCGGGGTGCTCGGTCGGCCGCGGGTCCTGCCGGGGCGCCTCCCACGGCGCCTGCGGACGGTCCTCGGGCCCCTCCCACCCCTGCTGCGGCTGTTCCTGCGGGCGGTTCTCGGGCCCCTCCCACCCCTGCTGCGACTGTTCCTGCGGACGGTCCTCGGGCCGCTCCCGGCCCGGCTGCGGCTGTTCCTGCGGACGCTCGATGAGACCGGGGCCGCCGACCGCGGTCGCCTGCGCGCCGGCCAGCGCCGATTCCAGCTCCGCGATCCGCGCGTCCCGCTCGGCGAGCTCGGCGCTGAGCCGGTCGAGCGCCTCGTCGACATCCATCATGCGGTAGCCGCGCACGGCCACCGGCAGCCGCAGCGCGTCGACATCCGCGCGGCCGACCGGCCGGGTCGCGGGCAGCGGGTCGGTCAGCTGCTCGGGCGCCACGTCCTGCAGGACGGCGCTCTTCCCCCCGCCGACCACCGCGAGGGTGACCGCGGCCACGACCACGACCATCGTCACCAGCAAGAACCAGAACACGCGCATCTCCCCGGGAGCGGAAACCTGTCCGGGTCCGATCGTGCCATGCGGCACCGACAGCCGGTGCCCACCGGCCAGGCACTAGGGTCTGTCCGGCGGCTCAGGCGCGCCCCCGGCCATGATCCGCCGGCCGGACCCTGGGGTCGCAGGCGACTCACGGGTGATCTACCAGAGGAGAAACGCGGGATGCGAAGCGGTGCGCTCAGGCTGGGGCGGCGCGAATTCGGTGCGCACGAGCCGGTGATCATGGCGATCGTGAACCGTACCCCGGACTCCTTCTACGACCAGGGCGCGACCTTCCGGGACGAACCCGCGCTCGCCCGGGTCGAGCAGGCCATCGCGGACGGTGCGGCGATCGTCGACATCGGGGGTGTGAAGGCGGGTCCCGGCGAGGAGGTGACCGCCGAGGAGGAGGCGCGCCGCACGGTCGGGTTCGTCGCGGAGGTGCGCCGCCGTCACCCGGACGTGGTGATCAGCGTCGACACCTGGCGCCACGATGTCGGCGAGGCGGTCTGCGAGGCTGGCGCGGATGTGCTGAACGACGCGTGGGGCGGCGTCGACCCGAAGCTCGCGGAGGTCGCCGCGCGGTACGGCGCCGGTCTGGTGTGCACGCACGCGGGCGGCGCCGAGCCGCGCACCCGGCCGCACCGGATCGCGTACGACGACGTGATGGCGGACATCCTGCGGGTGACGGTGGGGCTGGCCGAGCGCGCGGTCGCGCTCGGGGTGCGGGCCGACGGGATCATGATCGATCCCGGTCATGATTTCGGGAAGAACACCCGGCACTCCCTGGAGGCGACGCGCCGGCTCGGCGAGATGACGAAGACCGGCTGGCCGGTGCTCGTCTCGCTGTCCAACAAGGACTTCGTCGGCGAGACGCTCGACCGCCCGGTGAAGGAGCGGGTGATCGGGACGCTGGCGACCACGGCCGTGTCGGCGTGGCTGGGGGCGCAGGTGTACCGGGTGCACGAGGTGGCGGAGACCCGGCAGGTGCTGGACATGGTGGCGTCCATCGCGGGGCACCGGGACCCGGCCGTGGCCCGGCGCGGACTGGCGTGACCGGGGCGGGGACGGGGCCCTGGGGCGGGCCCCGCTCCCCGGACGGGCACTACCGGCCGACCTCCTTCGTCACGAGGTCGACCGCCTCGTCCACGTCGTCCGTGACGTGGAACAGCAGCAGGTCGTGCTCGGACGCCTTGCCCTGCGCCACCACCGTGTCCCGCAGCCAGTCCACGAGACCGCTCCAGTACTCGGTGCCGAACAGCACGATCGGGAAGCGGGTGACCTTGCCCGTCTGGACGAGGGTGAGCGCCTCGAAGAGTTCGTCCAGGGTGCCGAGACCGCCGGGCAGCACGACGAATCCCTGCGCGTACTTCACGAACATCGTCTTGCGGACGAAGAAGTAGCGGAAGTTGACACCGATATCGACGTGCGGGTTGAGGCCGGACTCGAAGGGCAGCTCGATGCCGAGACCGACCGAGACGCCCTTCGCCTCCCGCGCCCCCTTGTTCGCCGCCTCCATCGCCCCCGGCCCGCCTCCGGTGATCACCGCGAAGCCGGCCTCGACCAGGGCCTTGCCGATCCGTACGCCCGCCTCGTAGTCGGGTCCGCCGGCCGGAGTGCGGGCCGAACCGAAGACGCTGATCGCGCTCGGCAGCTCGGCCAGCGCGCCGAATCCCTCGACGAACTCCGACTGGATGCGCATCACCCGCCAGGGGTCGGTGTGCACCCACTCGGAGTCGCCCTCGGTGTCCAGCAACCGCTGATCGGTGGTGCCGGGCTGTACCTGTTCCCTGCGGCGCAGTACCGGTCCGAGCCGCTGCTCCTCCGGGACCTGCGCTCCCTCGGGGTTGCCCATGACCTGCTCCCTCCGACGACGATCGACGACCGGAAGATCCAGGAGGATCAATGGTCATCCGTGTCAGGTCAGGGTAGATCCATGGAGGTTACGGACAGGGGAATGCCGTGGGTCAGCCGGTGAGCCAGGAGCGGAGCCGCTCCTCGCAGTGGGTGATCCGCTCGACCACCACGTGCTCGTCGCGCTTGTGGGCGAACAGCGGGTCGCCCGGTCCGTAGTTCACGGCGGGGACGCCGAGGGAGCCGAAGCGGGAGACGTCCGTCCAGCCGAACTTGGGCCGGGCGGTGCCGCCCACCGCCGCCATGAACGCCTTGGCCGCCGGGTGGGAGAGGCCGGGCATGGCCGCGCCCGAGTGGTCGTCGACGACGAATTCGGCGACGCCGCAGTCCGCGAAGACCTCGTGGACGTGGGCCAGCGCCTCCTCGGCGGTCCGGTCGGGTGCGTACCGGAAATTGACCACGACGGTGCAGGCGTCCGGGATGACGTTGTTGGCGACGCCCCCCTCGATCCGTACGGCGTTCAGGCCCTCGTGGTATTCGAGGCCGTCGACGACCGGGCGGCGCGGTTCGTACGCGGCGAGGCGGGCCAGGATCGGGGCGGCGGCGTGGATGGCGTTGGACCCCATCCAGCCGCGCGCGGAATGGGCCCGCTCCCCCTCGGTGCGGAGGAAGACCCGCAGGGTGCCCTGGCAGCCGCCCTCGACCTCGGCGTCGGAGCCCTCCAGCAGGACCGCGAAGTCGCCCGTCAGCCAGTCGGGGTGGGCGTCGGCGATGTGGCCGAGCCCGTTGAGGTGCGCGGCCACCTCTTCGTTGTCGTAGAAGACGAAGGTCAGATCGCGGTTGGGCTCGGGCACGGTCGCGGCGATCCTCAGCTGGACCGCGACGCCGGACTTCATGTCGGAGCTGCCGCAGCCCCACAGCACCCCGTCGTCGTCGAGCCGGGACGGCACGTTGTCGGCGATCGGCACGGTGTCGATGTGCCCGGCGAGCACCACCCGCTCGGACCGGCCGAGGTTCGTCCTGGCCACGACGTTGTTGCCGTACCGGTCGACGGTCAGGTGCGGGAGGGTGCGCAGGGCCGACTCGATCGCGTCCGCGAGGTCCTTCTCCTGACCGCTGACCGAGGGGAAGTCGACGAGCCGGGCGGTG
Organism: Streptomyces sp. NBC_01363; assembly: GCF_026340595.1. GTDB lineage: Bacteria > Actinomycetota > Actinomycetes > Streptomycetales > Streptomycetaceae > Streptomyces. Next base: position 295,745 of record NZ_JAPEPF010000001.1, read on the forward strand.
AGCGCCGGACCGTCCAGGGTGAGGTCAAGTGTGGTTTCGGGCATGGGACCGACCCTAAGGGACCGGCGCCTCCCGTCCGGATCGGGCGGGATCGGGGAGCGGTGCCGGGTTCACGGGCCCGGCATGATCCAGCAGAGGGGCCCTGGGGCCCTCGGCCCCGGTCCGGCACTCCAGTACGGTGGGCCCGTGCCCCGGACCGTCTCCCCCGCCCGCCGACACACCGGCCGCAGCCGCCTCCTGCGTATCGCTGCCGGCCTTGTCGTGCTCGCCGCGCTCGGCGGCTATCTGACCGTTCAGTACATAACCGGCAGCAAGGTCATCGAAGGGTGCGTCGTCGAGTCGGCCGATGGTTCGGACGGCGAGGGCCGTACGTACCGGATGAGCCCGGAACAGGCCGTCAACGCCGCGACGATCTCCGCGGTCGGCACCTCGCGCGGGATGCCGGAGCGTGCCGTGACGATCGCGCTGGCGACCGCGCTCCAGGAGTCCGGGCTGCGCAACATCGAGCACGGGGACCGGGATTCGCTGGGGCTGTTCCAGCAGCGCCCCTCGCAGGGCTGGGGCACCGAGAAGCAGATCCTGGACCCGGTCTACTCCGCCGGGGAGTTCTACCGGCATCTGGCCGAGGTCCCCGGCTACTCGCGGCTGCCGCTGACGGTCGCCGCGCAGCGGGTCCAGCGCAGCGGTTTCCCGCAGGCGTACGCGAAGCACGAGCCGGACGCGGCCCTGCTGGCGGCGGCGCTGACCGGTCGTACGCCCGCCTCGCTGAACTGCGCGCCGCCGCGGGCGACGGCCGCGAGCGCCGACTCGGCGAAGGTACGGGCGGAGCTGGTGCGGGCCTTCGGCAAGGACGTGCTGCCCGCGGTGACGACGGCGCCGCAGGACGGCGGGGCCGCGGCCGGTGCGGCGGCGACGAGCACGGTCTCGGTGCCGGTGCCCGCGACCCGGGCGTCCGGGGACGACGGCGCGGCCCGGCGCGGCTGGGAGCTCGCGCACTGGGCGGTCGCGCAGTCCGAGGCGCTCCGCCTGGCCGAGGTCTCGTACGGGGGCCGGGTGTGGGAGGCCGGGTCGGGCTGGCGGACGGAACGTAAGGATTCGGGCACCACCGACGTCCGGATCAAGCTCGCGCTCTAGTTCACGCGTTCACCCGGAAGTGCCATCCGGCCGGTTTTGAGCGCCCCCTCGCACAACCCCTCCCACCGCCGCCTTCCGGCACCTCGATTCCCTTGCCACCAAAGGGAAGCGACGGTTCATCGACGAACCCGGGAATGCAGCGTTTGCCCGGGTTCCTCCACTGCAGATGATCTGACGCATTACCGACTCTTTACCCAAGCCCACCGCAACCTCCCCCGCCCTTTCGACGGTTGTCATTGCGTCCGATCAACGGACAGACCTATTCCTCATTCCGTCGAAGGAGCATCATGTCCCTCCCCCTGACCCGCCGGATCGCCCGCGCCGCGCTGCTGATCGCCGCGGGTGCGGCCCCCGTGGTCGGCGCGGCCGGAGCCGCGGGTGCCGCGGAGCTGCCGCAGACCCCGGAGCTCGGCGGTCTGACCACCGTCGACGGTGCCGGTCTCGGCAAGACGGTCGACGGCGCGTCCCAGCAGGGCACCGAGGTGGCGGGCGACACCGGCGGCAAGATCGTCGGAACGACCCTCCCGGCCGCCAGCAAGACCGTCGGCAAGGCAGGTGCCAAGGCCACCCCCGCCGTGCAGAAGGCCGCGGGCGGCGCCGCGGGCAGCGCGGGCGAGGTCCTCGGCAACGCCACCGGTGCCGCGACCGGGGGCGGCCTGCCCACCCAGGGTCTGCCCACCCAGAACCTGCCGCTCGGCTGACCCGTCCCGGCCACCGGCCGGCAGCAGCACCACACACGCGCGGGGCCCCGGGAGTGCGCACTCCCGGGGCCCCGCGCGTGTACCGCCGTTCCCGGGCTCAGGCCAGCCGCTTGACCGCTACCGCCACCCGCTCGTCCGTCGCCGTGAACGCCACCCGTACGAAGCGGTCGCCGGCCGGTCCGTAGAAGTCGCCCGGCGCCACCAGGATGCCGAGCTCCGCCAGGTACGCCACGGTCTCCCAGCACGGTTCGTCACGCGTCGCCCACAGGTAGAGGCTCGCCTCGCTGTGCTCGATCCGGAAGCCGTGCGCCTCCAGCGCGGTGCGCAGGGCCGTGCGCCGCGCCGCGTACCGGGTCCGCTGCTCCGCGACGTGCTCGTCGTCGCCGAGCGCCGCGACCGCCGCCGCCTGGACCGGGGCCGGCGTCATCATGCCGCCGTGCTTGCGGATCAGCAGCAGCTCACTCAGCACGGCCGCGTCGCCCGCGATGAAGGCCGCGCGGTATCCGGCCAGGTTGGAGCGCTTGGAGAGCGAGTGGACGGCGACGATGCCCTCGTACGTACCGCCGCAGACGTCCGGGTGCAGCACGGAGACCGTTTCGGCCTCCCAGCCCAGCTCCAGGTAGCACTCGTCGCTGAAGACCAGCACGTCGTGCTCGCGGGCCCAGGCGACGATCCGGATCAGCTCGTCCTTGGACAGGACGCGGCCGGTCGGGTTCGACGGCGAGTTGAGCCAGAGCAGCTTGAGGCCGGCCGGGTCGAGCTCGGTCGGGTCGTCGTAGACGACGGGCTCGGCGCCACAGAGCCGGGCGCCCACCTCGTAGGTCGGGTAGGCCAGGCGCGGGTACGCCACCTTGTCGCCCGCGCCGAGACCGAGCTGGGTCGGCAGCCAGGCCACCAGTTCCTTGGAGCCGACGACCGGCAGGACGTTCCGGTCCGTCACCCCGACCGCGCCGAGCCGCCGCTCCACCCACCCGGTGATCGCGTCACGCAGCTCGGCGGTCCCCCATACCGTCGGATAGCCGGGGCTGTCCGCCGCGTCGACGAGCGCCCGCTGGATCAGCTCGGGCACCGGGTCGACGGGCGTGCCGACGGACAGGTCCACGATGCCGTCGGGGTGGGCCTCGGCCGTCGACTTGTAGGGCGCGAGCTTGTCCCAGGGGAAGACCGGGAGACGGGAGGAGACTGCGGACACGGATCTCTGCTTTCTCGTACGGGGGTCACGAGGGGCGTGCGGGTTCACGAGGGACACACGGAGTCACAAGGGACACTCGGGCCGCTCGTCACCCGGGCGTGGAAACGCCTCGGTCCCGCACGGTGACGAGCCGTACGGGACCGGGGCGGCGCACATGCTGGCCGCTGACTACTGGTTCTGCGGCGGCAGCGCGGCGATGAACGCGTGGTCGCGCTCGATCAGGCCCAGCTTGGAGGCACCACCGGGCGACCCGAGGTCGTCGAAGAACTCGACGTTGGCCTTGTAGTAGTCCTTCCACTCCTCGGGGGTGTCGTCCTCGTAGAAGATGGCCTCGACCGGGCACACCGGCTCACAGGCTCCGCAGTCGACGCATTCGTCCGGGTGGATGTACAAGGACCGCTGGCCCTCGTAGATGCAGTCGACGGGGCACTCTTCGATGCAGGCCTTGTCCTTTACGTCGACACAAGGCTGCGCGATGACGTAGGTCACGCTGTCGTTCCTCCTCGGTAGGGCGTTGGCTCTCGCGCGGGAGCGCGGCGTCGTCGATGCCCGCCCCTAGTATCTCCGTTCCGGGGCACGAACCGAACAGGAGGGGCATACAGAGCTGTGGAATTCACCATCGGCGGACAGCTCACGGTCCGAATCACACCGGCTGACGTGGGCAAACGGGTATCAGTCCGGCGTGTGTGCGAGACCGGCCCGCAAGGAGCGAAGTTCGCCGACACGGTAGGAGTTCTCACATCATGGGACGACGGTGTGCTCTCGATCACACCGAAGAGCGGTGAATCCGTCCGTATCGCGGAATCCGCGCTGGTGGCGGGCAAGGTGGTGCCCGCCGCTCCGGCCCGTCGGCGTGGTCCGGCGGCCTCCTTCGAAGAGCTCGCGCCCGTCTGCGCCCGTGCCTGGCAGCCGGTGGAGAGCGAGCCGCTGGGCGACTGGCGGCTGCGCGCCGCGCAGGGGTTCACCCGGCGCGCCAACTCCGTGCTGCCGCTCGGCGATCCGGGCGTCCCGCTCGACGAGGCGCTCGGGCGCGTCCGGCAGTGGTACGGGGAACGGGACCTGCCCGCGTACATCCAGACCGCGACCGGCGCCGAGGGCACCCAGGAGCTGCTCTGCGCGGAGCTCGAGGAGCGCGGATGGCGCCGCGAGGTGACGGCGGAGGTACGCACCGGCGGGCTCGCCCCGATCGGCGATCTGGACGCGGATGTGTCCCGGGTACGGCTGAGCCGGGACCTCGACGAGACGTGGCTCTCCCGCTACCAGCGCTTCGACACCCCGGGCCCGCACGTCCTGGCGGTGCTGCGCGGCGGGCCCTCGGTGTGGTTCGCCTCCGTGCCCGGTGACCGCGAGGACGCCGCGCCCGCCGCGATCGGGCGGTGCGTGGTGGACGGGCGCTGGGCCGGCTTCATGGCCGTCGAGGTCGATCCGGCGTACCGCCGCCGGGGGCTCGCCACCTCCGTGATGACCGCGCTCGCCCGCAAGGCCCTGGAGGAGGGCGCGTCGGCGGCGTGGCTCCAGGTGGAGTCGGACAACGAGGGGGCGCGGGCGCTGTACGAGGGCATGGGGTTCGCGGTCCACCACCTGTACCACCACTTCCGCTCGGCGTGACGGACAGGGACGGGCCCGATGAATCCTGAACCCGCTGGACGGCCGGAGCATCCGGGCCGGGACGAGCTGCGCCGGCAGTTCGCCGAGGAGGCGCGCGCCGAACGGCCGGACCTCGCGCTGCTCTGCCTGCTGCTGGGCGCGGTGGCCGATCCCGCGCTGGACGTGAACGGGATCGACGCGGCACAGATCGAACTGGACGAGCTGGCGGGCCGGCTTCCGTACGGCGTGCGGGGCGGCCGGGCCTGGGCCTCGGCACTGGCCGAACTGCTCGGCGAGCGGTACGGCTTCGCGGGCTCGTCGGCGGACTACCAGCGGCTGGAGTCGTCGCTGCTGCACGAGGTGCTGCGCAGGCGTCGCGGGCTGCCGATCCTGCTGTCCGTGGTGTGGATCGAGGTCGCGCGGCGGGCGGGCGCCCCGGTGTACGGGGTGGCGCTGCCCGGTCATTTCGTCGTCGGCTTCGGCGATCCGGCCGAGCGGGTGCTGGCCGACCCGTTCGACGGCGGCCGGCCGATGACCGGGCAGGACGCGGAGCTGCTGGTGGCGGGGACCACCGGGGAGCCGCTGGAGGAGTCGATGCTGGTGCCCGCGCGGCCGCTGGAGATCGTGCTGCGGATCCTGAACAACATCAGGGCGTGGGCGGCGGCCCGTCCGGAGCACACGGATGTGGCGCTGTGGGCGGTGGACCTGTCACTGCTCCTCCCCTCGCATCCGGCCAGGCTGCGTTACGAGCGCGCGCAGCTGCTCGTCCAGAGCGGGCAGTTCCTGCGCGGGGCGGCGGAGATGGAGGAGTACGCGGACGTGGTCGACGGGGTCGAGCCCGCGGCGGCGGAGGCGATCCGGCGACGGGCGCGGGCGGCGCGGGCGTTGCTGAACTGAGGGCTGTCCCGGGGTCACCGCACATCCCCGCCCGCGGCGACCCTGCGCACCGTGCGCAGCAGGTACTCCTTGCGGTCGAGCGGGTCGCGGTCCGCGCGCGGCCGGTCCGGGGGCGTACCGACGACGGCCCGGTAGCAGTCGAAGCCCGATTCCAGGACCCCCTCGCCGCGCGTCAGAGCCGGAAGCTGCTGCTGGAGCTCGTGGACGCGGGCTGCCGGGATCTCGCCCTCCAGTACGTATACGGAACCGTGCGGGGCCGGTGTCCCGGGGACGGCGCGCACCTGTGCGAGTACGGGCAGGACCGGGCTGAGCAGGTCCGCGGGGAGTTCCAGGCGGAATCGGTGGATCGGCTCGTGCACCGTGGTGCCGGCCTGCTTCAGGGCGCTCATCAGGACCAGCGGGGTCAGATTGCGGAAGTCGCCCGCGGTGCTCAACGGGGCCCAGTAGCCGGAATGCGTCATGGTGACGACGCAGTCGGTGACCTGCCAGCCGCGCAGTCCCTGCCGCAGGGTCTCCGTCACGGTCTCCTCCACCGCCCTCATCAGGGAGAAGGGCATCGATCCGAGCTCCACCTCCAGCCGGTAGGTGATACCGCTGCCGACCGGGGCGGGGTCGACCCGAAGGCCGATGGTCGCCAGAAAGGGATTGCCGCTCCGGCCGATGATCTCGTGCGCCGCACCACTGCCGTTCGGCCGTTCCAGGCAAATGGTCGTGGTCTCGCGGAAGGTGACACCGATTCCGAATTCGTCGGCCAGCGTCGCCTGGATGACTTCCTTCTGCACTTCGCCGTAGAGCGAGACGGACACCTCCTTTCGGACGTCGTCCTGACGCAGGTTGATCAGCGGGTCCTGTTCGGCGAGTTGCGCGAGCGCGAAGTGCAGCTCGCCCCGGCTCGCCGGAGGGCAGGGAACCACGACCGACTCCAGCGTCGGCGGAGCGAACCAGCGGCCCGGTGCGGTCGTGTCCGGCACGCCGACCGGATCGCCGACCGGATCGCCGACCCGGATACCGCCGAGCCCCCGGAGCTTCGCGATCCGGCCCGCGCCGACCGCCGCCCCACGCACGGCCGAGCCCCGGTCGAAGACGCTGATCCCGGTCACCTTGCCCTCGGCGCGCCCGTCGCCCCGGCCGAACGGCAGCCGGTCGCGGATCCGTACCGTGCCCGAGAACATCCGGACGTACGCCGTCTTCTCGCCGCCCGGTCCGCGCTCCACCTTGAACACCGTGCCCGAGACCGGCCCGCCGGGATCGCCCCCGCTCGCGGGCAGCAGCTCCCTGACCCCGCTGACCAGGGCATCCACCCCTGCGCCGGTGATCGCCGAGCCGAAGTACACCGGATGCACCAGCGCCCGCCCGGTCTGCGCCGCCAGCTCCTCGCGCAGTCTGCTGTACGGGAGGGCCGCGGCATTCGAGACGTACGCGTCCAGCAGCGCGTCGTCGTGGTCGGCGAGCAGCTCGGTCAGCCGGTCCGTGAAGCCGGCGTCGGCGCCGGTGTAGGGCGTGCAGCGGGCATCCCGGCCGCCCGGCCGGTCGACCGAGCCCATGGCGACCACGGCCGGGGTCAGCTTCTCGGCGATGCTCCGCAGAACGGCCTCGTCCCGCGCGCCGCCGCGGTCGACCTTGTTCACGAAGACGAGCGTCGGGATGCGCAGGCGTCGCAGTGTCCGCATCAGCACGCGGGTCTGCGCCTGTACGCCCTCCACCGCGGAAATGACCAGCACGGCACCGTCGAGCACATTCAGTACCCGTTCCACCTCGGCGATGAAATCCGGGTGACCGGGGGTGTCGATCAGATTGACGGTGATGTCGTCGACGGCGAACGAGACGACGGCGGACTTGATCGTGATGCCGCGTTGCCGTTCGAGTGCCAGGGAATCGGTCTGGGTGCTGCCGTCGTCGACGCTGCCGATCTCGTCGATGACACCGGCGGTGTGGAGCAGCCGCTCGGTCAGGCTCGTCTTACCGGCGTCGACATGCGCCAGAATTCCCAGGTTCAGCGTGTACACGAAACTCCATGTCTTCAAGATCGGTGACAATTCCCGCCTGAATGAACATGAGAGTTCCTCGCATGACCCGCTCCTTCGTCGGTCGACTTCTGCGGCGAGTACAGCAGAGGGCCCGACCCCCGACAACCGATTTACCGGCCGCCGTCCCGCGCACACCTCGGCGCTGGGAAGCAAGCAGGTCAGCGGCGGCACGTCGCCGGATCACGCACGCCGCCGACGCGGATCCGGGGCCCGCACGGAGAAACCGGCAGGCCGCGGAGCTCGCCCGGCCCGGCCGGCACACCGCACGGTTCACACCAACTCCCTTTTCCCTCAAGGCCGTTCATGGGGAATGAAGGGCCGTCGCGAGGTGGGCGACGAGCGTGTCGCCGCACGGAAAGGGTCAGCAAACAGGTGAGACCCCGCAGCCCAAACCTCACGCGCCGCTGCGTGCAGTCCAACGGGTGATTATCGGCCCCACTCCACCCGAAGAGCCCACGGCATAGCTCCAATGCTGCATTTCCCGATGGCGCGGATTCGCATTCCGACTGACGGTGGATCACGTCGCCACTGCGCCACATTGAGTCGACAGCCGGTCACTCTTCGCAGTTGCGGCGGAAGGAATGTGTTCAGATGCGCTCTGCCCGCACACTGTTCGCTTCGGCCGCTGTCACAGCGGTCCTTGCCATCACCGGCCCGTCCGCCTACGCCATGGTCACGTCGGGCGACTCGGGCCACGACAACGGTTACTCGTCCTCGCACGGCGACGACCACGGAAGGTCCGACCGCGGCGGAGACCGTGGCGGCGACGAGGGCGGCCGCGGCGGCGACCGCGGCGGCGACGAGGGTGGCCGCGGCGGCGACCGCGGTGGAGACCGTGGCGGCGACCGTGGTGACGACCGCGGCGGCGACCGCGGCGACCGCCCGCGTGGCGGCGTCCACACCGGCGGCGGCTTCATGGCCCTCGTCATCGCCGGCGACGACGAGGGTGGCCGCGGTGGCGACGAGGGTGGTCGTGGCGGCGACGAGGGTGGTCGTGGCGGCGACGAAGGCGGCCGTGGCGGCGACGAAGGCGGCCGTGGCGGCGACCGCGGTGGACGCGGCGGCGACGAGGGTGGCCGTGGCGGCGACAGGCCGCGCGGCGGCGTCCACACCGGCGGCGGCTTCATGGCTCGCGTCATCGCCAGCGACGACGAGGGTGGTCGCGGTGGGGACGAGGGCGGCCGTGGCGGCGACGAGGGCGGTCGCGGTGGAGACCGTGGCGGCGACGAGGGTGGTCGCGGTGGAGACCGTGGCGGCGACGAGGGTGGCCGTGGCGGCGACCGCGGTGGCGACGAGGGTGGCCGTGGCGGCGACGAAGGTGGCCGTGGCGACCGCGGCCGTCCCAACGGCGGCGTCCACGCCGGCGGCGGCTTCATGGCATCCGTGATCACCAGGGACGACGAGGGTGGTCGCGGTGGCGACGAGGGTGGTCGTGGCGGCGACGAGGGTGGTCGTGGCGGCGACGAAGGCGGCCGCGGTGGCGACGAAGGCGGCCGCGGTGGCGACGAAGGCGGCCGCGGTGGCGACGAAGGCGGCCGCGGTGGCGACGAAGGCGGCCGTGGCGGCGACGAAGGCGGCCGTGGCGGCGACAGGCCCCGTGGTGGCGTGCACGCCGGTGGTGGCGGCATGGCGATGACCGGTGGCGGTCTGGCCGCCGGCTCGGCGCTGCTGCTCGGCGGTGTCGGTGTCGGTGCGTACAAGCTGCGCCGCCGCCAGTCGACGGGTGGCGCGATGGTCTGACCGGGCCAGCCCCAGCCGGTCGTTTCGTTGTCGCGGCCGCTGCCCCTCGGGGCGGCGGCCGCGGCGGCTGCGTTTCCCCCTTGATAAGCCCCGGATAAGCCCCGGACCGATCCCAGGACCCGACCCCGGACCGAACCCCTCCCCCTCGACACCGCACAACCGAAAGGCACGTTCCCATGGCCGCCCCGCAGTCGACCGGCTCCACCCCCACCCGGACTGCCCCCCGAACCACACTGGGCCGCGCCCTGATGTGGCCCGCCGTGGCAGCCGGGCTCGGCATGGTCCTCATCTACAACTCCTTCGGCACCTCGGTCGACGACAAGCCGCCGGCCCTGCCCGCAGCCGTTTCGTCCGCCGCCCCCGAGGTCCTCGGCTCCCACGCCGCGCCCGCCCCCGTCACCTCGTCGAAGGCCACCGTCGGCCCGGCGATGTCGCGTTCCGTCCCGAAGCGGCTCCGGATCCCGGCCATCGCCGTCGACGCTCCGTTCACCGATCTGTCCATCGGCGCCACCGGTCGGCTGGACGCGCCGCCCCCCAACGACAGGAACCTGGTCGGCTGGTTCAAGGACGGCGCCACCCCCGGCGAGCGCGGTGCCGCGATCGTGGCGGGTCATGTCGACACGATGACCGGTCCGGCCGTGTTCCTCCAGCTCCGGTTCCTCGGCCCCGGCTCCCAGGTCGACATCACCCGCGCCGACGGCTCGGTCGCCACGTTCAAGGTCGACTCCGTCGAGCAGTTCAGCAAGGCGAAGTTCCCGGACGACCGGGTCTACGCCGACACCAACTCCGCCGAGTTGCGCCTGATCACCTGCGGAGGCGCGTACAACAAGACCGCCAAGGACTACGAGGACAACGTGGTGGTCTTCGCCCACCTCGACACCTTCAAGAAGGGCTGACCAGCAGTCACCGACGGTGCGGCACAACCATCCACCGGGCCGCGAGGTCGTACGGGGCAGTACGGAATCCGATTCCGTACTGCCCCGACTGACCTCCCGAGCACCGGAGTTGACCGACGTGCCTGCACTCTCCCACCGCCGCCGCCTGGCCATCGCGGCCGGCATCGCCCTGGTCGCCGGAGCCGTCGCGGCACCCGCCGGCCATGCCGCCACGAAGTCCTCCGCCCCGACCGAACGCTCGTCCGTCACCGCGAAGGCGCCGAGCAGTAAGCGGCTGCACGACGACTTCAACGGCGACGGCTACCCGGACGTCGCCGTGGGCGCCCCCATGGCCGTTCTCGGCGACCCGGAGGCCGGCGCGGGCGCCGTGAGCGTCCTCTTCGGCGGCCCCGAAGGCCTGTCCTCCGCCCACAAGCAGGTGCTGACCTGGCCGAACCGTCCGGACATCAACAACCCGGAGGACGCCCGCTACGGCACGAACCTGCGCAGCGCCGACCTGGACCATGACGGTTACGCGGATCTCGTCAGCCGCCTCTGGGCGTACAGAACCGACGGCGACAAGGGCACAGTGGTGGCCGTCAACTGGGGTGGCGCGTCGGGCCTTTCGAAGAACGCCACGCTCCTGAAGCCCGTCCCCGGCGACCAGATCGACGGCACCGGCGACCTGGACGTGGGCGACGTGGACGGTGACGGCGTCGCCGACATCGCGGTGGGCGACGTACGGCGTGGTGGCCACGTCCTGCACGGTCCGATCAGCCGCACCGGCCAGTGGAGCAGGGCCAGTTCGTTCTCGGTCGACGGCACCGCCGTGATCGACACCTCGGAGATC